>DASYIS010000436.1:0-8457 GCA_035997375.1 Chthoniobacteraceae bacterium
GGATGAAGAGTGGCGTTACGAGCAAGGCGAATTCCGCACGCAGGTCGCCGGCGACCTCGCTTGTCTCAAGCTGGCGCGCGGCGAGTTTTTGCAAGCCTTCGAGACCTTTCTCAAGGGCGGTCTCGAGGGGGATGTGGGGTACATGGCGGAGTCGGTCCTGACGATCGAGGAGCTGAAGACCTACGTCGACCGCGAAGCGCCGCCGCCGGCCGCGGGGCGGCAGATGGTCAATGGGCCGGCGCAAGCGGCGAAGGGCGATCCCAAGTTGCGGCTCCGCTGGCTGCTCGGCCGGCGGTTGGTGCGCGCCGACCGCTACGCCGAGGCCGCGCCTTACCTGCCCGCGCCGTACGACAAGGTGCTCGCCACCTACGCGAAGGCGCTCGACGACGGCGCAAACCCCAAGCTGGAGAAGGCCGTCCGCGCGCGCGCCTGGTTCGCCGCGGCCTGGATCGCCCGGCACGACGGCTTGGAGATCATGGGCACGGAGGTCGCGCCGGATGTCTTCATCGCCGAGGGCGAGTTCGAGACGGATCCGATCGCCCAGGAGCGCCGCACCGGAAAATACACGGACCACGTCTACAATCCGCAAAAAGAGCAGACCGTCAGCCGACCGATCTCCCTGAAGCCGACGAAAGAGGAACTGGAGCGCCTCAACAAATCCCGCCTCGTCCCCGAGGTGCGCTGGCATTACCGGGTGATCGCCGGCGCTCTGGCGATGAAAGCTGCCGCGCTGCTGCCCGACAACACGCCGGAGTTGGCCGACGTCATCAACACGGCCGGCAACTGGCTCAAGGACCGCGACAACAAGGCGGCGGACCAATGCTTCCTCGCGCTGATGAAGCGCGCCGCGAATACGGAGATCGGCCGCGTCGCCAAGGCAAAGCGGTGGTTTGTCGACAAAGCCGGCCCGTGGAGCGCGCGCGAGCAGGCGGCGCACGAAGGGGCGCAACCGAAGTAGGGAAAAACCAAGCCACAAGCTTCAAGGGCCAAATAAACGAAGGCCAAAGGCCAGGGAGCCAAGCTCCAAGGAAACGCGCGCCACGCCGATTCCGGTTTGGCTCCTTGGTCTTTGATCTTTGGAGCTTATTTGGCCCTTGGTGCCTGTGGCTTGGTGCTTCGTTTTCGGGCGTTTTGAAGCCCCAGTGGCAGATTGTGGGGCGTTTCTTTCCAGAAATTACCGCTTGAGACCAGCGCCCAAAAGCGTCATTGTGGTCGGCACCCAACGGAACCACAACATACGGTGTAGGCGACAGGGCAAGCGCTCAACGTACAAAAATAATTGCGTTTCCCTCTTGTGAAGAAGTGGGGGAAAGTGGCAGAAAGTGGCAGCCGCTGGGTCACCATGGTGCACTAATCCTTCTCCTTCTTCGTTTATGTCCGCAGATTCGACGCCTCAACCGATGTTCTCGGGAAGGGTGTCTCATGCGCTCGATTCGAAGAATCGCGTGACCATTCCCGCCCGTTGGCGGCGCACCGAGGCGGACGAATTTTTTGTCATGCCCGATCCCACCGAGACTTTCCTGCGCGTCATGCCGCCGGCCCAGTTCCGCGCGGTGGCCGACCAGGTCGCGAACGACCCGGCGATCACCCCGAAGGATCGCGCGATCTTCAAGCGCCACTTTTACTCCGGCTCCGTCCAGGTCTTCTCCGACAAGCAGGGGCGCATGCTGGTGCCGGATGACTTTTGCGAGAAACTCGCCCTCAAGGGGGAGCTGATGTTCGTCGGCGTCCAGGACACGTTCGAAGTCTGGAACAAACAGCGCTGGGAGGCCGCGAACGGCACCGAGAAATCCATCTACACCCGGGTCGCCGAGCTTGCAGGTTTATGATCGCCGTCATGTCTTACCTCAGCGAAAGCTTCGGTCCGAAACAGGAAGAGCAGAGCGCTCTCCGGTCCGGGCCGGCGTACCACGTCCCCGTCTTGCGGGACGAGGTGCTGGCCTGCCTGCAGCCCGCGAAGGACAAGCTGTTCCTCGATGCCACCCTCGGCGGCGGCGGCCACAGCGAGGCGCTCCTCGAGCGCGGCGCGATGGTCATCGGCCTCGACCAGGACCCGGCCGCCCTCGCCTTCGCCGGCCGGCGCCTCGCGCAGTTCGGCGACCAGTTCCACGCGGTCTCCGGCAATTTCTCCGATGCCGAGGCGCTGCTCGCCCGGCTGCAGGTGCCGAAAGTCGACGGCATCGTGGCCGATCTCGGCGTGTCGTCGTTTCAGCTCGATACGCCCGAGCGCGGCTTCTCGTTCATGCGCGACGGCTTGCTCGACATGCGGATGAATCCCGACGCGAAAGTCACTGCGGCCGAGCTCGTCAACACGATGAGCGGCGAGCAGCTCGAGCGCCTGTTCCGCACGCTGGGCGAAGAGCCCGCCGCCCGCCGCATCGCGATCCGCATCGTGCGGGAGCGCGCCGTGCGTCCGCTGAAATCGACCGCCGAGCTCGCGAGCCTCGTCGAGGCGGTCATCCCGCGCCGCGGGAAAAAGACGCACCCGGCCACCCGCGTCTTCCAGGCGCTGCGGATGGCGGTCAACCACGAGCTAGAGTCGCTGGAGGCCGGCCTCAAGGTCTTCTCGCGCCTGCTCGCGCCCGGCGGCCGGCTCGCCGTCATTGCCTTTCACTCCCTCGAGGATCGCGCGGTGAAGCACTTCTTCCGCGATCACACCACCGAGTGGCTCGACCGGCCCGAGTGGCCCGAGCCGCGCCCGAATCCCGACCGGCTCTTTCGCCGCGTCACGACGAAGGCGCTCATCGCGAGTGAGGAGGAGCAGCGGGCCAATCCGCGCTCCCGCAGCGCCAAGCTTCGCGCCGTAGAAAAAATCTAAACTTCAAAAACCATTGTCCCATGCCCGGAAATCGCCGCCGCCACGGAAACGTACTCCCTGTCACCGCCCTCCTCACCTGGGGCCTCATCGTCCTCTTCGTCATGGGCGGTGGACTCTATTACGTCTATTGCAAAAACCAGTTGCACAAGAGCGGCGGCGACATCCGCAAGCTCGAAGCCGAGCTGCTGGAACTGCAAAACCAGAACGAGGTCATCAAGTCGCGCATCGCGGCCGCCTCTTCGCCGAACGTCATGCGCCACCGGCGTGAGACCGACCGCACCTACCTCCCCGGCTTCGTCGACATCAGCCGCGGCGAACACCTGATCGTCCTCAACGACAAGACGCCGCGCGGCGATCTGCGTCCGGTGGCCAACCAACGGTAATTTAAGAATTAAGATTTAGGATTTAGGATTTACAGCCCTCTCCCGCGCACTGGCCGCATCTCCCAAGTCTCGGATTCTCAAATCCTAAATCCTAAATCCTAAATCCTAAATTTCATGATTCGCACTGCTCCAGAGCGGGTAATCACCGCGTGCTGCCTGCTGGCCTGCTGCTTCACCGCGTTCTCGTTTCGCCTCGTGCACCTCCAGGTCACGCGGCACGAGGAGCTGGCGGAGCGGGCCGCGGAGGCGCACGGCACGAAGAAGATCATCTCCGCGCGGCGCGGGGCGATCACCGACATCCGCGGCATCCCGCTCGCGCAGAACGAGCCGGTGAAGACCGTCGTCGTCGACGGCTCGCTCGTGAAGGATGCGAAGGAGGCCGGCGCCCTCGCGGAGCTGCTCGCCGGCCCGCTGGAGATGCCGGCCAACGTCTTGCTCGAGAAAATCACGCGCACGCGCTGGTCCGAGCGGGAGCAGCAAAACGTGCCCGTGCGCTACACCGTGCTGAAAAAGGAGCTCTCGGAGCTCGTCGCCGCCGACCTCGCCGTGCAGCTCAGCGACCACAAGATGCGCGCGGTCACGTTCGAACAGGAGGCGATTCGGACCTATCCGAATGGCGAGATGGCGAGCCACGTCATCGGCTACGTGGACCACGACTCCAAGGGAATGGAAGGCGTCGAGCGCTCGATGAACGAATTCCTCAAGGCGCGCGACGGCTACCGCTTCTCGGAGCGCGACCGCAACGGCCGCGAGCTCGTGCAATACCGCGGCCAGGAGCGGCCGGCGCGCGACGGCTGCAACGTGCAGCTCACGATCGACTCCGGCCTCCAGATGATCGTCGAAAAGGAGCTGAATGCCGCGGCGAAGGCCCTCAAGCCGAACATGGCCGCCTGCATCATGATGCGCCCGCAGACCGGCGAGATCATGGCGCTCGCCAGCTGGCCTCCGTACAATTTGAACGACGCCGGCAAGGCCACCGACGAGTGCCGCAAGAACCACGCGATCATGGATCTGCTGGAACCCGGGTCGACGTTCAAGATCGTCCCCTCGTCCGGCGCGCTCTCGCTCGGCCTGGTCAAGATCGACACCGAGATCTTCTGTGAAAACGGCGCGTTCACCTATCACGGCAACACGCTGCACGACCACAAGCCGCTCGGCAGCATCACGGTGCGCGACGTGCTCATCCACTCGAGCAACATCGGCGCGGCCAAGCTCGGCCTGCAGTTGGGCGACCAGCGGCTCTTCGAGTACGCGCGCAAGTTCGGCTTCGGCGAGCGGACCGGGATCAACCTGCCGGGCGAGCTGTCCGGCGTGGTGCATCCGCCGAGCGAGTGGTCGAAGATTTCGATCACCCATTTGCCGATGGGCCAGGAGGTCGGCGTCACGCCGATCCAGATCGTCTGCGCGATGAGCGTCATCGCGAACGGCGGCCGGCTGATGACGCCGCAGGTCGTGCATCAAATCACCGACCCGCAGACGGGTGAAGTCACGGCGTTTCCGCCGAACGAGGTCCGCCGCGTCATCCCGGAAAAGATCGCCGCGCAAGTGCGCGAGGCCCTCGTCGGCGTCGTCGGGAAAAAAGGGACCGCGCAAAAGGCGCACGTCCCCGGCTACCTCGTCGGCGGGAAGACCGGCACGGCGCAAAAGGCGCGCGGCGGCGGCAAAGGCTACGATCACAGCAACTACATCGTCTCCTTCGTCGGCTTCATGCCGGCCGAGAAGCCGGAGTTCGTCTGCCTCGTGCTGGTCGACGAAGCCAAGGTCCCGCACTCCGAAAACTACGGCGGCCTCGTCGCCGCGCCGATCTTCGCCCGGATCGCGGACAAAGCCGCGCAGCACCTCAACCTCACTCCGACCGAGCCCATCCTGCCCGGCGACGTCCTCGGCGGCGGGGAGGCCGTCCGCGACTAGCGTATGAAACTCGCCACGCTGCTCCGGGAAGTGGAGACCGAGGTCGTCAACGGCTCGGCCGAGCTCGACATCCAGTCGCTCGCGTACGATTCGCGCAAGGTCGAACCCGGCGCGCTCTTCATCGCGCTTCCGGGCGAGAAAGCCGACGGCGCGCAGTTCATTCCGCAGGCCGTTAAGGCGGGCGCGATCGCGGTCGTCGCGGAGAAGGACGTGCCGCTTCCCGGCGTCACCGTCATCGTCGTGAAGAACGCGCGCAAGGCGATGGGCGACCTCTCCGCCGCGAAGTTCGAGCACCCGACGCGGCACATGAAGATCGCCGGCGTCACCGGGACGAACGGCAAGACGACCACGAGCTATCTCATCAAGTACATTTGCGAGCAGGCGCTCCGCCTCTGCGGGCTCATCGGCACCGTGAGCTACGAGATCGGGACGCGCAGCATCCCCGCCTGGCGGACCACGCCGGAAGCCCCGGATTTGCAGGACCTGTTGTGGCAGATGCGCTCCGCCGGCTGCCGCGCCGCGGTGATGGAAGTCGCCTCCCACGCGCTCGTCCAGGAGCGTGTGCGCGGCGTGGAATTCGACGTCGCGGTCTTCACGAACCTCACGCAGGACCACCTCGATTATCACAAGACGATGGAGGCGTACTTCGAGGCGAAGACGCTGCTCTTCACCAACGTCGCCAGCCAGAAAAAGAAGAAGGGCCAGGCCGTCATCAACGTCGACGACCGCTACGGTTCGCTCCTCATCCAGCAATGCAAGGACCGCCTGCCGATTGTCACCTACGGCATGGGGCAGCGCGCCGATTTTCGCGCGAGCAACGTGCGGACGGACTTCCAGGGGACCTCGTTCCAGCTCGATGCGAACGGCCGCTCCTGGCTCGTGCGGCTCCCGCTCATCGGAAACTTCAACGTCTACAACGCGCTCGCGGCCATCGCCGCCGCGTCGGCCATGGGCATCGAGGTCCGCGTCGCCGTGCTCGCGCTCGCGACCGCGCCCGCCGTGCCGGGCCGGCTGGAGGCGGTGCCGGCGCAACGCAACTTCCGCATCTTCGTCGACTACGCGCACACCGATGACGCGCTGATCAATGCGATGAAAACGCTCCGCGAGCTGAAGCCGGCGCGGCTGCTCGTGGTCTTCGGCTGCGGCGGCAACCGCGATCGCGGCAAGCGCCCGCGCATGGGCGCCGCGGTCGACGAGCACGCCGATTACGCCATCGTCACCTCCGACAATCCGCGCAAGGAAGACCCGCTCGCCATCATCGAGGACATCAAGCCCGGCATGCCGCGCGGCAACTACGAAGTCATCGAGGACCGCCGCGCCGCCATCCAGCGTGCGATCGACCTCGCGCAGGCCCGCGACATCGTCCTCATCGCCGGCAAGGGCCACGAGAACTATCAGGAATTCGCCGACCGCACGATCGACTTCGACGACGTCGCGGTCGCGCAACAGGCACTCCAGAACAAACCCGTCGACCTCCGCTAAAATGGAACCCACGCCGCTCGAAAACGTCGCCCTCTGGGCCGGAGGTTCTCTCCGGGCCGGGCACGAGCGCGCCCTGGTGTCGTCGGTTTGCACCGACTCGCGCTCGCTCAAGCCGGGCGATCTTTTCATCGCGTTGCGCGGGGAAAAGTTCGATGCCCACACCTTCATCGCGGAGGCCGCTCGGCTCGGCGCGGTCGGCGTCATCGCGGAGGAAGTCCCGCCCGGCCTGCCCGCGGAGTTCGGCGTGATCATGGTCACCGACACCCTGCGCGCCTTGCAGGAACTGGCGATGAATTATCGCCGCTCGCTGCCGATGCAGGTCGTGGGGCTCACCGGCAGCAGCGGGAAGACGACCACCAAGGACATGACGGCGAGCGTGCTGAGCCGCCGCTTCCAGGTCGCGCGCACCGCCGGCAATTTGAACAACCACATCGGCCTGCCGCTCACCATCCTGCGCGCGCGCGAAAGCGACCAGGCCGGCGTGTTCGAGATGGGGATGAACCATCCCGGCGAGATCGCGCCGCTCGCGGCGATCGCGGGGCCGGATGTCGCGATCATCACCAACGTCGGCACGGCGCACATCGAGCACATGGGAACCCGCGCGGCGATCGCCTTGGAGAAAGGGATGCTCGCCGAGGCGCTCCATCCCGGCGGCTGGCTCATTCTCAACGGCGACGACGAATTCTCGGACAGCATCGCCGAGCGGACCAAAGCCGACGTCGTGCTCGCCGGCCTCGAGCGCGGCGAAGTGCGCGCCAGCGATTTGCATCCGCACCTGAACGGCACCCGCTTCAAGCTGGAAGCCGACGGCCGCTCGGTCGAGGCCGAGGTCCCGGTCCCCGGCGTCCACATGGTGCGCAACGCGCTGCTCGCCGCCGCGTGCGGGCGCGTCTTCGGCCTTACGCTGGAGGAGTGCGCCGACGGGCTGCGCGAGCTGCATCTCACCAAGGGGCGCCTCGAACAGAAAATCCTGCGCGGCATTCACGTGCTCGACGACTCGTACAATGCCAATCCCGACTCGATGGCGGCGGCGCTCGCGACCCTCTCGCAGCTCCCCTCGGCGGGCCGGCGCATCGCGGTCCTGGGGCGCATGGGCGAGCTCGGTCACGAGGCCGAGCCGGGCCATCGCCGCGCCGGCGAGCTCGCCGCGCATTTGGGCATCGATTGCGTGATCGGCATCGGCGAAGAGGCGCACTGGATCACCGATTCCGCGTACAAGGGCGGCGTCGAGCGCGTGGTGCAATGCGAGTCGATCGAGGAGGCGTTGCAGCACCTCCACGGCTACGCGCGCGCCGGCGATATCGTGCTCGTGAAGGGCAGCCGCTCCTCCCGCATGGAGCGCATCGTGGAGGGACTCCAGGCGGCATGATGTACTATCTCTACAAGCTGAGCCTCGGCCCGGGCCGGGACGCACTGCGGGGCTTCAACGTCTTCCAGTACCCGAGCTTTCGCGCCATCGCGGCCGCGATCACCGCGTTCCTGCTCTCGCTCATTTTCGGCAATTACGCGATCCGCCGGCTCATCTCGCTCAAGCTCGGCCAGCCGGTGCGGACGAAGGAAGAGGTGCATCGCCTCTTCGAGCTGCACGGCAAGAAAGCCGGCACGCCCACGATGGGCGGCGTGTTGATGCACGGCTGCGTCATCGTCGCCTCCGTCCTCTGGGCGCGGCCGGACAATCACGCCGTCTGGCTTGTCCTCTTCACCATTCTCTACTGCGCCGGTCTCGGCTTCTGGGACGACTATTTGAAGGTGAGCAAGAAGTCCTCCGCCGGCGTCAGCGAGCGGACCAAGCTCGTCGCGCAGATCATCCTCGCCGGCATCGTCGCCGCGTTTTTCCTGCTGAATCCCGCCTACGAAGTGCAG
>DASYIS010000437.1:0-25591 GCA_035997375.1 Chthoniobacteraceae bacterium
CCCGCGCGCTCAAGCAAGTCGCGCAAATGCAGGACGGGATCAAAGTGCCGCGCAACTTCAACGTCGACCCCACCGGCCAATGGCTCTTGGTGGCCAACCAAAACGCCGCCAACGTCGCAGTTTACAAGATCGACCAAAGCACCGGCACGCTGAAGCCGACCGGCGAGAAGGTCGAGCTCGGGAAGCCGGTGTGCGTGCTGTTTGTGACGCCGCTGAAGTAATCAGACCTGGCGCTCCCCTCCACCGTCCCGCCTTGTTTGGGCAAACCCCTTCTGCACCAGCATGTGGACGAAGTGAATCTTCCGCACCGCGGCGGCGGTGAAGACGAACGGGAACAGATTCCCCTGCCCCAGGCTGAGCGCGATCTCGTTCAGCGCCGGCGCGAGCTTGGCCCAACTGTTCACGAGCTTCAGAAAGTGCGGGTCCGTTTCGTGATTCGGCAGCCCGATCTCCGCGCCGCCGAAGGGCGTGAACGGGATCGGCACGTCCTGAGAGTGCCACCCGAAATCGCTCGCCGTCTCCATCCCATCGATGATGTGCAGATAGTGCGCCCATGTTTCCGCCCAGTCCTCCCAAGGGTGCATGGTCGCGTAGGAGGAGATGTACGTGTGCGACCAGTTCGGCGGCGCGCCCTGCCGGTAGTGGCGCTGCATCGCCTCGCAGTAGTCGAGCCGCTCATCGCCAAACAGCGCCCGCCATTCCTGGAAAAGAGGATCGCCCTCGTCGCGCGGCTGGATCAGCAGATCCCAGTAATAGTGGCCGATCTCGTGGCGAAAATGCCCGACCAGCGTGCGATACGGCTCCCCGAGCGAGGTCCGCATCTTTTCGCGATGAGCGTCGTCCGCTTCGTCGAGATTGATCACGATCACCCCGTGGTCGTGGCCGGTCAGCACCGGCTTCTCGGGCGTGGCTCGCAGGAAATCGAAGACGAGGCCGTCAGGCGCCACCGCCTTGCTGTACGGGTGAAGGCCGATCGCCGCCAGCGTGTAAAGCACGCGCCGTTTGGCCGCCTCCATCCTGGCCCACGCGACCAGGTTTTCCTGGAACGAGAGATCGGGGATCAGCCGGTTGAGCTGGCAGGAAGGACACAGCGGGTCATTGGCATCCTTGGGCACCACCCAATTGCAGACCTGATGATCGGCCCCGTTCCGGCAGCGCTGGAATTGCGATCCCTCTCCCAAGGTCACCATGCGGCGGCCTGCGGGGTCAAACCCGATCCTGGCGCCGCACTGGAGACACTGCGAGTTCTCGAAGAAGAGGACGTTTTGGCAGTTGTCGCAGCAGAAATGGACCATGGACTTGGCGGTTTCCCCCTTATCGGTCGCCTGCGGTTCGGCGCGCGTGTACAGAGCGAGACGATTGCGGTTGTGAATAAGTGTCCACGCTGGCTGCATTTGTCCCGATCGCCGAGCTTAGGAAAAGCGAAATCGCCTGTAAACATGCGGGTCTCCCCGCCCCGAGGAAAGGGTGGCATTCCGCCTGCTAGCGGCTGCTGCACGATGTCCCCACAAACGCAGGAGGTGCCGGCCGGAGAGGCGCACGGGTCGCCACGGGCGGTCAAATGGCGCCGTTTTCACGCGCCGGCGCGCCGGGGCAGCGCGGTCGAAGCGGCCGGCCCGCTGCTCCGCGCCTCGCGCGACGCCGCGCCGGAGCCGTGTGAATGGGGCGCCGCGCTCGCGGCCTTTTGCCGCGGCTTTCGGCGCATTCGCCAAGCGCACGGCGGGCGATCCGCAACGTGGGCCGTGAGTCCCAACCTGACCAACGAAGAGCTGGCGTTTTGCGCCTCGCTCGCGTCCGAAGGCTTGGGTTTCACTCCGGGCGAATCCGGCTGCGCCCCGGCTCTTTCGCCGGCCTGGGAAGCGCCCGAGGAATCGGACGTGATCATCGCTTTCGGTGACATCACCGCCGCGCAATCGCCGCTCTGGCAGCGGCTGTCGTGCAATCGTCACCAGCCCCGCGTGATCGCCATCGCCACGGGAGCCCCCGAGTGTCCCGACGCAGAAACGGCCCGCTACGCGCCGCGGCCCGGCAGCGGCCTCACGCTCCTCTACGGACTGGCCAATATCATCATCGCCGGCGGCTGGCTCGACGACGATTTCATCCGCGCGCGGACGGCCGGCTTCGAGGCTTACGCAGAAAGGGTGGCGCACTATACGACCGATCGCGTCGCCGCCGAGACCGGGCTTGAGGCCGAGCATGTGTGGGATCTCGCGCAGAGCATCGGCACCGGCGCCCGCGTGAGCTTCTGCGGGCAGCCAGACCCCTGGCCGCAAACCGAGCCGGCCTTGCGCAACCTCGCACTGCTCACCGGCCAATGGGCGCGACCCGGGACCGGCCTCTGTGTCGATCTCGAACCGGCGAATGCGCTCGGCGCCGCCCTGTTTGCCGGAACCGGCACGCCGGCGCACGGCGAGGCCGCGGCGCGCACCGGCAAGCTGAAAGGGCTCTGGCTCATCGCATCCGACGCCGCGTGGTCGCCGGAGGAAATCGAGCGCTGGTCGAAACTCGCCGCGCGACTCGAGTTCTTCGTCGTCCAGGGCGGCGAATCAACGCCCCTCGCGCCCATGGCGGACCTTTTTCTCCCCACCCGCGACTGGCGCGCGAAGGAAGGGACGCGCCTCGACCCGCGCGGCCGGCTGCGTTTGCTCAAGCCGCGCCCGCAGCCGCCCGGTTGCGCGATGACCGACTTCCGCCTCTTCCAACTCCTCGCGCAATACTGGGGTTGCGGCGCCGCGTTTTCCCGCTGGTCCTCGCCGGAGACCGCCTTCCAGATTCTGAAACAGAGCACGCGCGGCGGCCCGCACGACTTCAGCGCCGTGGCCGACTATGCGGCGATCGATGCCTACCGGCCGGCGCCCGAAGCGGTGGCGGCGGACGCGGCGCGGATTCCGTTTCTCTTCTAAAGACGGCACGCGCCTCAGTCCTGCCGCGCGTCGCGCTCGCCGGCCGCGATCACCTCGTCGCGCAGCGTCCCGATGAACGGGAGATTGCGATACTGCTCACGAAAATCGAGCCCGTACCCGACGACGAACTCATCTCCGACCTCAAACCCGACGTAGGTCGCCGTCACCTCTTCCGCCCGCGCCTTGGTTTTCGCCAGCAGCACGCAAATGTCGATGCTGAGCGGTCCGCCCGACGCCTTCAGCCACTGGCAGAGCGCGTGCAGCGTGCGACCGGTATCGAGGATGTCGTCGACGATCAGCACATGGCGGCCGGCGATGTCCGGCAGCGCGCCGGCGGGGAAATCGACGAGCCCCGAGCTCGCCGTGCCGCCGTAATAGCTCGCCGCGCGGATGCACTCGAGCTTCAACGGCAGCTCGATCCGCCGCAGCAGATCCGCCGCGAAGATGAGCGAGCCGTTGAGCACCACCACCACCGTCAGTTCCAGCCCGCGATACCGTTGCGTGATCTCATGCGCCATCACATCCAGCCGCCGGAAGATGGTGGCTTCGTCGAAGAGCTTGCGTTCGACATCATGGAGCATGCGGGCACCATATCGACCCGCGGGATGGTGGGAAGCCCGAAGGGGAAGTAATCAGTAATCGGTTGGGCAGTAATCAGTCGGGTGCCTCCGCCTAGCGCCTCCGGACTGATTACTGACCCACTGATGACTAATTACTTCCTCTCAAACGTCGTCGTCGCCGGGTCCATGAACTTCCGCAGCTCCTCATCCGGCCCGCCGCCAAACTGCTTCCAGTAGAGCTCCTTGAACGGGTTCGCTTTCGGTCCGGTCACGTTTTCATTTACGAGGAGCGGCTGCACTTCGGTCCACCACTTCTCATACGCCTGCCGCAGCTTCGCCACCTCCTCCGGGTTTGCCTCGAGCACATTCTTCGACTCGCCGGGGTCGGTGCTGAGGTCATAGAGCTCCTTGTCATTCACCAGGGTGAAGCGCGCGTCTCGGATCGAGCAATCCCGGTACTTGAACTCCTCGGCCTTCCCCTTCGGCCAGCGGCCGACGTGCGTCACCAGCGTGCGGTCGGGCCACTCGACGCCCGCCGGCTTCAGCAGGAGCGGGAGCAGACTGCGGCCCTCCACCTGTTTTTTAACCTCGTCGCTTGGCTGTGCACCGACGATCTCCGCGAGCGTCGGGAAAATGTCGATCTGAGCGCTGAGCGCCGCGACATCGCGGCCGCCCTGGAACTTCGCCGGCCAGCGCCAGAATGACGGCGCACGCGTGCCGCCTTGATACGGCGTCGCCTTGCCGCCGCGCATCCCCGCGTTGAAGATCTTCACGCCCGCCGTGCCGCCGTTGTCGGTGCCGAGGTAAATAACCAGCGTGTTCTTCTCGATCCCCCACTCGCGCAGCTTTTCCAGCATGACCCCGAAGTCTTCATCGATATTCTCGATCATCCCATAGAATTTCGCGACCTCCTCCGGCACCTCTTTCGCGTGGCGCGACGCCAGGCCCGCCGGCACTTGCAGCGGCCCGTGCGCGGCGTTGGGCGTGATATAGGCAAAGAACGGTTTGTGCTGATCGACCTGCTCATCCATCCACTCGATCGCGTGCCGGAAAAAGACGTCCGTGCAGTAGCCCTGAGTCTCCACCAGCTCGTTGTGGTTATGCTTGATGACGGGATTGAAGTAAGTATTCCCCGGCACGTCGCCGCCGGAGCCCGGGTAGGTTTGCCCGATGCCGCCGGCGCCGTGGATGAACATCTCGTCGAAGCCCCGGTGGTCCGGCTGGTACGGCTCCTCGTCGCCGAGATGCCACTTGCCGAATACGCCTGTCATATAACCCGCCGACTTCAGCACCTGCGCGAGCGTCGTCGCGCTCAGAGTCATCCGCTCGCGCTCCAGGATGGTATGGGTCACGCCGTTCTTGAATTCGTGCCGCCCCGTGAGCAACGCCGAGCGCGACGGCGCGCACGTCGGGCTCATGTGGAAGTCCGTAAAACGCACGCTCTCTTTCCAAAACGCATCGACCGCCGGCGTGTTGATGATCGGATTCCCAAGGCAGCGATAATCGCCGTAGCCGATGTCGTCCGGCATCACGAGAATGATGTCCGGGCGGTCCGCCGCGCGGGTGAGCACGGCGGCGGCGAGCAGGAGGAGCAGGGAGAGGCGGAGTTGCATGGGGAGGCGGCGAGACTCCACGGAATCTGCGCACGAGACAATGCTAACCCGAGGCAGCCGGAGCCTCGCTCTGCCGCGGCGCACCCGCCAGCCGCTCGCGGCCCCAGAGCAAAATCGTCGCCGCCAGCGCATAGCCGACTGCGCCGCCGACCAGCGTCGGGCGCATGCCGAAGAGGTCGATCGCGTAAGTGATGAGCACGCCGGAGAAAGTCACCGTCCCAAAGAAACTCAACGCCGAAATGGACGAAACGCGCCCGCGCATCTCATCGGGGGCGCGCTCCTGGATGACGATGTTCGCCGTGCCGAAGGTGAGCGAGAGCCCGATGGTCAGCAGGACCAGCGACCCCGCCGCGGTGGCGAAACGATCCGCCGCCGCCATGCCGCAGATCGCCAGCGTGATCGCGACCGCTGCTCCTTTCAACGCGAGCGACCGCCGTCCCCGCGGGATGGTGAGCAACACGAACGACCCGACGAGGGAGCCGCTCCCGGAAATCGCCAGAAGCGAGCCGAGATCCGCCTCCTTCAACAGCAACACCTTCCGCACGTAGAACGGCAACGTGACCATGACAAAGGGCGAAACGAACGCGGTCAGCGAGGACATCATGCCGATCATGATGCGCGTCGGCTCGTCCTTCCGCACATAGGCCAGCCCTTCGCTGATCCCCTGGCTGCGCGGCGTCACCGCCTCTTTCGGCACTGCCCGCCCCCCCCGGATCGTGCAGAGCGCGGCGCCGAGCGCCAGGAAAGAGACGGCGTTCAGGTAATACGCCGCCGCGACTCCGTAGCGAGCCATCAGGTAGCCGCCGAGGAAGGGGCCGATGAGCCGGGTCGCGTGAAAGCTCGAGCGGTCGATGGCGATCGCCCCGGCCATGTCCTCCTTCGGCACGAGTTCCGGGACAAAGGCGCTCACCGCCGGCGTCTCGAAGGCCGTCGCGAGGCCGACGGCGACCGCCGCCGCGAAGATGTGCCAGATCGCGATCTGGTGGCCCGCCACGAGCCAGCCCAGGCCGGCCGCCGCTGTGAACTGCACGGCCAGCGCCGCGAAGAGGACGTTTCGTTTGTTGTGGCGATCCGCCACCCGGCCGCCGATGAGGGTCAGCGCCAGCATTGGCAGCGTCGAGGTGAAGGTCAGCCAGCCGAGCACCTGCGGACGCGGGGTCAACTCGGTTAGCAGCCAGCCCTGCGCCGCGACCTGCATCCAGGTCCCGATCATCGAAATGAATTCCCCGGTCATGTAGCGCGCGAAGGCCCCATGGCGGAGCGGAGCGAAGACAGCGGGAAGTTTCATGAAAAAACGGGGACGGGGAGACTCGGCGCTCTCCCGCAAGTTGGCAACCACACTTGGCAACGCCGCCGCGCCCCCGTAGATTCGCGGCCATGCATCGTTTCGTCTTCCGTTGGCTCGTCACCAGTCTCGTCATCGCCCTCGTCCTTCATCTGATGGCCAGCCCCGGCGAATGGCTCACGCTCATCGCCTCCGCGCTTCTGCTCGGCCTGCTGAATGCGCTCGTGCGGCCGCTCACCCTGCGGTTGACGCAGACGGGCCTCGTCGCGACCACGGTCCTCGCGATCGCCGCGCTGAACGCCGGCTTTTTCGCGGCGCTCGGCAGCCTCATCCCGTCGCAAAAGTTTCCCTCGTTCGGCTCGGCGCTCGCCGGCGCGGCGATCGTCTTCGTGGTCAGTTGGCCGCTCACCTTCTTCTTCCGCAGCAGCGACGGCCACGTCCATGCGGTCACGCATCACGAGAGCTGAGCGGGCAATGACGAACGACGAAGGCGCCACCACATTCGTCATTCGTCATTCGTCATTCACTCCCATGGTCCGCGTCAAAATTTGTGGGATTACCAACGAAGGCGACGCGCGCACCTCGATCGCCCTCGGCGCGAGCGCGCTCGGCTTCAACACCTGGCCCGGCAGCAAGCGTTACCTCGATCTCGCAAACGCCGGCGCTTGGATCGCCGAGCTCCCGCCCTTCGTCACGCGCGTCGCGCTGCTCGTCAACGCGACGATGGAAGAGGCGGAACGGGTCGCGCGCCTGCCGTTCATCGACGCGCTGCAATTGCACGGTGATGAAGACGCCGCCTACTGCGCGGCGGTCGCGCGCTTCGGCCGCCCGTTGATCAAGGCGCTGCGCCTCCGCTCCGCGGCCGACCTCGCGGGGCTGGAAAGATTCGCCACGCGGCATTTTCTCATCGATGCGCATGTCGAGGGGCAATTTGGCGGCACCGGCGTCGCCGCGGACCTCGCGCTGGCGAAGGAGTTCAGCGCGCGCTACCCGGACGCCACGCTCATCCTCGCCGGCGGCCTGCGGCCGGAGAACGTCGCCGCCGCGGTGAGAGAAGTGCGACCGTTCGGCGTCGATGTCAGCAGCGGCGTGGAAGCGGAAGCCGGCCGCAAGGACGCGGCGCTGGTGCGGGCGTTTGTGGAGGCGGCGTGGTCCGCACAGTCCCCTGTGCGGTCTCACCCGAGCCGCTCAGAGGACTGAGCGGACCACACTCGCGCACCCGCGTCGGATCGAACACGAACTTGTCCGCGCGCAGGTGGCGCTCGCCGTCCCAACGATACGCTACAAGCGGCCCGCCGGCGGCGACGCCGTAGTCGAGGCAGGCGATCGTCGGGGCCAGCGGGGCGGGACGCTCGGGCGGCAGCCAGTAGTGGCCGATGAAGATCGGGCACGCGTCGTCGTGCCGCGGCGTCAATAGAGCGTCATACTCCGATGGGATCGGAATTTCCGGTCCCGGCTCGCGGTGATTGATGCAGGCTTCGCGGTACGTTCGGCCGCGGCCGTCGCGCCACCAGCGCACCCGCATTTCGGTCAAGGCGGTGCCCTGCCGCCCGCTGATCTGCATCCCCGCGGGCAGCGGCACCTCGGGGCCCTTGAGCAGGCGATGCACGGCCAGGGCCGTCGGGCTGTTCCGCTCCGCCGCGAGACGGAGCAGGGTATCGTCGAGCCGGCGGCCGCGGACGAGGGCGACCAGCGTGTCGTCCCAGTAGGCATGGACGGCGCGCAAGCCCGGCAGTTCCAGGGCGAGCGGCAGCGTCTGGAGCCAGCGCAGCCACTCCTGCCATTCCTGCGGCCGATCGGCGAACTCCGCATGGGTCCGCACGTGCATGGAGGAGGTGCGGGGCGTGTGCGGCCGCAACCAGCCGCCGCGCCCGTCGGGCGTCTCGTACATCAGCAGGTCGAGTTCGTGATTGCCGCATAGCGCGAGCGCGCCGCCTTGCTCCACCATCGCGCGGATGATTTGGAGCGTTTCGCGAATCGCCGGGCCGCGGTCCACGTAGTCGCCGACGAAAATCGCGCGGCGCTCGGGGTGGCGGTAACAGCCGGCGCGTTCGCGGTAGCCGAGGCGGGTGAGCAGGTCGCGCAGCGCGGCCGCTTCGCCGTGGATGTCTCCGATGAGGTCGTAGGGTTGGTTTTGCATGAGGCCAGATTGCGCCGAACGAGGCTCGGCAAACAGGGGCGCTTGCGCAACGATGTTGACTCCATGGACAAGTTTGCCGCGCTCTTCGCCAAGGGTGGTCTCTCGCTCGATCGCCTCCGCACGCTCTGCCTGGTCGCCGAGGCGGGCTCGCTGACCGCCGCGGCCGCCGGCGACACCACGCGCGTGAGCCTGTTCAGCCGCCAGCTCCGGGAGCTCGAATCGTTTTTCGGCGCGCGCCTCGCCGGCCGGCGCGGGAAGCGGATCGCACTGACCGACGCGGGCCAGACGCTCGCCACGCTGGCCCGGCGGCATTTCATCGACCTGGCGGACTTCGTGCGGCAGTGCGCCGGGGACCCGCTCGAGGTGACGCTGGGCGCCGGCGCCAGCGTCATGGAATGGCTGCTGATGCCCCGCCTGCCGGTCTTGCGCAAAGCGATGCGCGGCTCGCAGGTGAAGCTCATCCGCGAACGGAGTGAAACCCTCGCCGCGCGTCTGCGCGACCTGCGGCTCGATGTCGCGATCATCCGGCAGGATGCCGTGGTCAGCCCTTTGCGGACGGAGCCGTTTGCCGCGTTTGGCTACGCCCTCTACGTGCCGCGCCCCCTCGCGGGCAATCCGCGCGCGCTGCACCGCTGGCTGCCGCAAGTGCCGATGATCTCCCCAACGGAAGGCTGGACGCGCACGCGGGTCGACGAGGCCGCGGCGGCGGCGGGGTTGCGCCTGCGCATCGAGATCGATGGCGCCTCCGCGACCCTCGCCGTCCGCGCGCTGCGCGAGGGGCACTACGCGGCGATCCTCCCGGAGATCGCGAGTGGCGAGCTGAAAGGCGCCGACGTGGTCGCCCTGCGCCCCGCCTTCCTGCGCGCGATCGAACGCCGCCTCGTCATCGCATGGCACCCGCGCCAGGCGGAAAGCCGCGCGATCGTGGGTCAGGCCGTGGAAGCCATCAAACAATTGCGGAAGAAGTAATCAGTAATCAGTGGAGGAGTAAACAGTCCGGAACTTCGCGGCGGCGGTTCACGCAGTTCCGGCACTGATTACTGCCTACTGATTACTGATTACTGAACGAGGCCCGGCTTGCCACGCGGATGCCCAGCCGTTACACATCGCGCCCCGCGCAATGCTTTTCACGTCCACGGTTTTCCTGCTCTTTTTGCTGGTCTTCGTGCCCGTGTACTTCGCGCTGCCGCATCGCGCGCGCGCGCTCTGGATCACCGCGGGCAGCTACTACTTTTACACCTACGGCCACCTGGAATACTGGTGGCTGCTCTTCACCTGCACCATCGTCGCCTACCTCGGCGGGCTGGCGATGGCGCGCTGGGACGCGGTGTGGCAGCGCCGGCTCGCGCTCTGGCTCGGCGTGGGGGTGAACGTCGGCCTGCTCGTTTATTTCAAGTACGGCGAGCTCATCGTCCGCACCTGGAAGACGACGCTCAAGGCGTGGCACTTCAAGAGCAAGGTCCACATCCCGCATTTGATCCTGCCGATCGGCATCTCGTTCTTCACCTTCCAGGCGCTGGCGTATCTGTTCGATGTCTACCGGCGGCGCTTTCCGGCCGAGCGGCGGCTCGATGTTTTCGCCGCGTACAAGGCATTCTTCCCGCAGCTCGTCGCCGGCCCAATCGAACGGCCGGGCAACGTCATTCCGCAGTTGCACCAGGAGCACCGCTGGGATTTCGACCGCACGGCGAGCGGGCTGCGGCTGATGCTCTGGGGCTTTTTCAAGAAGCTCGTGATCGCCGATCACCTCGCCGTCGCCGTGCGCGAGGCTTACGGATCGAACTCGAGCAGCAGCCTGCAACTGATCCTCGGGACATATGCTTTTGCGTGGCAGATCTTCTGCGATTTCTCGGCCTATACCGACATCGCCCGCGGCTGCGCGCGCATCCTCGGGATCGACCTGATGGAGAACTTCCGCCAGCCGTATTTCGCAAAATCGATCCCAGAATTCTGGAGCCGCTGGCACATCTCGCTCTCCACCTGGTTTCGCGATTACCTCTACATTCCGCTCGGCGGCAATCGCGGCGGCTGGTGGTCGTGGCAGCGCAATCTGCTCATCGTCTTTCTCGTGAGCGGGCTCTGGCATGGCGCCGACTGGAAGTTCGCACTTTGGGGCCTCCTGCACGCCGCGTTTTTCCTCGGCGCCAACCTGTTCGCGAAAATCCCCTCCCCGCGCACCGCCCGGCCGCGGTGGCTGCAAGCCGGGTGGAACGGGCTCAAGATTTTCGTCACGTTTCAGCTCGTCTGCGTCGCGTGGGTTTTCTTCCGCGCGAAATCGACCGACCACGCGCTGCAGATTCTCGGGCGCATCGTGCATCACCCGCTGCAAGGGCCGTTTTTCACGCGCAGCTTCGGCCTGTCGGAGTTCCTCTTCACCGCGGGCGCGATCATGCTGCTCGAGGCGGTGCATCTCTTCCGCGAGCGCCGCGGCTCGGTCGGCGCGTGGCTCGATCGCTGTCCGGTCTGGGTGCGCTGGCCTGCGTATTATGTGGTGATCATCGCGATCTTCACCCTCGCGCCGGCGGGCCAGCAGGAATTCATCTACTTCCAGTTTTGAAAATCTCCGTCCGTCCGTGGCTTCGCCTGGCGCTCTTCAGCGTGCCGCTCCTGGTGTTCTTCGGAGTGCCGGTCGCCGCGCTCTGGCTCGGCGGCGAGTGGATGCCGTCGATCGACATTCGCACCCGCCTGGGCGCCACGCCGGGACGGCTCGTGTTGCACGGCCCGGCGTTTTCAAACCGCATCATCTACCAAAAGACGCGGCTGATCGACGAGCGCCGGCCGCAGGTCCTGACGCTCGGCACCTCGCGCGTGCTGCAATTTCGCGCGGGCTTCTTTCTGCCCGACGTGCGCTTTTTGAATGGCGGAAGCTGTATCCAGCGCGTCGTCCATTTCCGCTCGCTGCTCGCCAATATTCCAAAGGAGCGCCAGCCCGAGGTGCTCATCCTCGGACTCGACCAGTATTGGTTCAACCCGAAGTCGGCGTACACCGACATCGTGACCCGCGGGACGGCGTGGTTTGAAGAGCAGCGCACGCATGAATTCGACCGCGTCGAGATGCTGCGCCACAACTGGTGGACCATCGACCGCGACCTCTGGACGGGCGCGGTTCCGCTGCAAAAGCTCCTGTCCGGCGCCGGCCGCACAGACCGCCTCGGCTTCACCGCGCTCGTGCGCGACGAGGGCACGCGCAACGACGGCTCCTACCGATACCGCTCCTATTTCTACGATCTGGACGACGCGCGGCACCTCGACCGGAACTTCAGCGAGAGCTTTCGCAAGATCGACCATGGCCTGCTCCCCTACGAATGGAGCAGCGAACTCCATGCGCCGGCGCTGAAAGAGATGGAAGAGTTGCTGGCGGAATGCGACCGCCGCGGCGTGATGGTGGTCGGTTTTCTCCCGCCCTTCGCCCACCCGCTCATCGAGGAAATGGCGAAGATCAAAGGCGGCTACGACTACCTGCCGAAGCTCGAGCCGGCGCTCCGTCCGCTCTTCGAGCAACACGGATTCGAGCTCTACGATTACACCGATGCCGCGCAGCTCGGTACGCCCGACCGCGAGGCGATCGACGGCTTCCACGGCACGGAGCGGACCTATATACGCTTGCTCGTCGCGATGCTGCGGCAGGGCAGCGCGCTCAACGCCTACGCCAGCCTGCCCGAGCTGGAGCAGGTGCTCGCAACCACCACCGCGCCCTCCGAGTTGGTGCCGGAGCGGTTTTGAACTCGAGGCGCGCAGCGCCTTTGGCCCCGGGTAGGGTGGGCGTCCCGCCCGCCGCGGAGGGCGTCTTCGCCCGACGCGAATAGCAGCCCTGCCGTATCATCGAGGCGGGCAAGATGCCCGCCGGGGCCGGCGAGACGCCCGCCCTACCCGAGGCCCCTTCCGCCTTCGCCGACCCCCTCCGTGTCATGCTCGAGTTTTCAGCGGAAAAGCGCGCGGTCCGCGGCTACGTTACGCCCTTTATGGAACCCGCATCGCCCGCGCCGGCCCAGGGCCTGGAGGTTCGCACGTACTTCGTGCGGGATCGCAACGCCCTGCTCGCACGTGCGGAATTCAGCGAGCTGTACGTCGACTACTACCTGCATCAGGGCCAGCACGGCTACCATCACGAGCCCCGCCACGACGAGATGCTCAAGGAGGCGCTGGCCGCGCTGACCCTGCACTGCGCCTCGCGCCCGCGGCAGGAGATCGTCGCCTGGACGATCCATTTCCAGGAGCCGCTGCTCAACCTTTTCGTGACCGGCAACAATCGCATCGGCACCGTCGTCGGCCAACTCTTCACCGAGAATGTGAAGGACAAAGGGCACAACCTTTTCCTCTCCGACGTGGTCCGCGAAAGCGATGTGGCGCGGCGGAGCGCGGTCGTCTTCGAGGGGAATAATCTCTTCCGCGCAGTCGAGCATCTCTACACGCAAAGCGAGCAACGGCCGGCGCGCTATTTCCAGCTCGGGCCGGAGGATTTCGCGATGCTCTCGGCGCAGCCCGACTGCGACACGCAGTGGCTGGCGCAGCTCGACGACGACGCCCTACGCACGCTGGACGAGCGCGAGACGCTGTCACTCCTCGAGACGCGCGTTTACCAGTGGGAGTGCGGCTGCTCGCACGAGCGGATGCTGGCGATCCTCGCGCCGATCATGCAATCCGACCCCGAGGGGCTCTTCGGCGAGGAAGAGCTGATCCGCATGAGCTGCCCCCGCTGCGGCGCGCGGCACACGATCACGCGGGAGTCGCTGGAGGCGTTTGTGGGAGAGGCGTCCTGATCGAATGATTGGCGAGAGGTTCGCCGGCTAAGTTTCCTTACCACGGCTCGTTTTCGAGTTCCTTCACCATTTCAGAGGTGATGATACCTCCGCCACGCAGGACCGGGAATCCATCGGGACCATCGACGACTTCCACGCTTTTCAGAGGTGTAGCCAAGATGGTCAGGGTGCCTCTGCCGGCTGCGGGCAAGGGTTCGGCTTCCAGGGATTTGACCTGCCCGTTCGTGATCTCTACCCGAAAGGTCTTTGCGCTCACGAAGAGAGCATTGGCAGAAGTTGCAAAAATTTCAACACCAGCTCCGGATCGCGCCCGTTACGCCGGCAGCTCCGGCACATCCAGCCAGCGCCGCTCGGCCCAGCTTTGCAGTCCGAGCTCGGCGAGTTGCACGCCTTTCGCGCCTTCGCGCAAATCCCACGGGAACGGCGAGTCGGTGTGGACGTGCTTGAGGAAAAGCTCCCACTGCACTTTGAACGCGTTCTCGCACACCTGGTAATCCGGGACGCGGTTCCAGCCTTCGTTGTAGTCGATCGGTGAATCGATGTCGGGATTCCAGGTGCAACGCGGGGTGGCGCTCATCGGCTGCGCCACGCAATCGCGCAGGCCGGCGACGGCGCTGCCGTGGGTGCCATCGACTTGCAGCGTGAGGAGATCGTCGCGGCGCACACGCACCGTCCAGCTCGAGTTGAAATGCGCGACGACGCCGCCGGCCAGTTGGAAGGTCGCGTAGGCGCTGTCGTCCGCGGTGCAGGTGTAGGGCAGGCCCTGCTCGTCCCAGCGCTTTTCCACGTGCGTGGCGCCGTAGCAGGAGAGGCTCTCGACCTCGCCGAAGAGGTGATCGAGCACGTACCGCCAGTGACAAAGCATGTCGACGATGATGCCGCCGTCGTCCTCCTTGCGGTAATTCCACGAGGGCCGCTGCGCCCGCACGGTGTCGCCTTCGAAGACCCAGTACCCAAACTCGCCTCGCACCGAGAGGATGCGGCCGAAGAACCCCATATCCATGAGGGTTCGGAGCTTCACGATGCCGGGCAGCCAGAGCTTGTCCTGCACGACGCCGTGCTTCACCCCGGCCGCCTGCGCGAGGCGGTAGAGCTCGTACGCGGAGGCGGAGGAGACGGCCGTCGGCTTTTCGCAATAGATGTGCTTGCCGGCGGCGATGGCGCGCGACACGCCGTCGGCGCGCCGCCCGGTCGTCTGCGCGTCGAAGTAAATGACGTTGCGCGCATCGGCGAGCGCGCCGTCGAGATCGGTGCTCCAGCGCACGCTCAGGCCCGGCGCCATCTTCGCCAGCGCCTGCAGCTTCGGCTCGTTGCGCCCGATGAGGATCGGGTCCGGCATGAGCCGCGTGCCGTGGCCGAGATCGACCCCGCCCTGCTGCATGACGGCCAGGATCGAGCGGAGATAATGCTGGTTCGTCCCCATGCGCCCGGTGACGCCATTGAGGATGATGCCGATGGGAACGGTCGTCATTGGGGAATGGAGTGAGGGAGAAGTGGCTGACGTGAACGGCTACCGCCCGTTGGAATCGTCGTCCTGATCGTGGTCGTCCGGCCCCCAGAGGTGCTCCTTGGTCCACTTCGCCTCGTAGAGCTTGCACAGGCCGATGGCGGCGGCGACCCCGCCGGTGAACGAGGCGGCGGTCGTGTACTGCTTGTCCTCATCGTAGGTGCCGACGGCAATGACGACGTGGTCGAAATGCTCGCTGAGAATTTCGAAGACGCGATCGACCGCTTCCTGCTGCGACTGATTCATGATGCAGCGATCTTCGCGAGGGGTTGTGTCATAAGCAAGTGCCTCGCGCGCAACTCCCGCGCTCACGCCGCCAGCCGCCCGCCCTCCCACCACTGCAGCAGTTTCTTCTCCCGCCGCGTCTCGAGCACCGGCCGAACTTTCGCGAAGATCGGTTCGGCCTCCGCGCGCTCGCCGCCCTCCCGGAGCGCGAGGGCGTGCCACCCCTCCAGCACGGGCAAGTGGCCGGCGACGAGCGCATTGCCGGTAAAGTTCCGCGCCGTGGCGACGGCCTCGCGCAGCCTCTCCGCAGCCTCGGCGGAGCGGCCCTGCCGCAAGCGGACCAGACCCCACGCCAGTGCGTAGTGGTAGCGCGCGAGCGGTTTCACTTCCGCCTCGTCGATCCCGGACAAGATCTGCTCCGCCTCGGCGGGATCGGGGCAATGCTCGCCCAGCGCGACCGCCAGCCCGATGCGTATATCGACGGAGGAGAGCGGAAGCGCCGCCGCTTCGCGCTCGTGGCGAAGGTGGCCCTCCAGATCGCCGGCCAGGGAATGGATCGTGCCGAGCATACTGAGATAGAAGACGCGGTAGCCCGGTTTGCTTTCCAGCGGTTGCACGTGCTCGAGCGCCCGGCTGAGCTCTCCCGCATGCGCGAGGGCATACGCCTCCGTACGCAGAAGCTCGCTCTCCGGAATGAGATTAGCCAGGAACCAATTCACCCCGCGCACTCGCTGGGCGACCGCGACCGCATCGCTCCAGCGATAATCCGCCCGCGCCTGGAGCAGCGCGTCGAAGAGGCGCTTGGCGACGAGCGCCCGTCCGAGCGTGACGAAAGCCCAGACGACCGCGCCGTAGAGGACCAGGCTGAATGGGCTCCACGGCGTCGGTCCGGTGGCCTGTCTCCAGACGAGCCAGCCGGAGAGCGAGAACCAAAAGAGGTTCGAGAGATTTTGCGAGCTGAAGACCCGCCGGCCACCGGGCTGGGTGCCCTCTTTTTGCAGTGCCACCCGTTCCGCGGCGGGCGTGGTCTGGAGAACCTTCAGGGGCAGCGAGGTGCGGATCGCTTCATCCATCCCGTCTTCCAGCAACTCCACCCGGCGGGCGCCGGCAGCCAGCAGCGAGTTCTTCGCCTCCTGCGCGCTGCGGCTGCGCAGCTCCACGATCTTCGAGCGGCCCGCCCTGTCGACCGTGCGAAAGACGAATTTGGAAAAGGCGGGCAAGGGAGGTGGGATCATGGCTCTTGCAAAAAGCAAAACCTGCGCCACGAGCGCCTGACGCGCGGGCGAGGATCGCGTTCACCCGCGGAAGCATTCGCCATGGCAATAAACGCGCGCACCGGATTCACTTGGCGCCATGTCCGACTCGGCCTCGCTCGATCTCGCCCAAGCCACCGCGTGGTTCGGGGTGCGGCCGGGAATGGGACGCGCGGAAGTTCTTGAAAATCTGCGCGGACAGGCGGGCGTCGATCTGGAGACGCCCGGCGACGAGTACGTAACTGCGTCCACAGACCACTGGGAAATGGACCTCTGCTTTTCGACCGACGGCGCGGAACGCCTCTGGCAGGTCGCGCTCGACAGCCCCATCCTCTGCTGGAACGGGCAGTCGCTGCACGAAGCGCGGCTCGATGATGCCTTGCGTGCGATGGAACCGCTCGGCCCGGCCATGTGGACGGCCCAGGACGTCATCGACAATCCTCTTCCCAAGGTGCAGGACGGTCCGGTGAGCGATGTGTTACTGCTCAGCCGCGGCACGTTGTGGCTGGCCGAGCGGCGGCTCGGCATCGTCGTGGACGATGGCAAGGTCGTCGGCGTCGCGTGGCGCGAGCCGCGAGATTTTCCCCGGCAGTTCGCGGGCGGGCTCACGGACGAGCAGCGCGCGCTCTCCCGCCGGCCGGACCTCGCGGACTACCTGCTCGAAAAGCGCGCGGAGCGTTTCCTCGTCCCCCGGAAACCGGACCCGCTCGCACCCTGGCGCAAGCTCGCCACGGTCCTCTTCGTGGCCGCGGTGGCCGCGATTATCAGCATGGGCATTCGGGAAACGCTGCGCTGGAACGAGGCGACGGTGATCCAGGCGAAAGTCGTCGGACTCGAGCAAGTGCCCTACAAGGCGTTTCGCGATTTCCTCCCGCCCGGCCTGCGGTGGGCGATTCCGCGACCCGCCCCGCGCTTGGTCGAAGGCTGCCGTCTCGCCTACCTTGACCCCACCGGCCAGCCTCGGGAGCTCGTCGTCGAGGAGATCGAGGTCAACATCTACCAGCACGCCCTCGGCGAGGAAGTCCCCATCGCCTGGCTCCCCGGCCCGCCGCCGGCGGCCCGCAGCTACACCCGCGCGCGCGACGCGGGCATCTTCGATTATGCGCCATGGGTCATCGTGCTCGGCTTTCTCTACCTCGCGGGGCTCATCGCCTCCGCAGTGCTGCCGGCGGTTTGGCGGATGGCGCGGAGGAAGCGGTAGCGCCGGTACCGCGCCGTTTCGGACTCAAGCAAATAGCTCCGCCAGGTCCACCGCCACGCCCGGAAGCGCGATCGGTCGGAGCACGGCGGGCGCCGCGACCGTCTGTTGCTCGAGGTAGCCACTCGGCGAAGGCTGACGATAGACTTCCACCTGCTTGGTGGCTGGGCGCACGATCCAGTATTCCTGCACGCTGGCCTCCGCATAGATCGCCGCTTTGGCACGGTCCAGCCGCAAGGAGGTCACTGCCACCTCCACCACCAGCTCGGCGGTCTGCGGATGCTGGTCTGCGAAATCCGCCTCCGTCCCACGCACTACGACCACGTCGGGTTCCGGCTCGCTGTCGGACAAAGTCAGGGGACGTTCTGGGAGGACTTCGAATCCGGGAGAGATCTGCGCCGCCAGGATTTTGTAAATCCGCACCCCGTAGATGCAATGCTTTGGTGATTTGCTCAATTTCTTGAAAATGACGCCGCGCAGCAATTCGGTGCGCAGATTATCCGTGAGGAGATGATAGGCCTCGACCGGCACCGGGAACAACTGCGCACGCAACTCCGGCATGGCCAACAGCGAGGCCATCGTCACCGGCTCCGCCAGCGCCTCCTCCATCGGCGCATCGTCAGCTTCCGGGCTCTCGATCAGCAAAGACATATACGCAAAACTATCATCGCTCTACCTCGTCGCCAAGACCAAGGTGCGCTCACCTTCCCCGCGCCGCTTAATCGACTTTGGTAATTCCCTGGCCGTGGAAAACGGCCTCGCCGTTGCGCGGCCAATCGCAAGTGAGATCCTTGCCGCGATACAAGTGGCCATCCTGGCGATACTCGACGGGTCCCTCGAAACTGGCGGTGCGGCGATCGGGGCTGTAGGTGATGCGTTCGGCCGTCACGGCCAGGTTGCCGCGTTTGAACTCGGCCTTGCCCTCGGCAATGGCGACCCCATCTTTGAAGACGGTTGTCACGCCGGTGAGCTCGATCGCGATTTCGTCGGCGGGTTTGCCGGCGCCGGCCTCTTTCGGCGCCGGCGCGGCGAGGACGAGCGCCTCCGGCTCGGCCCGGAGCTCCAGGCCGGCAAGGGTGGCGACGTACTTGAGGGCTTCCGAGAGCGGAACGTTCGTCAGCGACAGCGTGAGGCGGGCCGCCGTGGAAGCTTGGTTGGGCTGGAGGACAATGTTGACGCCCTTCTTCTCCGCGTCCAACGCGAGCGCCCTCTGCCGCAAATACTCGAGGCACTCCTCGAGGCCGGCCTCGTTGAACTCGAGCTTCGGAATGACCAGCCGCTGGGCGCGCTCGAGGGCCGCGCTGGGCGCGGCCGGAGCGGTCGGCAACGGGGCTTGCTCCGCGCTGAAGACGAGAGCATCCTGCGTCGAGAGGAGCTCCACCCCGGCCAGCTTCGCGACATACCGCGCGGCCTCCAGGAGCGAGACCTCCTTCAGGTCGAGCGTGATTTTCGCCGGCGTAGCCGAGGGCGGGAGCTGGTTCACGAGGTTGACGCCGGCGTGATCCGGCGTGAACTCGCGGCTCTTCGCGCGAAGATAGTCGATCGACTCGGCGAGGGTGGCCTCTCGAAAGTTGAGGCGTGGAATGATGATCGCCTTGGCTTTGGTGGCGGCTCCGTTGGTCGCGACTGGCGCCGGCAAAGGCGGCTTTTGTGCTGCTGCGGCGCTCTCCTTGACCAGGGTGGCCGAGACGAGGACCAGCACGCGGCGCGGCTCCTCCTGGCCGTCGGCCTTCCCGGCAGGGGGCAACCAGCACGCGGCGGTTTGTCCGAACCGGAGAGTAATCTTGTCCGTCAGTTTGCGCTCCGAGAAGGTGGGCCGGGCGCGCCGGCCTTCGGGCGCGTTGAGCTGCCTGGCGGCCTCCAGCTTTTGATGGGTGTCGAGGTCTTCCCAACCGAGCAATTCGGTGACCTGGGGCTGGGCCTGCAACTCGACCCGCCCATCGGGCTTGAGCAGTGGGGTGGCGGTGAAAGAGACGCCGAGCTGGTGCGTTTTGAACTTCGTCGGCTTCCATGCAGCGCCGGCCTTTTCCCACTCGACGGGGTAAACGAGCTCGCGCCCCACTTCGATCGTCGCCGACTGGCCGGACCGCGAGGTGACCCTCGGTGCCGAAAGCACGTCGACGCCCGGGCGTTCGTTCAGCATTTTCAACAGCGCGGTTTTTCCAGTTGCGTCGTCCGTGAGCACACGCAGCTCCTGCGGCTTGGCCGGATCGCGTAGCCGGACGGCTTCCGGGACTGCGGCGAATGCCTGCGGCGTGAACTCCATGAACTTCACCTCGAGCTGGATCTGGTCCGCGGCGACAGGCGTGGTGGCGACCTGCGCGAGCGAGCCGGCGCCGAGCAGCGAGAGGAGGCAGAGCGCGGTGACCAGCGCGAAGCCGCGGCCCGCGGAACGGCGGTCGCACGCGGGGTCGACCACCGCGAGGACGCGTCCTTCGAGCGTGCCCGGCCGCGCCATGGCGACGGCCGCGCGCCACGAGTTACCGGTGGCGGCGCGCGCCGTCTCGAACAGGAGGTCGGCATATTCGTTCGCCGGGGTGCCGGCGCGCAACACGAGATCGTCGCACGCCTGCTCCTGCGCGGCCTGCAAGCGGCGGGCGGCCAGCCAGGCCAGCGGGTTCGGCCAGTGCAGCGCGCAGATCACCGTCGCAAACCAGCGGATGAGATAATCGCGCCGGGCGGCATGGGCGAACTCGTGGCGCAGGACGGCCTGGAGCTGCGCATCGCTCCAGCCGGCGGAGGCGGACGGCAGCAGAACGACGGGCTTGCGCAGCCCCCACGTGCAGGGGACGCTTGCGCGGCTGGAGAGGCGGATTTCGAATCGGCCGCGCCAGCCCGTTTCAGCCGCCGCAAGCGCTGCCATCTCGTGCCAGCGGGGATCGCGCAACGCGGTGCTTTGCCGCCGGAGGCGCGCGAGCTGCCATCTCCCGAGAAGTCGATAGCCAAGAATCGCGAGCGCACCGGCCGCCCAGGCGCCGAGCAGCATTTGCCACGGCTTCGGCCACGACCAGGCTGGCGGGCGCGCGGGCACATTCTCCGCATACAACGAGCTGTTCGTGGCCGCGACTGGCATGGCCAGCGGGCTCTTCGCGGCCGAAATCGTCGGGGCGAGTGAGCCGGGAAGCCGCCAGTGGGGTGCCGCCAGCCGACTGAGTGGCAGCACGGCGAGACCGGCCAGAACGCAGAGCCAGACGACGTGGCGGCGGCTCGCCGAGAGGGCCGGGCGCCAGGCGCAGAAGGTGGCCGCGGCGAGGACCAGCAAGCTGCCCTTGAGCAGGCATTCCGCGGCGACGGGAAAAAGCATTTCTGGATTCATGGGAGGGAGGGAGATCAGGTGCGGCGGTTCATTTTGGCGGCGGCGATAATGGCTTCGATCCGCTTCAGCTCGTCGGCCGAGACCTTGCCGCCGGAGCCATCCACGAGGGCGGCGACGGCGTTGGCCAGCGAGCCGTCGAAGAACGTCTGCACCACTCGCTTGAGGGCCGAGCGGCTGGCCTGCGCGCGCGGCTGGGTCGGGAGAAAAATGTAACGCGGGCCCTGGCAGCGATGCTTGAGGTGGCCCTTCTCCTCGAGGATGCGCAGCAGGGTGCGGACGGCCGAGTAGCCGGGAGGATCGGGCAATGCCTCCGCGACCTCGGCCGCGCTCGCTTCGCCCCGGGCATAAATGACATCCATGATCTGGCGCTCGCGACGGCTGAGCTGGCGGAGGGAATCGGCAGGCATGCGAAGTTTTTAGCACATCGCCGGGAAGGCGGCAAGAGAAAGTGCTAAGAACTTAGCATGGCGCTTTTTTCTGCCAATCCGAGTCGAGCGGGAGCGCGTCCGGGACGCGCCCATCGCGTCGCTCGGAGAAGCGATTTGCCACGCCAGTATTCTGCTGGCACAGTCCTGCGATGCCTGAAGTCCTCGAGCCACTCGAAGCGCGATCTCCGGCGGCCGACGAGGCGGAGCCGGCCTCGGAGGAGGCGCGGCTGGTCGTCCGCTTCCCGCCGGGCATGGCGATGGATGAGGAACAATTGTACGAATTCTGCGCGATCAACACCGAACTGCGGATCGAGCGCAACGCGACGGGAGAAATCATCATCATGTCCCCGGAAAACATCTCCAGCGGCGCCGGCAGCTCGGAAGCACATTATCAAGTCTTTCACTGGGCAAAACGGGATGGCACGGGCCGCGTCTTTGGTTCCTCCGCCGGTTTCACACTCTCCAACACGGCCATGCGCGCACCGGATGTCTCGTGGGTGCGGAAGGACCGGCTGCGCAAATTGCCGAAACGCGAGTGGGAACGCTTCGCGCACATTTGCCCGGACTTCGTTCTCGAGCTGCGCTCCAAGTCGGATTCGCTCCGCGTGCTCAAGGCGAAAATGGTCGAGTACTTGGAGAACGGGGCACAGCTTGGATGGCTGCTGGATCCGCGCACGCGCGCGGTCTACATCTATCGCCCGGAACAGCCCGTTGAGGAACTGCGCGCACCCGCTCAACTTTCCGGCGAAACGGTTTTGCCGGGATTCGTGCTGGACGTTGAGGAGGTTTGGAAGGCGATGGAGTTCTGACCTCCTCATCCGCTTCAAGCCAGGTCAGAAGCTTCGGCCGCCGTGATGAAGAAGAAATCTCGGACTTCCACCTGTGCCTCCTCGCCCTCCGGGCTTGTCTCCCCCTTGCCCCCTCTCCCACTCTCCCCCTCATGCCGCAACTTCCCGTCCGCAAAACCCCCGAGCAGCTCCGCAGCCACCGCTGGTTCGGGCCCGATGACCTCCGCTCCTTCGGCCATCGCTCGCGCACGAAGCAAATGGGGTACGATCGCGCGGACTTTGAAAAGAAGCCGGTCATCGGCATCCTCAATACGTGGAGCGACCTGAACACCTGCCACACGCATTTCCGCGAGCGGGCGCAGGAGGTGAAGCGCGGGGTCTGGCAGGCGGGCGGCTTCCCGCTCGAGGTGCCGATCACCACGCTCTCGGAAATGTTCATGAAGCCGACCAGCATGTACTACCGCAACATGGTCGCGATGGAAGTGGAGGAGACGCTGCGCTGCTATCCGCTCGATGGCGTGGTGCTGATGGGCGGCTGCGACAAGACCGTACCCGCGCTGCTCATGGGCGCCTTCACGGCCGATCTGCCGTGCCTCTTCCTCCCCGCCGGCCCGATGATGAAAGGGTGCTGGCGCGGCGAGACCCTCGGCAGCGGGAGCGATGTCTGGAAGTACTGGGACGAGCGCCGCGCGGGCCGGCTCGGCTGCGACGCCTGGACGGAGCTCGAGGACGGCATCGCGCGCTCCCCCGGCGTCTGCATGACCATGGGGACCGCCGCCACGATGGCCAGCATCGCCGAGGCGCTCGGGCTCACCCTGCCCGGCGCGTCGTCCATCCCCGCCGTCTTCGCCGAGCATGCGCGCATGGCCACGCATTGCGGCCGGCACATCGTCGAGATGGTCTGGGGCGATTGGAAGCCGTCCGATTTCCTCACGCGCGATTCGTTTGAAAATGCCATCGTCACCGACATGGCGGTCAGCGGTTCGACCAACGCCATCATCCACATCATCGCTCTCGCGCGGCGCGCGGGCATCGACATCACGCTCGACGATTTCGACCGCCTCTCGGAGACCACGCCCGTCATCGCGAACCTCCGCCCCGCGGGCAAATACCTCATGCCGGACTTCCACGACGCCGGCGGCCTGCGCGCCCTGCTCGTGCGCCTCGGCGACCTGCTCCACCTCGACGCCCGCACCGTCATGGGCGGCACCATGGGCGAGCAAATCGCCGGCGCCGAAGTCTTCAACGAGGACGTCATCCTCACCCGCGCCACCGCGCTCGCGCCGAGCGGCGGTACCTTCGTCCTCCGCGGCAATCTCGCGCCCGAGGGCGCCGTCATCAAGCCGACCGCCGCCGAGCCGCGCCTGCTCCAGCACCGCGGCCCCGCGTTGGTCTTCAAGGACTACCCGGACCTCAAGGCGCGCATCGACACCGACGAGCTCGCGGTCACGCCCGATACCGTCATCGTCCTGCAAAACGCCGGCCCGCAAGGCGCGCCCGGCATGCCCGAGTGGGGGATGCTCCCCATTCCGAAGAAGCTCCTGAAGGCCGGCATCCGTGACATGGTCCGCCTCTCCGACGCGCGCATGAGCGGCACCAGCTACGGCACCTGCGTCCTCCACATCGCCCCCGAATCCGCCCTCGGCGGCCCGCTCGCCCTCGTCCGCGATGGCGACCTCATCGAGCTCGACGTCGCCGCCCGCCGCCTCCATCTCGACGTCCCCGACGAGGAGCTCACCCGCCGGCGCGCCGAGTGGCGGCCCCGCCCCGCGAAAGCCACGCGCGGCTACGGCAAGCTCTTCCAGGAAGAAATCACGCAGGCGCACGAAGGGTGCGACTTCCGGTTTTTGCACCGGGGGGAGAAGATGACGGAGCCGGAGATTTATTGAAAGGGGAACTCGATGGCCTAGGAGGAAATCTGCCGCAGCCTGTTGGAATGAGGCGAAGTGTGTAACGGCGATCTCTGCCTTGACTTCTGTGATCGGGAATTGACGTCACTGAGCGTCGGCATTCAACCAGGATAGAGATCGAGCCTCCAGCGAGGCGCGTTACGAGGTTGTCGCGCAACGCTTTAGAGCGGCGACGACTTCACCGCAGCGTTTTTTCTCGACGCCATTTATCGGACGGGATATTTCGACCGAATGGGAAAGTTGAATCGATGCGGAAGATGCGTGGCTACCATCCAGTGGCTCGTCGTTGCGCTCTTGCTTCGGGTGGCAGCTACGGCCGCCCCTATTCCAGGGGCCTCCCGTGCTCAGCTCCGCCAGGATTGCTTGCGACTTCTCGCACAAGGTAAGGCGGCCGCGGCGTCCATTGAGAATGAGGCGACGAAGGCGGAAGTGATCGCTGAACTTTCGGCTGCTCAAGCCCGAGCGGGGGATATTGCCGGTGCAAGAGCACTGGCGGAGACGATCGCCATCAACCCTGTCAAAAGCCGAGCGCTATCCATTGTTGCCGGGATCGAGGTGAAGCTCGGTAACGCAGCAGGCGCGAGGACGATGGCTCAAGCCGTGCTCGATCAGCTTCTTTCGGAACAGCTCTTATTCGCGGTGGCAGTTGCTCAAGCCGATAGCGGCGATGCGGCGGGAGCGAGTGACACGGTCAAGGGGCTTAGTAGTCCCATCGGCAAAGCGATGGCCATGGCCGTTGTGGCAGAGCTTCGAGCGAAAGCTGGTGATGGCGCAGGCTACCGACAAACAGTTCAGGAAGCGCGCGAACTAGTAAAAGGCCTCCCGACGAGTCAGGAGTCCTTGATCGCGGCCCGGGAAATCGTCTCGGTGCAAACACGAATGGGTGACGTGTCTGGCGCTTCAGTCACTGCTAACGATTGGCTTGTTCGCCGTTTGAGTAACCTCTTTGTCGAAATTATGGGCGCACAGGCCGAAGCCGGCGATGTGTCCGGCGCGAAAAGGACGTCCGAGGGTGCTCGATTCGGGGAGGAGGGTTTAATTCGGGCCTGGACTCGTGTGGCTGACGCCCAAGGAAGGGCGGGGAAGTTCGCGGAGGCCAAAGAATCACTCGAACGAGTCCCAAACAAAGATCAGAAGCTGTTGGGGCTGGTCTATCTTGCCGCGCAGGCCGGCGACCTGGCTGGCGGCAAAGCAACAGCCACGGCGATTGCGAGTGGAGGGAAAATGGATGATGATCGACGACTTCTTTATGGCAGGGCAGTCGCGCCGCTGGTCGTATTACAAGCGAAAGAAGGCTTTCCTTCGGGAGAGAAGTGGATCGAAACAATGGACGATCCCATAGCCAAAGCGCTTTCCTATACCGCTTTGGCGGGACTACGTTACACAGCCACTGCCCCTGAGTACAAATCGTTGATGACCCAGAGCAGAAATACCCTCCCACTAACGCCTTCCTCGGTCGCTCTCGCGCCGGGGGTTGCGAGGCCAAGCGCCCCCGTGGTCGCGAATCCTGTCGTCGCCTCGCCGGCCGCCAAAGTCCCGGCGGCGCCCTCATCGTCTTCATTGATCACAAGTTCCCTACCAAGTGGGGGGATCGTAAAAGGAAAATTCCACCTCTATATTGACGATGGCATCCACTTGTATCTGAATGGCGTAGAGATCTTCGCTTCGGACGTTCTGCAGACTGGTCAGACGAAGGAAGTCGAGT
>DASYIS010000438.1:0-5763 GCA_035997375.1 Chthoniobacteraceae bacterium
GTCGCGTTGAAGATGGTGCTGCGGGCCGGCGGCTATGAGGTTTTCCTGGATGGCATTCCGCTCGCGCACGTGACGCGCGAGGGCTTGGAAACCAAGGGCTTTCTGCGGCTGAATTTGAGCGCCGGCGTGCAATTGGCGCCGCTCGAAATCCGCAAGGCCGCGCCGGCCGAGGCGCACGCCCTGTTCCAGCCCGTGTCGCTCCAGAGCATTCTCAATGCGTCGCAAATCGACGGCCAGGCGGTCGCCCGCGGCTCGCTGCCGAAGGACCTCGCGAAGGTGGACGGCGTCCCCTTTTCCTTTGCCGAACCGGATGCGCAGGGCCACGACCACGTGGATGTCGGCGCGAGCTGGTTCCGCCAGGGGAATCTCGATGGACGCTATAGCGGGCGCGGCGCGGATGCGATCAAGGGACGCTGGGTCGGCGCGCTGATCAAGGATCCCGCGCGACTGACCCTGCGCGTCCCGATGGCGCGCTATCGTGCGCTGCACCTCCTCGCGGCGGCGGACTCCGAGGCGGACAGCGTGCCGGTGGTGACGGCGCAATTCTATCGCTCGCAAGCGGGGTTTCCCAAGAGCTTCGCCGCGCGCGTGCCGGCCTTTCGCGTCACCTCGACCATCACGCAGACCCGGGCCATGTCGGTGAAAACCGACGCCGATGGCGGCACCCTCTATCACGTGACAATCCCGATCGAGCCCGGCGCGTTGGCGGAATTCGACGACCTGGACTACGTCGAATTGGAGCTGAGCAAGGGCGTGCAGATTTACCGCGCGTCGCCCGACCCGCTTTACTACAGCACGCACCCAGCGGGGCTGCCGAGCAGCGTCCATATCTATGCGCTCACCGCCGAATTGCCGGCGGTGGAGGTCTCTTTGAAGGCCGACGCGCCGTCGGATATCTGGACCGCGCCGGAAACGCCGAAGTACACCGTTACGCTGAAGAATCGCGGCGGTCCCGCGCGCAAAGTTAAGCTGAATTTGTTCACGAAGAGCCTCGACGGCAAGGCGGTGACGGAGGAGACGCGCAACGTCGACCTGGCCGCGGACAAAGACGCGACCACGACTTTTCCGCTCAAGCTCGCGGCTTATGGATTGCATGACGTGCGGCTAACCGTGACCGACGGCGCGCAGACCTGGACCGAGACGCGCGCCCTCGCTTATCTCCACGAAGAGACGCGCAGCCGTGGCGATTGGGATTTCGGGCGCGGGCCGCTCTTTGGATTCTGGAATTGGCAGGGCGGGCACAACACGCCGCCGGGGGCGCAGCAGTTGCTCGTGATGGCCAAGGCCGGCATCGAGTCGACGCCGGGCTCTTACGAACAATACATCGAGCGCGGTGGCGAGGAGCTGAAGAAGATCATGGAGCAATATAAGATCTTCACGATGAAATTCGCCGGCGCGGGCGACCACTACATTACCTTGAAGTTTGCGGGTAATCTAAAGAGCGAAGGGCTGGAGAAAGCGCGGGCGGCCTTTGTGGAGGAACTTAAGAAGAGGGAATCGAAGCCCGGACCCAACAGCCGCCCAATGTTCCTCTCCTTTTATGCCGAGCCTTCGCTGGGGCCGATCACGAGTGGTCTCTGGCCGGACTATTATGGCGAGCCGGAGTATCAGTTGACCCCAGGTGAAAACGATCGCTACCAGTCATTTCTAAACGGCTTTATCGAAGGGGCGAAGATCGTGAAACAGGAGTTCCCCGGCGTGAAGTGCCTGCTGCCGCATGGCGACCCGATGTTTGCCTCGCACTTCCTGCGCGGCAGCGCGGAGGTGCGCAAGCTCATCGACGGCGTCACGGTCGACATTCCCTTCTTCGAGCGCCTGCCCGAGCAGCAACTCCACCAAGTCTCGCTGCACCGCCTCTACATGGTGCGCAATGAATTTACGAAGGCTGGCATCCCGAATCCGCTGCTGCCGATGTACGAGGGGCCGTGCGTCCCGAGCGGTCCCGGTGCGTTGAGTGACCAGGAGCAGGCGGACCTGACGATGCGCGACAGCCTGTTGCTCATGGCGTACGGCGTAAACATCCAGAATGGCGGCTTCCCCGCGTACGACACGGCCAGCTATTGGGGCGAGCAACACTATGGGTTCGGCGTGCTCAACCGCACCTCGCTCGAGACGCCGAAGCCCGCCTATGCCGCGCTCGCCACGCTGACGCGGCATCTAAACCGGGCCAACTATAACAAGTGGATCCCGACCGGCAGCTTAACCGTCTATAATCTCCAGTTTAAGCATTACCAAAGCGGCAAGCTGGTACATGTCATGTGGACCGTGCGCGGAAGGCGGCCCGTGACGCTCGCCGTTACACCGGGCGCGCAGGTTAGCCTGTTCGACCAGATGGACAATGAGCAGAAGCTGGTTGCGCAGGATGGCAAGGTCACCTTCACGATCGACCAGTCGCCGTGCTATATCGAGGGACTCGCCGCCGACGCCATGGTGACGCTTGGCGAGCCGGACCACTCCGACGCGAAGCCGGCGGCGACCGCGGCCAGGCTGGGCGGCTTTGGCGACGGCACATGGCAGGTTTCCGCGCAGCGTGAGGTCGGCTATGAAGAGAGCCACCTGCCCTATATCGCGCGTTTTCAAAGCAAGATGACCGTAAAGGCCGTTGAGGCGCCGGCGGCGGCGGGCGGCCGGGCGCTCGCGGTGCACTTGGAGAAACCCGAGAAGGAGCGCGTCGTCGTGCCGTATTATTCCGTGCTCACGCCCGCCCGGCCGATCGACATCCCCGGCAAGGCGAGCCATCTCGGCGTATGGGTGCGCGGTGCGAGCGATTGGGGGCGCATCGTCTATTTCCTGCGCGACGCCAAGGGCGAGCAATGGATCAGCGTTGGCACGCGCGGCGCGTGGAATTGCGACGACCTGCACAGTGCGAGCGCCTTCAACTTCGACGGGTGGCGTTACCTGCGCTTCGAGCTGCCGGCCAATAGTCCGTTCGACTCATTCCGCGAAGCCGGCAGCACGTGGTGGGGCTCCTATAGCGCCGGCGGGGACTCCATTGTCGACCTGCCGCTCAAGCTCGAAAAGGTCGTGGTCGAGCGCCGGACCCACGCGCTCTATGTCAACGATCCGCAACCCGTGAGTGCCGAAGATCCGCTGCTCGGCGATCTCTTCGCCGAGTACACCACCCCCGCCGACGCGATCCCCGAAGCGGTGCGCCTCGCGTCGCTCCGCATGCCCGTGCCGATGGACATCAAGGGCATCGAGAACCCGATCGCGCAACTAACCGCCGCCGGCGTCGCCGCGCCGCTCAAGATCCAGAAAATCACCCTGCCGCAACAGGAAGCCGACGGCACCCGCTGCTTCGTTCACTTCGACCCGGTCGAGGGCGCGCGCACGTACGACATCTGGGTCAGCACCGAGGAAAACGGCCAGGGCGCCCTGCGCCTCGGCAAAGACTGGAAAGCCCCAGGCCTGCAAATCGCCGGTCTCCGGCCCAATCGCGACTTCTACCTGTTCGCCGTTTACACCGACGCGGCGGGAAAACCATCGAAGCCCTCGCCGGCGTTCAAGATTCACCTCCAGGACTTCTTTGCGATGAAGTAGCGGGCGCCTAACACCGAAACAGGTTTGGCCACAATAAAGCACCGAACCCACAAAAGAGATTGCACGGCCAACGCAGATGTTTCCGGCCCGGAGGGCCGACGGATATTAGCCGGTGGTGAAGCGAGGTACGAGCGGAACCACCGGAAAACTCATTGTCTATTGATGCGCCCCGGAGGGAGCGCGAGAAGCGTAGATTCCCGCTTGTCACAAACAGATTTCTCGCGCTCCTGCCGGGGCGCAGGCGCGTTTTTGGATCAGGTCCGGTGGTTGCGCTCGTTACACTCGCTGCACCACCGGCTACCAGCTTTGAGCCCTCCGGGCTCACTGCGGTTCGCTGAACGGCAATTGTGCCCTTGGGGTGCGGCTCCATGCGACTTGCCGGGCCGAATGACCTCAAAGACTGAACGATCGACCCATTTCATAGCCGCGCAATCGTGCCGGCGTCCTCTTCACTGGCGAAGTACTTTGCCAACACGTCCCGGAAAACCGCTTCATTTGGCGCTGCCTTGGCGAAGAGCGTCATGGACGAATGCAGCTTTTGCGCGTCGATTTCCCCGAGCACCTCCTCGGCATCGGTGCCGCCTAACCCGGCCAGCGCGCGGGCGCATTCGATGAGCCGTGGTCCCAGGACTTCGTGCGCCAGGTAAGCTTGCGCTTCCGCGAGACCGGTGATGGCGTAACGTTGCGCCAACTCGCTCCGGCCGAGGCCGGCGATTTGCGGGAAGATGAACCACATCCAGTGGCTCCGTTTTTCGCCCTCGCGGAGTTCGCGCAGTGCTTGTGCGTAGGTGCCGTGCCGGTCCTGTGCTGCGATGAACCGCTGGAGATCAAAGGGATCGCTCATAAGGCACGAGGGTGAGCGGCTCCTTATTCATAAAGAAAGTCGCGTTGCCGGAGGAGATAAGTCACGACCGAGCGCCACGCGCGCACGGTGTAGGTGGGATCGGGCGTGGACGACTTGCCGGCCCGGCAATCATAGAGCTCGTCCGGGCCGGCCTTGCGTTCCCGCGCCTCGCCGACGACGCCGGCGAAGAGTTGATACGTGCGCTCCACCTCCGGGTCGGACGGGGAATCGTAGCGGCCCAAGACGAGCTCATGCAGATGCACGATCGTCTGCCGGATTCGCTGATCGGCTTCGCCCAGATCGCCGGGCAGCACGTCGGGTTCAATGGCGGGGAACAGACGGCGCTGCTCGGGCTCGCGCGAGAAATCGAGCGCCACGTTTTTGCAGGCGACATCCGCCGCCATCGTGCGTTGCATCGCGCCCATGGCGCCGCTCGGGTCGGCCGCGCGCTCGGTCACCTCCTTGGCGTCGATGCCGCCATAGAGCAGCGCGTAATCCTGCGTCAGGCGCCCCCAACGCTTGCCGAAGACCGCGTTGATTTTCCGCTCCAACTGCTCGGGCGTGAGCATATGCGCGATGCCGATGTCGGCCAGCTCGGCGCGGCGCTGCGGGGTGAGCTCGGTCGTCTCCAGAGTCTCCGCGCGGTAGAAAGGCGACGCGACCCACTGCTGAAACGCCTCTTTCAAATTGTACTTCGCCTCGACAAACTTCGCCGCGATGCGCTCCACTTCCGCGTGCTGCGCCTCGTAGGCCACTCGTTTGGCTTCGTACATCGGGTCGTCGAGCGCTTTGGGAGCCGGCAGCGCTTTCCGTCCGGTGAGTATGTAATAAACATGCTCGACCATGGTATTCGCGAAACGCGGGTCTTTCACCGTCCGCTCGGCCAGCCAGGGAATGGCCCGCCATTTCTGCTCCGGCGGCAGGTCTTCGCCCTCGAAGCCGGCGGGGAAGATATCCTTGTACCAGCCGTCCTTGCGCGGGCCGTAGACGCCATCGATATCATAGAAATCCTGAAAGATGCCGGCGACCGGATCGAGCGTGCGGTGGCAGACGACACATTCGGAAGCTTGCGTCGTGGGCGTCTCAAACCGCGCGGTCACGGCGGCGGCGTCCTTCACCCGCGCGGCGAGCTCCAGCACGTCGACGCCGAGAAATTGCAGATAGTACATACGTGCGCGCAGCCGGTTGCGGTTCGTCTCCGTCGTCGGGTAGCGGCGCAGATATTGAAAGGAGGACAAAACTCCCGCGTGCGGATAGCGGCCGTCCTCCGAGGGTTGCGCAGCTCTCGGCCCCTGGCGGCTCGTCAATGCGGGCAGCCGAGCTGGGATGAAATCGAACGGATCCTCGAGGTCGTGAAACTCCCGGGCGATCTCCTCGAA
>DASYIS010000439.1:0-14248 GCA_035997375.1 Chthoniobacteraceae bacterium
CGGCCGGGACGAAGGCGTCCCGCCATCGTGGAGTGGATGGCGAGTTTCCTCCTCTGCTCGAAAAACGCAACTTGGGATTTGACGGCTGGCGGCTTTCCCTCCACGCTCCGCCCCCTTTCTCGATATGCGACACACCATCTCGGTTCTGGTCGAGAACAAGTTCGGCGTGCTCACGCGCATCGCCGGCATGTTCTCCGGCCGCGGATTCAACATCGACACGCTGAACGTGGGTCCCACCCTGGACGCCTCCACGTCGCGCATGACGATCGTCGTCCGCGGCGATGACTCGGTCCTCGAGCAGGTCACGAAGCAGCTTCACAAGCTCATCGATGTCATCCACATCCAGGATTTCCGTGAAGGCGAGAGCGTCGACCGCGAGCTCGTGCTCATGCGGGTGAACATCACCCCCGAGACGCGCGCCGAGGTCATGCAGATCTGCGACGTCTTCCGCGCGAAGATCGTCGATGTGCAGATCAAAAACCTCTCGATCGAGGTCACCGGCAACGACAGCAAGGTGCAGAAGTTCATCATGCTGATGGAGAACTTCGGCATCTCCGACCTCACCCGCACCGGCAAGATCGCCCTCGCCCGCAAGGCGGAGTGAAGAAGTAATCAGTGATCAGTAGGCAGTAATCAGTCCTGCATCCCAGCATGCGCCCCTCGAAAAACTGATCGCTGTCTTCACGGATTACTGATTACTGCCCACTGATTACTGATTACTGATCCCCAACTACCATGCCCCGTATCTACACTGACAAAGACGCCGACCTGAAAAACCTGCAGGGGAAGACCTGCGCCGTCCTGGGCTTCGGCTCGCAAGGCCACGCCCACGCGCTGAACCTCAAGGATTCCGGCGTCACGGTCATCGTCGGCCTGCAGCCGAACAGCAAATCGCGCGCGGTCGCGAAGGAGAAAGGGTTCGAGGTTTTCGACACGGAAGAAGCGGTGCGGCGCGGCGACGTCATCTTCGTGGCGCTGCCCGATACCAAGCAGGCCGCCGCGTTCAAGAACCAGATCGCGCCCAACCTCACCAAGGGGAAGACGCTCCTCTTTTCCCACGGCTTCTCGGTCCACTTCAAGACCGTCGTGCCGCCCGCGGATGTCGACGTGATCCTCGTGGCGCCGAAAGGCCCAGGGCACATCGTCCGCCGCCAGTACACCGAGGGCAAAGGCGTCCCCTCGCTCATCGCCATCCACCAGAATCCCAGCAAGCAGGCGCGCAAGGTCGCCCTGGCGTGGGCGAAGGGGATCGGCGGCACCCGCGCCGGCGTGCTCGAGACGACCTTCAAGGAAGAGACCGAGACCGATCTCTTCGGCGAACAGGCCGTCCTCTGCGGCGGCACCACCGCGCTGGTCCAGGCGGGCTTCGAGGTGCTGGTGGAAGCCGGCTACTCGCCCGAGATGGCCTACTTCGAGTGCCTCCACGAGCTGAAGCTCATCGTCGATCTCATGAACGAGTCGGGCATCGCCGGCATGCGTTTCTCCATTTCCGAGACCGCCAAGTGGGGCGACGTCACCATCGGGCCGCGCATCATCGACGCCGGGACGAAGAAGCGGATGGAAGCCGTGCTCAAGGAAATCCAGAGCGGCAAATTCGCCAAGGGCTGGGTCAAGGAATACGAGAGCGGCTACCCGAACTACAACAAATTGCTGAAAGAGGGCGAGAAGCACCCGATCGAAAAGACCGGCGCCAAGCTCCGCTCCCTCATGCCCTGGATCGCGAAGAAGAACCTCAAGGGCGCGCAAGCGGCGTACTAAGCCGTAACTATTCATTAGGCGCAGCCCCGCCACCGTAGCACGGGCATCCTGCCCGTGGGGCCGGCGGGCGTCTCGCCCGTCGAAACGGAGGCTCACCGTTTCGTGGTGCTCCACTCAGCGGGCAGGATGCCCGCCGGCCCCACGGGCGGGACGCCCGTGCCACGGTGCCGCTCTGCCGCGGTTTTGCATCGTTACGGCTCAGCGAGCGGTGAGCACGCCCAGGGCCTGGGCCTGGAGTTCCCCCAGGCTCGCGGCGCCGGAGGTCTCCGCCGAAACGGCGCGAATCTTTTCCGTCCAGGCCGCTTTCTGCCCGGGCGTGAGGCCGGCGAGGCGCCGCTGGAGAAAGACGCGCGCGGCGGCGATGGCTTCGGCCCGAAGACTCAAGTCGTCGGCCAGATTGGCGAAGACCGACAGCAAGGTTTCCACGTCGCGGGCGTCGTCACCATGCATGAGCGACTGCACGGCCGCCCGGCGCACGCCGACGCTGCGCGCGGAATCGGCGGCGAGCTTCCGTCGCGTGTCGGCGCTCGCATCGTCCCGGTGCAGGGAGCGGATGGCGGCTTCCACCGCGTCGTCATTCGAGGAGGCGAGGAAACCGCGAATGGCTCCCTTTTGATCCGAGAAAAAGCGCAGGAGGGCGAGGGCTTCGGCGGTGGAGATCGGCGCCCGGGCAGGTTCCGCGAGCGCCGCGAGCAGCGCCGTCTTCGCCGCCGGATCGCCTTGCGGGGCGAGGAAGTGGAGCGCCCGCGCGCGCACTTCTCCCGCCGGATGGGAAGCCAGGGCGGCCCGCACGGCCTCCTGGGCCTGCCGCATCTCCTCATGGGAACCGTGGGCGAAATGCTGGGAGCGTCCCAGTTGCTCGATGGCGGCGGCACTCAACGCCGCCGGCGTGCCCGCGTGGTTGAGGAGTTGCACGGACTCCGCGCGCGCCTCTTCCGCGGAAGCCTGCGCCAGCAGTTGCAAGGCGTCGGCGCGCAAGGTCGATGCGCTTCCGGCGTCCCGGATCGTCTGGGAGAGCCGCCGCGCATCGATATTGGCGGGCGCTTTCTGCAGCATGGCGACGGCCGCTTTGCGGGTGACGGGATCGATCCGGTTGTTCAGGAACACCTCCGCCGCAAATCGGTCTTCCGCCGGCGGCGCGGGCGGCACGGCCGGGGGCGGGACCGTGGGCGACACGCCGAACGGGATCTCATCGTAGCAAAATCCGAGTTGGTCTTCCCGCGCCCCGACGCCGAGGTAATCGATGACGTGGGCGGGCTTGGGCGCGGCCGGGGCCGGCGGCCAGAGCCCGGCGGCGCGCGAGGCGGGGAAGGCGCCGAAGCCGTTGACGTTGGGACGATTCCCGTTGGGTTGATTCGGCACGACCGGACCGATGGTGCCGTCCCACGGCCACATCGTGTCGTTCAGGTGATGCCCGAGCGGGACGCCGACCTCGGCGCCGGGATCGGTGAAGGCGTCGTTGGGCCAGTAGTGGTCGGGAGTCTTGCCATCGGTGGCGAACCGATGGTGCTCATACTGCCAGTGCGCCCAGAGCTGATCGTGGTTGCAATGGAAGACCCAGAACACGGGATCGGCGTTGGATTCACGGCAGTTTTGCATCCAGAGGTCGGCCGGCCCCACCCAGCCGTGCCCGTTATTGTGGGGGTTCAACTCGACGTTGTACTTGTTGGGGTTGCGCAGCGGGAGCGCCCAATAATTCGGCATGGTGTTCTTGAACGCGCCGTCGGCCTTCAAGTCCGGGCTCCATTGCTGGAAAAACGGCGCCGCCACATTGTGATCAGCCGCGGAACGCCGCAAGAGGCCCATGATGCCGGTGGCGCCGAAGCGCGGATCGTGCTCGAGGGTGTCGATGGACCATCCGTAGATGGGCGACGCCGGATCGAAGTTGACCGCGTCGCTGCCGCCCGCGACATTCGCGCCGAGCTTCGTGGGCGTGAAGAAGGTCTGGGGCAGCCCTTGCACCCAATACGGCAGTGCCACCCACGGAAAATCCTGCTGCAGCTCGCGCTCGAACTGCAAAAGGAACGCGCGATGCCAGGCGATGAACGCCGGGCCTCGGTGGGCCTGATCCGGCCACTCGGGAGAGCCGTCGGGATCGCCCTCGTCGACCCCGTGACCGGTGGCCAGCCGGTGCAGGTAGACATACCACTCGAAGCGATTCTTCACCCGGTGCAGATCGTTCATCGCCTTCAGGAACTCGTTGAGCTCCAGGTCGCTGATCTTATCCATCCGTTTCCGCACCCGCACCATCGCGCTCGCCTGGCCCAGCAACATGCCGCCGGCGACGTTTTCGCGCACCTCGATCCCGGCATCGCGGCCTTTGTTGGCCAGCGAGGCCGGCGTGAGGGTGCCGGCTTTGGCGCCGGCCACGTAGAACTTCACCGGCGTCCCGTCCTGTTTCAGGGTGAGCTCCAGCCGCGGTTGCGTCGCCGTCTCGCCCACGGGCAGGCTCGCCGGCGCGAAGGCGACATCGCCGCCCTCGGGGATCGCCCCGGCGGGGTCGTTGGTCAGCACGACGTTGAGATCCGGCCCGCCCGGCGTGCCGTTTTCCACCCGCACGCTCGAGAGGGTGGGCGCCCACGTGAGGTAGTCGTCATCCGGCGTGTCCGTTTCGCGGATCGCCACCACGACGCGCGGCCCGGCTTCCCGCAGCGCGCCCAGGATGGCGGCGACATTCATGAAGGGCTGATCGCCGACCTGGCGCAACACCTCCCGGCCTCCGCGATCCCGCACGATGGTGCCATGTTTCGGCACGCCGTCGAACACCCGGAACTCCCGGAACAGGCGATACTCGGGATCGGCCACGAAGAGGAACGGCGACGGAGGAAAGGCCTGCAAGTCCGCCACCGTGGAGGCGCTGATGACCGTGATGTCCACGCGGTCGGCCGGCAGCTTGGCCGCCATTTCCACGATCTGCTCGCGGCAATGAGGACACAGCGAGTCCTTCACGAACAGGAGGACGGACGGCTTGCCGGCCGGCGCCGGGATGGTCGTGGAAACGCGCGGCGCCGCGCGGTAAGTCGCGCCGGGATTTGCCGGGCGCGCAATCGGGGCCTTCGGGTCCACGATGCTGATGCGTTCCATCATGCCGTTGTCCTCGTGATCCAGGACATGACAGTGGCTCACGAAATCGCCCGCGTAGCGTTCGTACTTGGTGAGGAAACGATAGGTGTAGCCTTGCTTCATCGCCAGCGTGTCGCGCCAGGTAGGGCCGCCCAGTTCCGACACCGTCACGTCCTGCCCGCCGGCATCGAGCACCTGGGTGATGAGGAACGGGTTGATGTGGATGTGGAAGGGATGGATGGCCGCAATCGGCGAGGTGTTGCGCGCGCCGACCAGCCAGCGCTCGGTCTGCCCAAGCGTGAGAGTGCGCACGTACTCCGGTCCCGGGTCGAACTCCGAGCCCTCGGGCACTCCGGTCGCGGGAATGTTGTCCCGCGAGATGAAGAAACCGACCGGCAGCGGCTTCGGCCTCCGGACAATCCCGTAAAATGCATAGCGCTCCTTGGAAACATCGCCCTCCGACAGATCCGGCAGGCGATGCGCCTTCAGGGCCGAGGCCGGCGGCAAATTCATGGCGACGGGCGCGCCCACGATCCGCACCTGCGCGATGCGGTTCACCGGTTCCGGCGACCCATCGGCGCCCGGGTCTGTCGAGGCGTTGCCGTCGATGACATAGTAAGTGCCGGCCGCGTCGTCCGGCGCCTGGATCAGCACATCGGAGCGGTAGCCGGGGAAAAGCTCCAGCTCGTCCAGGGTCCGAATTCCGCCGGTCGGCAGGCCGTCCACCGCGATCTCGTGGAGCAGCATCCGGTCGACCAGTTCGCCGGGCGCCGCCGGTTTCTCGATCCGCAGCTTCACCGATTCCCGCTGGCCGGCGGCGACGAGCCGCAAGCGGCGGACCTCGCCGGGCGCCATGACGATGGTCGGAATGCGTTGGCCGTTGACCGTGACGTAGTGCTTCAAGTCGTACCAATTCTCCGGGCCGAACATCCGGTCTTCATTCGTGCCGGAACCATCCGGGGAGCGCTCGATGACGCCGAGACCCGTCACCGGATCGATGAGATAAGGCACCGCCTGGAGCACCATGATCTCCTGCCCGGCGGCGGCCACCTCGGGCACGCTGTCGAGGTTATATTTGTCATCGTCACGATCGATGATGAGCGCGCCGCACAGCCCGCTCGCGACCTGGGCGGCCGTGGAGCCGTGCCGGTGCGCATGATACCAAAAAGTGCCGGCGACATGGTCCTCCGGAATATGGACGGCGTATTTCTGAAAGCCGCCGACGGGCTTGATGGAAAGCAGCACGTTGTCGCTCTCCGCGTCGGGGGTTCCCTGGGGCGCCACGTGCAAACCGTGGAAATGCAGGTTGGTGGTATTCCACTCGTGATGGCCGTTCGTGATATGCACGCCGCCGGGCGGCGGCGGCTCGGGCGGGAGATTGTTGCGAACCGTCAGGTAGATGGTATCCCCCGCCTTGGCGCGAATGACCGGTCCCACGAGTTGCTGGTTATAGGTGCGCAGCTTCACCCGGTCGTTCCCGATCTTCAGAGGGTTCGGGGCGTCCGGATTGTTGTAATCGATCACCAACTCCCCGACGTCGACCCGGTGATCCTTCGACGGCACGGTGTAGGGTTTGAGACTGGCAATCGACGACGACCGGGCGATGGCGGAGGCCACGTTCAGGGGCGGCCGGGCCGGTGGCGCGGGTGTATGAAGGCTTGGCGGCTTCGCCGGCGACGGCGGCTTCACCCCGCGCAACCGGCGCTTTTCCTCCTGTTCCAGGAAGCTTTCCAGCACCTTCTCCCGATACTGATTCACCGCGGGCGGCAACGCGGTCGGGGGCGGGCCGACCGGAGCCGCCGGGGCGACCGGAGCCGCGGCCGAGCCGGCGCCGAGGAAGGCAATAAGGGCGAAACCACACGCGCGAGAGAGGGAGAGGGCAAACATACGGATCCAACGTCGGTTTTTTGGGGGGCGCTGCGAAACATTCTCCAACGCAGCATGGACGGCGACGATTCAGGTGAGCCGCGCGTTGTTTGTCGAGGGAAATTATGAAATATATTTCGCCGCGCTCTCCAATTAGAAATATATTCGGCGCCGGCCGCCCGGCTCCGCGTCCGCCGGGTCGATATCGCATTCACAAAAAAAGCACAACCTGCACGGTCGATTCAGTCTCCGAGTATGGACCGCATGGACCTGATGGACCTGATGGACGGAGTGGACTGCATGGACCACCGCCGACGGCTCTCTTACAGCAACTCCTCGCGGTCCACCTCGCCACGCAGCGCCGGCGGCAGCGCGTGGACCCGGCCGATGATGATCACCGAGTCGCCTGCTTGCAGTTTTTCCTCGAGGAAGCCGGTGCGGAGGACGCTCCCGTCGGCGCGCTGGAGGGCGATGACGAGGAGGTGGCCCTCGGACAGGTTCTGGAGATCGAGAATCGTCCGGCCGACGAGCTGCGAGTGCTTGTGCAGGCGCAGCTCGTCGATCTCGACGCCGAGGTGCTTGAGCTCTTCGCTGATCAGGCCGCGATTGTCGCCGAGGAATTTCATCGTCGCCGGGCGGGTGATGCTGTGGGCGATGCGCGTGCCGCCGATGCTGGCGGGGAGGACGACTTCGTCCGCGCCGGCCTGGCGGAGTTTCTTTTCGGTCGAGGGCTGCTCGCCGCGCGCGATGATGCGGAGGTCGCGGTTGAGATTGCGCGCAGTCAGCGTGATGAAGACGTTGAGCGTATCCTGCGGGAGGACGGTGGCGAGGACCACGGCGCGCTCCACGTGCGCGCGCAGGAGCGTCTCCTCCTCCGTGGCGCTCCCTTTCACGAAGAGGTAGCCGCTCTCCTCGGCCAGCGCGAGGCGCGCGTCATCGAGATCGACGACGACGAACGGGAAGTTCGACGAGGCCAGTTCGCGGGCGAGGGTCTGGCCGATGCGCCCGTAGCCGCAAATGATGGCGTGCCGGCTGATACCGTCGACCTGCTTGCTTTTCTTGAGTTCTCCCATGGCTTTCAGAATTTCTCCTTCGGTTACGAAACGAATGACTTCGCCGATGACGAAAACGACGGAACTGGTGCCGCCGACGATGACGCACATCGTGAAAATTTTCCCGCCCGTGGTCACGATCGGATGCACTTCCTCGAAGCCGACGCCGAAAAACGTGATGACGACCATGTAGACGGAATCGATGAGATTCCACCCGTAGATCATGTAGCCCGCGACGGAGACGGTGAAAACCGTCGCCATGTACAGCAGGCTGCGCTTCAACTTGCGAAAGATGCCGCCTTTTACCGGGGCGGACATGAAATAGGCATCGGGAACGGGACGTTAGCGGGCGGGCGCGTGGCCGGCGAGAAAAAGTGTCCTGGCATCTTGGTGCTCTCCATCCTGCTCCTGCTCCTGCTCGATTTTCGGGTCCTTCGGACGAAGTTGGAGCAAGAGCAGGAGCAAGAGCAGGATTGGTAGGCGCATTTCGCGCGTCCGCGCCGGCCGCCACTATTGTGCTAACTCTTTCGCCCCGAACCCGATAGACTCTTGCAACATGAGCACCCCCTCCTGCCTCAAGTTCGCCGTCCTCGGCCTCGCCCTTTGCTCGCAGTCTCTCCTCGCCGACAACTGGCCGGAATGGCGCGGTCCCCACGGCGACGGCGTCTCCACGGAAACCGCGCTGCCGCTCACCTGGAGCGCGACCGAAAACGTGAAATGGAGCGTCGCGCTGCCGGAGCGCGGCAACTCGACGCCGGTCATCTGGGGCGACCGCATCTTTGTCACGCAGGCCGTCGGGCCGCGCCGCACGGTCATGTGCTTCGATCGCAAGAAAGGCGACCTCCTCTGGCAGGAAGGGCCGAGCTCGAGTCAGCCTGAGAAGACGCACGACACGAACCCGTATTGCTCCGCCTCTCCGGTGACCGATGGCGAGCGCGTCGTCGCCTGGTTCGGGTCGGCGGGCGTCTACTGTTGGGACATGAAGGGCGCGGAGCAATGGCATGTCGACCTCGGCAAACAGGAGCACATCTGGGGTTACGCCGCTTCCCCGGTCCTGCTCGGCGATCTTTGCATCGTGAATTTCGGGCCCGGCGAGCGCAGCTTCCTGGTCGCACTGAACAAGAAGAACGGGAAGGAAGCCTGGCGGACCGAAACCCCGCCGCCGACCGTCTGGGAAGGCGCCGGCGCCGGCCAAAAGTGGAGCGGATCGTGGACGACGCCGGTCGTTCTGAAGACCACGAAGGGAAACCAGCTCGTGCTCGGCTATCCCGGAGCGGTGCGCGGCTACGACCCCGCCACCGGCAAGGAGCTCTGGCATTGCGACGGCCTCAATCCGCTCGTCTACGCCAACCCGCTGATCGCGGATGACATCGTCGTCGGGATGGGCGGCTTCGGCGGCTCGGCGCTCGGGGTGAAGATCGGCGCCACCGGCGACCTCACGCCGCAGCGGCTCTGGCAGCTGAAAACGAGCAGCCAGCGCATCGGCTCGGGCGTGGTGAAGGACGGGATGATTTACATGACGAACGCGCCCGGCGTCGTGCAGTGCATCGACCCGAAAGACGGGAAGGTGCTCTGGCAGGAGCGCGCAAAGACGCCGAGCAATCGCGGCTCCTCCTGGTCGTCGCTCACGCTCGCCGGCGATCGGCTTTACCTCGTCAACCAGGCTTCCGAGACGGCCGTGCTCAAAGCCGGCCCGCAGTTCGAGCAGCTCGCCGCCAATGCGCTGGATGGGGCGCTGTCGAACTCCTCAGTGGCCATCTCCAATGGCGAGATCTTCATTCGCACGCACAAGCGCCTCTGGTGCATCGGGGCAAAGTGAGGGCGGGCTTCCTGATCCTACTCTTACTCTTGCTCCTACTCCTAATCCTCCCCCAGCCATCGAGCAGGAGCAGGAGCAGGAGTAGGACGGAGACGCCGGGGGTGTCGCGATTTGCCCACCGAACAATCGACGGGTGAACGTAATTAATCACGCCTGCCGACCGGGGCGCGTGCGATACACTGGAAATCCGAGTGCCGAACCGTGTGGCATCCGCCATGCTTAGGGGCGGATCGCACCACGCCCAAAAACCAAAGCCTTACATGAAGAAAGTCGAAGCCATCATCAAGCCGTTCAAGCTCGAGGAAGTGAAAGACGCCCTGTCGGAAATTGGAATCGAGGGGATGACGGTGACGGAGGTGAAGGGCTTTGGCCGGCAAAAAGGCCACACGGAGATCTATCGCGGCAGCGAATACACCGTCGATTTCCTGCCCAAGGTGAAGCTCGACATCGTCGTCGCCGACGACCTGACGGACAAGGTGGTGGCGGCCATCGTCGCCGCCGCCAAGACCGGCAAGATCGGCGACGGCAAGGTCTTCGTCAGCGGGATCGAGCAGGCGACGCGGATTCGGACGGAGGAGACGGGCGAGAAGGCGCTATAAAGGGGGCTGCGGCTGCGCCGCGAAGCCGCTCACGCACGGCTGGAGGCTCCGCGCAAAGGCGCGCAACGCTTTTGACATCGGGCGCGTTGTTCCTGATTCTTTCCCTTCCCCATGAAAGCGTCCCACGTTCTCCTCGCCCTCGCCGCGCTCGTCTCTTCCGCCCAGGCGGCCAATCAGCTCCTCGTCGAAGCCGAGAGCTTTCAGGATCGCGGCGGCTGGGTGCTCGATACGCAGTTCATCGAGATCATGGGCTCGCCGTATCTCCTGGCGCACGGGCTCGGCGAGCCGGTGAAGGATGCGACGACCGAAATTACGATTCCCGCAGCCGGTGTCTATCGCGTCTACGTTCGCACCAAGGATTGGGTGGCCAAGTGGAAAGCGCCGGGCACTCCCGGCATGTTCCAGGTGATGATCGGGGAGAAAACGTGGAAACCTTTGCCGGTGAATTTTGGCACCAAAGGCGCCGACTGGGCGTGGCAGGATGGGGGCACGGTCGAGCTGCCGGCGGGCAAGACTCGCATTGCGCTGCACGACCTCACGGGTTTCGAGGGACGCTGCGACGCCATCTTCCTCGATGATCAATCGGAAGTAGGAGGACCGCAGATCCCCAACGGCGGTCCTGAACTCGCCGCGTGGCGCGCGAAAATGCTCGGGCTGCCGGAGAAGCCGACGAACGCCGGCGAGTTCGACCTCGTCGTCTGCGGCGGCGGGTATGGCGGCATCGGCTCCGCGATCTCCGCGGCGCGCATGGGGCTGAAGGTCGCGCTCATCCAGGATCGCGGCGTGCTCGGCGGCAACGGCTCCTCCGAGGTGCGCGTCTGGGCGATGGGTGGCATCCGGCGCGGCCTCTATCCGCACCTCGGCGAGATCGTCGAGGAGTTCGTCGATCACGCGAAATCGTCGCCAGGCAACGAGGAGGAATTTGGCGACGCGAAGAAGGAAGAGATCGTCCGCGCGGAGAAGAACATCTCGCTCTTTCTGAACAACCACATCTTTGCCGTGGAAATGGCGGACAAGCAGCACCTCGCCGCGGTCATCGCGCTCGACACGCGCAACAGCGCGCGCCAGCGGTTCGCCGGCAAGTTCTTCGTCGATTCCACCGGGCACGCCGCCGTCGGCGCGCTCGCCGGCGCCGAGCTCACGCTGCGCGAGACGGAGCATCTCGGCATGAGCAACATGTGGCGCTGGGATGACGCGGGCGCGGCCAAGCCGTTCGCGCCGGTGCCGTGGGCGCTGAATCTCGAGATGGAAGACTTCCCCTACCCCAAGCGCAATCACGCCGAGTGGTTCTGGGAGAGCGGCTTCAACGTGCATCCGATCTTCGGGCTCGAGGAAACACGCGACTGGAATTTCCGCGCCATCTACGGCGCCTGGAACGCGATGAAAAACAAGGGAGGCAAGGCCGAGCACGTGAACGCGAAGCTCGAGTGGATTGCTTACATCGGCGGCACGCGCGAGTCGCGCCAGCTCATGGGCGACGTGCTGCTGACACGCGAGGACATCGCGGAGAAAAAGCCGTTCCCCGACGGCACGGTGCCGACGACCTGGGACATCGATCTGCATTACCCGAAGGAGCAATACGCGCAAAAGTTCCCGGAGAATCCGTTCATCTCCAAGGCAATCTTCGACAAAAAAGTCGACAAGGAGCACGGCTACCCGGTGCCGTATCGCTGCATGTACTCGAAGAACCTCGAGAACCTCTTCATGGCCGGCCGCGATGTCTCGGTGACGCACGAAGCGCTCGGCACGGTGCGCGTGATGAAGACCGGCGGCATGATCGGCGAAGTGGTTGGCAAGGCGGCCTCCATTTGCGTCAAAAACCAATGCACCCCGCGCACGGTCTACGAGCGCTACCTGGAGGAGCTGAAGGAGCTGCTCCAGCAACCCGGCGTCGCGCGGCGCGAGACGGTGCAGGCAAAGATCACCCTGCCCGCCGACTACAAACCGATGCCGCCTCCGATCACCAAACCCGAGAACGCCGCGGGCATCAAGGCGAGCACGCTGCCGGGCCTCGTGGTCGATGACGACCAGGCGAAATTCACCGGCAAATGGAGCCAGGGCGCGGGGCTCGAAGGGTTCATCGGCAACGGCTACCACTATCGCAGCGCGAAGGAAGAAGGCGCGGCGCGCTACGAGTTCACCATCCCGAAGGCCGGCAAATACGAGGTGCGGATCAGCAGCAGCCCGCATGAAAACCGGACGACCAAAGCGGCCATCACCATCGAGGCCGCGGACGGCAAACACCAGGCGACGATCGACCAAAAGGCGCCGCCCAAACTGAAGAACTTCAACTCCGTCGGCGTCTTCCCGTTCGAGCCCGGCAAGCCCGCCGCGGTCATCATCGGCGGCGCGCCGACCGATGGCAACGTCCACGCCGATGCGGTACAACTGCTCCCGGCGCCGTAGGGGGAGCGGGTCAGTGGTCGCGGCTGCCGCAGGCGTGGCACGGGCGTCCCGCCCGCTGAGTTCCGCACTCGGCGAACGGTGGCTTCCCGATTCGACAGGCGGGACGCCCGTCTGCCCCACGGGCGGGACGCCCGTGCCACAACCATGAACGCCTCCTACTGGCGGCGCGGCGCCCTGCAGATCTACCGGCTCGCCGTGCTGGTCGCGATCGCTTGGATCGTCCGGTCGCATTACGTCCGGCTGCAGATCGGCGGCGATGCTCCGATCACGCTCGGTGAGGTAAAGGCGATCTTTCCTACTGCGGCCTACCTCGATCCGGATGCCGGCGAGCGGCGCGGCATGTTCGTCCACGATGCGAAGGGCGCGCAGCTCGGCTACGTGCTGCGCACCATGCCCGATGTCGAAAAAATCATCGGCTACGGCGGCTGGACCGACACGCTCGTCGCGTTCGATCCCGCGTTGCACGTCGTCGGCGTCCGCATCCGGTCGAGCCTCGACACGAAGGAGCACGTCGAGGACGTGCAGACGGACCGCTATTTCATGAAAACGTGGAATGGCAAACCGTGGGACACGGTCGCGCGCACCACGCCCGAGGCCGCAGGCATCGAGGGGGTGAGCGGCGCCTCGATGACCAGCATGGCCATGGCCGAAGGCATCCAGCGCCGGCTCGCCTCCGCCAGCGAGGCGCTCGCCGCGGTGCGCCCGACGTTTCGATTTGCGTGGTCGGATGCCGGACTGATCTCGGTCATCGTCGCCGGGATCGTCCTCTCGATCACCGGCACCTACGGGCGCAAATGGCTGCGGCGCTCGTTCCAGGTTCTGGTCATCGTGTACGTCGGATTCATGACCGGCGGCTTGCTCGCGCAGTCGCTCATCGTCGGCTGGGCGCAAGCCGGCGCGCCGTGGCGCACCGCGCCGGGCTTGGTGCTCATGCTCGCGGCGGCGCTCGCCGTGCCGTGGAGCACCGGGCGCGCGCTCTATTGCCAACAGATTTGTCCGCACGGCGCCGCGCAGGAGCTGCTCGCGCGCGTCGCTCCGCGCAAGTGGCGCGTGACGTTGCCGAAGGGAATCGCCGCCGGCCTGCGCTGGCTGCCGCCGCTGCTCCTCGGCTTCGGGCTCACCGTCACCATGCTCACCCTGGGCTTCGATCTCGCGCATCTCGAGCCGTTCGACGCCTACTCGTTGCGTGCCGCCGGCGTGGCGACCATCGCCCTCGCGGTCATCGGACTGCTCGCCGCGCCCTTCGTCCCGATGGCGTACTGCCACTACGGCTGCCCCACCGGCGCGCTCCTGAATTTCATCCGCTCGCACGGCCGCGCAGACCGCTTCGGCCGGCGCGACGTGGCAGCGCTCGCGCTCCTCGCGCTGGCCGCTGCGCTCGCGTGGTACTACCAGCCGCTTCACGCGTGGATTTTGAAAACCGAATGACGAATGACGAATGACGAATGACGAACGCGGCTCCCTTTCGTCATTCGTCATTCGTCATTCGTCATTCGTCATCACAAGCATCCCATAGCGTGAGTAAAAGAAGGGACTGACGCGGGCGGGGAAGCCGGCCAAAAAGCCGGGTGTGAAAAAAACTCCTCGCTCCGCATCAGTCCGCCGACAGTTCACCATTCTGCGGCAACTTTGCAATCTCATCCCCAACCATCTGGTCCCGAAGCTGGCGCGGGAGCTCGGGATGG
>DASYIS010000440.1:0-8333 GCA_035997375.1 Chthoniobacteraceae bacterium
TCGACGGTGCTCTCCTCCTGCCCGCCCGCCTCGACGTCGGCCAGGTCGCGCGTGGCCGCATTCACCACGAGCCCCTTGCCGTACGTCGGGAGGTAGATGTGCTCGAGCGTGCCGCCCTGGTGCTCGCGCGTCGGGTCGAGCCAGTAGGCGCGCCCGTTCCAGTTGACCCGCACGATGGCGTGATTGAACGCCCACGGCGTGGGCAACCAGCCGGCGATGGCGTGGCGCCAGTCGGTGGCGACGAGCGCCGGGTCGGCGTCGAATCCGAGCCGCCGCAGGAGCGTACTCAGGAGATTTGCCTTGTCCTTGCAATCGCCGAAGCGCCTCGCGCAGACCTTCGCCACGGGGTAAGGCTGGTGCGAGTTGGCGCCGATCTCGATCCCGAGGTAGCGAAAGTTGTCCTGCACGTAGCGCAGCGCCCCCACGATGCGCGGCGCGCCGGCGGGCAGCTCCTCGAGCGCGACCGCCTCGGTTTCCAGCTCCTCCGGCAAGGGCGCTCCCGGGGCCGACGCCGCGGGGGCGAAGAGCGTCGACGCCCACTGCGCCACCTCGCTCCAGCTCTGGAAGTCGCTGAACTGCACCCAGCCCAGCGTGTCCACCCACGAGGGGACATCGCCTTCCAGGATCCGGCCCGGCTGATCGTCGGCATCCCACCGATACTCCGTCAGGTCGCCCGCCGGCCCGACGCGCGCCTGCACTTCCGTGGCGTGCCCCTTGAATTGCGGTGGCGGCCGGCCCGCCGGGCAGAGCAGCCGCTCGCGCGCCTGGTGGACCTGCTTGGTCCGCTCCACGGCGACGCTGCCGAGCCAATGCCCGGCGTAGATCGGGTTCTCGCCGCGCCGGCTGTACGCGTACTCGATGGTGTCGCCGACCCGCACGTCGTCCAGGATGATGGAAGCCGTCAACCGGCCGTCGTAGAGCTGGTTCTCCAGGTTCGTCTCGCGCTGGAAGACCTTGATCTCCTGCTGCGGCAGCCGGTCCATCGGCCGCCCGTCGCGATGGACGACCAGTTGGTGAAACTCCAGCTTCTCGTACGCCGGGTCGAACTCGAAGCTCAGCGTCGAGCCGTTCTGCACGCCGGCTTGCGTGAGCAAACGAAACGCGATGTGCCGGTATTCCGTCGCCTCGCCGAGGTGCCGCTGCGCATCGCGGAGCAGGAGGTGCGAGGTCTCGCCCTGCTGCTTGGCCTCGTCATCCGACGCGGCGAGGTCGACCTCCTGCCTGACGACCCAACCCGGCGCCGCCACCCGCGCCACGGACGGCTCATCCGCCGCCCAGGCGCCGAGGCTGGTCAGTGCTGCCAAAATGAATGCGCATAGCCGGAGGGATGCCATAAGGAAGCGCGGACGATAATCCAGATCGCGCGCTTGTCCAATGGAGGGAGCCGGCCGAGGCGCCGCCGCTTCCATCTTTCACCACGCGCACCTCCCCTCTCATTGTCTCATTGTCTCATTGTCTCCCCCTCCCTCAGCGCCGGCTGCTGATTCGCGCAAGCACTGCTGCAGGAACCAACTCGTCCCCTGCAGGCCGCCGAACAGGAGGGCCAGGGCAAACGCGCACAACAGATACCCCTCCAAACCCACGAAGGGATGCGGGTCCTGCCACCCCCACCGGATGCGCACCCAGCGACCGACCTCGTGGGATGTAAAAATGGCGATGCCCACTCCGGGCCGGCGGTCTCCCCGCAGGCGCTCGGCGGATTCGCGCCAGTCTGCACGCCGCGCGAGGAAGTCCCGGCGGGCGTCGCTCGTGGGAAACCGCCAGCGCCAACCGGCCAGGAACGCGCGCGCCGTCACCAGCATGAACGAATAGGTCACGGCGACGCCGATCGACATGTTGATGACAATTTGCGTCATCCCGGAGAGGAACCAGTGCGTCGTCATGGATGCGGGTCAGGCGCCTTTGGACTGGACACGGTTACGACGACGGGCGCGGCAATATGCGACGAAGATGGCGACGAGAAAGGCCGAATCGCCAATCGGCGCAAAGAGCAGGCAACCGTAATCCGGGGCGTTCATCGACGTCGGTTCTACGAGACTCGTTCAGGTTGGAAGAGGCTCGGAGCCACCACCCATGCGACGATAAGCGAGGCGAAAGAGACGATCGAGCGTGAAAGCGAGAGCGATGCCGGCCACGGTGCCGGCCAGCAAACCGACGACGAGGATGTAACGATGACGGAAGTGGAAGTGGAAAAGCGAGGAGCCAACCCACAAGGCAGCGATGCCGCAGGGCGCAACAACCGCGGCGCAAAGCTGATAGTGGAAGGCGCGGAAGCCTGCGGAAAACCGACGGCGAAAGAGAGCGATGAGTGCCGATGAAGAGACAATGCCGAAGGCCACCAGCAGCGTGGCAAACGCCAGCGATGCCAGAGCGGCGACGAGACCGATGCCGATCAGGACAAGGCAAACGGCGCAGATGAGAAGGAAGGCAAAGAACACCGCCGGAGAAAAGTCATCGTCCGGTGGAACTGCTTGTGCAACCTCGGTCGCGGCGAACGCGACCGACGGCCAGAGAAGCAAGATGGACGACGTCACTTTCACGGTGCGGCAGAATGACCTAACCTCCTATTGCGCCGCTCGGGGGCGGGCGCATGGTTTGCAGATCAGCGGGGGGTAGGACTCACGGGTCGATGCAAGCGTTTCGCGTCTGCCCAAGCAAGGACGATGTCCTGTCCTCGCGCGCCGTTCGTGCGGCCGGCAGATCAACGCGGGTGCTCCTCCGTTGATCTGCCGACTTGCCCGCGCGCGATCACTTCCCCGCCAGCTCCGGCAGCCCGCTCTCCGCCGGGCCGGCGATCACGTCGCCGGTGGCTTCGAAGCGCGAGCCGTGGCAGGGGCAGTCCCACGTTTTCTCCGCGCCATTCCACCGGACGAGGCAGCCCATGTGCGGGCAGACGGCGGAGCGGACGGTGAGGTGGCCCTGCTCGTCGCGAAAGGCGGCGGCCTTTTCGCCGTCCTGTTGGACAATCCTTCCTTCCCCACGCGGCACTGCCTCCAGCGAGTTCGTCTCCGGCTTCGTGAGCCGGTCCTTGAGGAAATAGAACGGATAGTCCTTGTTCTCGCGCAGGTAATCCCACGTGCCGCCGAGCACTTTCTTGCGGCGCGGGTCGAAGAGCTCGCGCCATGGGTTCTTGCGGCCGGCCACGTAGTCGGCGGCCATCATCCCACCCAGCGTACCGAAGGTCATGCCGTTGCCGGAGTAGCCGGTCGCCACGAATTGCTTTTCGACCGCCTCGCCGATGAAGGGCAGGCCGTCGTTCGTCTCCACGACCTGGCCGGACCAGCGGTGCTCGATCTTCACGTCCCGAAACAACTGCCGCAGGCGCGCCTCCACGCGGGCGAAGTGTTGCGGCGGCGCCTCGCCCTGTCCCGTCTTGTGATCCGCGCCGCCGAGGATCGCGTAGTCGTGCCTCTCGTGCCGATCGATCCGGAGATAGTCGTACGGGTCGTTCGTATCCCAGAACGAGGCCTCGGGGACCACGCCGGCGGGGATTTTGCCGCCGACGGCGTAAGTCGTGTAGGGCGCGAGCTTCGTTTGGAAGAGCGCCGCGCCCAGCGTCCCTCGCGTCCCTTGCAACGGCACGTGCGTCGCGAGGATGACATGGCCGCAGGTGATCGTGTGGCCGTTGGATTTGACGCTCAGCGGCGCGTCGTGGATCTCGGCGCCGTCGCTGTTCTCGAAGAGCCGGCCGCCCGCGCGCTCGAACGCCTGGAGCAAGCCGGCGAGGTAGTTGCGCGGATGGAATTTCGCTTGGTTCGCAAACCGCACGCCGGGCGTGCCCATGAACGGGACCTGCTCCATGAACGCCGCATCGAACCCGAGCTCTCGGGCGAGCTTCGCGTCCTCCAGCAGCGCCTGGCGTTCCTGCTCCGTGGCGGCCGACTGCGGGGCATGCAGGTAACCCGGCACCCACGCGAACTCGCAGTCGATTCCCTCGTCCGCGGCCGTCTCGCGAATGCGCGTCATGGCCGCCGCGCCCGCATCCCACACCGCCTGCGCATGATCGCGCCCGAAGTCCTTGACCAACTCGCGCAGGCGCGTGTCGGTCACGTGCGTGAGATGCGCCGTCGTGTGGCCGGTATCGCGCCCCGCGAACCGCTGCCGCTCGAGCAGCGCGACCGAGGCGCCCTGTTTGCGCAGCAGGTAAGCCGCCGTGACGCCCGTGATGCCGCCGCCGATGACGGCGACGTCCACGGTGAGGTCGCCATGCAGCGGCGGGTATTCCGGAATCGGTGCCGTGTCGCTCCAGTAGGGGGTAGTATTCATCGCGGGTCTGTGCAGGGTTCGCGCGACCGCGGGCCGCCGGCTGTCCACGCGACCCACGATCAGGGACTCGGATGAGCCAGGAGATGAGGGCAGGCCGCCGGCGATCGCTTCATCGCTCGAGGAAGAGGATGGCCTCGCGGCGGCCCGTGCTGTATCCTGCGGCCCTTTTCGCAATCCCGAGCAACCGCGCCGCAATCCCAAGCGAGCGCCGCCCGCCATTTGCCTCCATCACTTACCCCCCTTGCCATGAAACTCACCCCTTTCCTTGCCCTCCTCCTGCTCACGCCCGCCGCCTTCGCCGACACCGGCCTCGGCGCGATCAAGAGCTATCTCGTCGGCAAAGTCACCACGATGGACAAAGCCGCGCACACTTACGTCGTCCACGCGACAGCCTACGACAAGATCATCCAGGAGAACCACGGCGACTACAACGCGGCCGCCCTGCAAAGCGGCGGGGAGCTCCACTCCCTCGTGATGAAGATGCAGGACGACTACAAGGACATCCACAACACGGGCTACGAGACGATCGAGGGGATCGTCGCCGGCGTGCGGCCGCTGGTCGATTTCGACACCTACCTCGATGCCGGCGTGCCGAAGTCCGAGGCGAGCACCGATTCGCCGCCCTCGCCGCTCGTGCTCAAGTCGGCCGATGGCAAGATCATCTCCGATCGCCAGGGCAACCTCTTCCATTACGTGATGGAGCCGGCGCTCTGGGGGACGAAGCCGGCCTTCGTGAAACCGCTCTCGCCGGAAGCCGCGGCGAAGACGAAAGACTTGAAGGCGCTGCCGCGCGCCGACGTGGTGCTCGCCTCCGCGGTCGAGTGCGCGCGCAAGCTCGACCAGTTCCTCGCCGCCGCGCAAAAGTGGCAGCCGACGCTCGACGAATGCGTGGGCGCGCTCGTCTGGATGACGCCGACGCTCAACGGCTATTTCGAGGATTGGAAGGACTCGCGCTACAACCCGAGCGCCGCGCTCGGCCGCTACGTCGCCGAGAGCCGCGTGCTCGATATGCGCGGCATCATGTACAGCCTGCGCCTCACCTTCAAAGCCATCCAGCCGGAGATCGCGAAGAAAGACCCGGCGCTCGCGAAGAAGCTCGAGACGGACTACGACGGCATCATGGGCTTCATCGACCGCGTCGACGCCCGCGAGCGCAAAGGCAAGAAGCTGACGGTCCAGGAGATCGAGGAGATGGCGTTTCAGGCGAAAGGCCTGACCGACCAGCTCGTGCCGAAGCTCAAGCAAGTCGTCGCGCTGCTCGGTCTCAAGCTGCCGCCGAAGCCGATCCTCGCGTAGGCGGCGGTCACCCGCCTTGCAGGCGAAACGTGTACGGCACCACCACCGTGTCCGGCACCGCCGTGCCGTCGACCACGCGCGGGTTGTAGGTCGACTCGCGCGCGGCGAGGAGCGCCGCCTCGTCGAGCGCCCGCACGCCGCTGCTGGCGGAGACGCGCACGCTCGTCGCCTCCCCGGTGCTGCTCACGTTCACCGTCACGAGCACCCGCCCGGTCTGCCGCTCGGCCCGGGCGCCGGCCGGGTAGACCGGCGTGACGCGGTTGCGCCAGTCGGCATGCGCATGGTCGCCGAGCCCGGAGGCTCCCGCTCCGCGCCCTCCGCCGCCGCTCACCCGGCCGGCGACGGCGACCCGCCCGGGCCTCGGCGCACGGACCGAGGCCGTGATCTTCGACGGCCCGACGGTCGTGACGACACGCGGCGGCTCGGGCGTGAGCACCTCGGACACGGCGACTTCCACCGGCAGCGGCGGGACCAACGCGGTCTCCGGCTCGGGAACCACCGGAGGCGGCAGTTCCGGCGCGACCGGCGCGGCGGCCGGCGCGGAGACGTCGCCCGGCTCCGACAGCAACGCCACGTCGAAAATGTCATCGCGCCGCGGGGACAGGCTCGGCTGCGCGATCTTCACGCCGAGGAGCACCGCCGCGTGCAGACCGGCGGCGAGCATGAAGTAGACGACTCGGCCCGGCGAATTCACGGCGTCGGGCGGCGCAAGCGCGCGATGGAAGGGCGGTGGTGCATGCCTCTCCGACAAAATCGTCTCCCCACGGCTCGCGGCAAGTCTGAACCGCGCCGGCTGTGGGAGTACCGAGGATTCCTCGGAAACTGAAACCCACGCAGTTCCCGAGGAGGGCGGCTTTACAGACGGGCGAATCTACGTCCGGGTGGCAGAAGACTGGCCGTGGAGCAGCGCCGGCCACCGAGGCAGGCTGGAAGCGCACTGAGCCTGCCTCAGTCTGCGGCGGGCCGGAGCCTTGATTGATTTCCCGTGGCGATCCTCCATCATCGCCCCGGCTCACGCCGTAGCCGCATGCCCAACATCTTCTCTATCATCAAGAACGTCCGCAACGTCATGCGGCGGGACCGAGGCGTCTCCGGCGACGCCCAGCGGCTCGAGCAGCTCGGCTGGATGCTCTTCCTGAAGATCCTCGATGACAAGGACAAGGACCAGGCGCTCGAGCTCATCCGCGCCGGCTACAAGTCCACCATGCCTGACCCGGGGAAGCGTGGCGGGTCGGGGCGACGGCGGCTGCCGCGGTCCTCACTCCAAACAATTCTTCAAACCATATCCACAGGCTCACCAAGGGCGCAGCCAACGAGGCAGCCGAGGCTTCGGAGTGTGCGCGGAGTCGGAGATTGTTTGGTGCCAATGACCGACGCAGCGACGCCGAGCGCGAACTTCCGCGAGGCGAATGGCGTACTCGGAGTCGGTCAGATCCGCGGTGGGAAAGGCAGTGGGTTGAGCTGAGTCGTGGGTCTTCATCAAAAGACTTACGCGGAGCTGTGAGTTATTGGCGAAGCGCTTCTCCTCGTTCCCAAAGTTAGCGAAGCGCTTTGGGAACGCCCGCGGGCTCCTGGAAACTCTGTTTCCCACAAGGCTCCGCAGCAGGACGGATCGTCGGATCACGACCTGTGGGGAAACGGAGTTTCAAGGCGGCGCGAGGTTCCCAAAGCGCTTCGCTAACTTTGGGAACCAGAGGAATGCGCCGACCGGAGGAGGCGCGCGACTTCGCCGCGAAAAGGCCGCGGCGGCGCGAAAGCAATCCTCATACCCACCGGGTTCCCGCGGCGTAAATATTTTGCGCCGCCAACCCCCGGTTTCCGGGGGGTGGCATGTTATTCTGGGCGCATGACTACCTCATACGCACACGATGTTACTTCTCATGACCAGGACTCCGATTGGCCCGCGGGCGCCCCGCCCCGCACGGCAGCGGGCCACGCCAATTCAGAGCCGGAAAACGCCGGCCCTGAGGGCCCGGCAGCGCCGGGGGCGGGGCGCGGGCGGCCGTCGACTTGCACGCCGGCGAAGCTGCAGGCGATCTGCTCGTTCATTCGCCTGACGGGGCTCTCGGATACGGCGGCGGCGGCGATGGCGGGGGTGAAGCGCTCGACCCTCGCCCGCTGGAAGAAGGAGGATGAGGAGGTGGAGCTGATGCTCGACCAGGCGCGGTTCCAGTTTCAGGCGCCGCGGCTGGCGAAGATCGACGAGACGCGGATGAAGGACGGGCAGCACGACTGGCGCGCGCAGGCCTGGCTGGTGAAGTTCGCGAACCCGGAGGTGCATGGCGCGCCTTCGCGCCGGCGCAAGCTGCGCGACGTGGAGCTGGAGCCGGAAGCGCCGCTGACGCCGGAGGAGCAGAAGGCCAAAGAGGAGGCGGAGGGAAGGGCGGAGATGGATCAGGCGTTGCAGGATTGGAAGGGGTTGCACCCTGGCATGGTCTTCACGCCGGCGATCCTGGCGCTGCTGCAGCAGCGGCGCGCGATTCTTTACCGGGAGTGGCAGGAGAAGGAGGAGGCAGAAAAGGAAGCCGCTGCACGGAAGGGTTCTACCGAAGGAAGCAAAGGGAGCGAAGAGGGAGCGGGTGAGAACGCGGGTGCTGCTTCACCAAAGGCGCAGGATCCCCACGACGCCCGAGGGGTTCCTGCGTCCACCGCGGCGAAAAACGTGACAATTCGTCCCGAAATTCCGGGGCTTTACCGCTACCCGATGCGCAGCGTGGGCGCGAGGGCGGCCTGATCGCGAGGGCGGTTTCGGTCCGGTTCAGGCCGGGCCT
>DASYIS010000441.1:0-7064 GCA_035997375.1 Chthoniobacteraceae bacterium
AAGGTGGCGTCAAGGCCGCGAGGAGACTCTTGAGTTCCTCGTCCGCCGCCGTTCGTTCCTTGCGCGTCAGCACGGCATTCGGTACGTCACTCTTTTGCGTGAGGCGCTTTTCCAAGCTCTCCAGCGTTGCGGCGTAGGCGCGGATCGAGGCGGCCAGGCTCGCCTTTTCCTGCGTTTTTTGTTGAGTCCTCGCCTGGTCGTATTGGGTGCGAATGCCACGCACGACCGGCGGCAATTTACCCGCCTCCTCGGGCGTCAGGTCGCGTTCGACGCGTTCGCGTTCGGCATCCACCGCCAGCACGTCGTCGAGCTGGCCTTTGGCCGTCGCGTTCTTCTTCACCGCATCCAGAGCGGCGTGATACCACTTCTGCAAAGCAGCCTGCGCCTCCGCCGTCCGGGCCTGCAGGCCCTCCTTCGCTTTGACCTGTTGCTCGATGGCCGTCGTCAGGTCTTCTGGCGGAGCTTGCGGGATGGCGTGTTCCGCCAGCGTGAAAAAGACGAGAAGCGCGGGGAGGAAGCGATTGAGCACCATGCGCGAGAGATAGCAGTTAAGCCTTCGAATGAAAGTATATTGGCCCGCGGTAGCTCCCCCCGCGTCGTCGGGTCCCAGATCTCGGCGTCCCGGCTGGCGACAACGTCGTCGCAGCCGGTGTTGCGGCATCTCGGTTCGGACCACCCCGGACTCACCCGCGAAGACCACCTTGATCTCGCTGGGCTCGCCGACTTCCTCGTCGTCGACCACGCCGTGCGCGACGTATTCGCGCACTTCCGGGGCCGGCGACGGCGAGCGGGCTTTCGTCGTAGCAGGGGAATCTTTGCGTTGGCCTCAGCGCGAAGATCGGGGCACGAACCTTCATGTCCGGTCATCGCGCGTCATAAATTTGCACATGGACCCGAGGGTTGGCCGCCTTGAGTGCGGCCACACCGCCGGCCGTCACTTTCGTGCCGGAGAGGTGGAGCGATTCCAATTTCGGGAGCCTGGCCAGAATGGGCATCGCCTCGTCGCCCATGGCGGCACCGCTCAACCAGAGGATCTTGAGCGCCGGATGGTCCGCCAACGCCGCCAGTCCCTCGGGCGTGACGGCGGTGTCATCGAGCCCGAGGTCCTCCAGATGCTCCAAAGATCTGATGGCGGGCAGAGAGGCATTTGTGACGTGCGTCTTTGGCAAACGGAGGCACCCGACCAGCGGGAGCCCGCGGGCCAGCGCTTCCACGGTGCGATCGTTCACGTTGCGGCCGTCGAGGATCAGCGTGGTCAATCGGTGGCAGGACGCCAGGCCGGAGATCGCGTCGGGGCTCGGCTGCGGGTCGGTCCGCGGCTCCGCGGTGGCCTTGATCTGCAAGCCCGTGAGGTGCTCGAGCTTCGCGAGCTGGGCCAAGGCGGCGTCGTCCAGGTCGGCTGCGTTGAGCTCGAGCCATCGGAGCGCGGGGAGGTCGAGCAACGCGGCCGCCTCCGGGCCCGTGACTTTGAGCGCATCAGCCTGAAGTGTCTCGAGTTTTGGAAAGCGGCGAAGCACCGCAAGGCTCGCGCCGGTCAGCGGCGGAGAAATCCAGAGCGTGCCGAGCTTCGGCATCGCGGGAAAGCGCGCGAAGCCTTCGTCGGTGATCGCGGTGTGGTCGATCTGGAGGTGAGACACCTCCGACACCGGCATTTCGCGCAAAATGCCGAGGACGAGCGCGTCATCCACTTTCGGACTTCCCTCACCCCACGGCCACCAGACGGTGGTCGGCCGGCGTTGGCCCTCCAGTTCGACAAATCCACCGCTTTGCTCGAGCCTGCGTTGCCACGGCGGGCGGGCCAGGAGGACCCTCAGCTTGTCCTGCCTGGCTTTCACCCGTAGTGCCTCCTGGCAAGCCTGAGCCCCCGCTTTCCTTCCAGGAAAGTAAGCCGCGCGTTCCGGCAGGGACATGGGGCCGAACAGTTTGTCGAAGTCCACCTTTTCATCCAGATCGAACCCAGCTTCGACGAAGTGCTCCAGGCACTGTTGCCAGCCACTCTCGTAAGCGGCGCGGTAGACTTCAGAGAAGTCCACCCGATACTCGCGCTCTCCGAACTTGTCCTGGACCGTCCGCACGCCTCGCAGCGCGGCCGGCACGACGATGCTCTGGCGCGCCGGCGTTTTCACCGTCACCGCCTTGCGCTCAGCGAGGGTGACCTCACGCGCGGAGGCTGCGGCGAGACAGCCGAACGCCAGCCAGGACGCCAGCGAAAACCTCAGCACGCGGATGAGTGTTTTCGGTTTCATCGAGTGGACCGATCGGCGGTCGCGAAATCACGGAGGCGCGCGACGGCTTCGCCGATCATTTGTTCGCCGGCGTCGGCCGCGAGGAAGCTGCACTCGGCGGCACCGTAGCCGCCTTCCTTCACGGCTTGCACGGTGGGGATGTAGACGACGAAGGGGGTGCCTTTTCCATGGTAGGCGAGGCCCATGATGAAGGTATTGGCGATCGGGGACTTCGCGGTCAAATCGAGCTGATGCTGGACGAACGGCTCGCCGGGGATGGCGACGAGGGCTAAGTCGCGGTTGATCAGCGCGGTGAGGATACCGACCTGGGTGCTCCGGTTTCCGGATCGATTCGGGATGGTGAGCAGGCTCTCCTGCACCTGGAGGCTGGAGCCGGCGGGCGCCGGGTTTGTCTTCAGCCCGGCGGAAAGGGCGAGGGCGGCCTTGCCGAGGGAGACGCCGGCTTGGTGGGAGATGTTGAAGCGATTTTCGCCGCGCAGGTTGTGCAGGTCGAAGGGATCGAGGTCGCCCGAGGCGCCTTGCAGAAACATGCCCAGGCAGTCGCGGCCGAGCTGCTGCTCGACGTAATCGACCATGGCGCCGGGGTAGTCGCGCGAGATGACGCCGGCCTCCATGAGCGCGACGGGGTGGCAGGCAAACTGGACCGCCAGGGCGCGCGGCCGGCCCGCGAGATCCTCCACGCGCAGGACGCCGATCGTGGGATCGACGGGCGTGGTCGGCCGGCGGTCGGGGTTCTCCCAGAGCGCGGTGACGCCGCCCTCCGGCCGGACGAGGCGGCGGTTGTGGGCCATGTAGGCGCTTTCGAACGGCCCTTTGCCCGAGACGAGTCGCGCGGGGAAAAGGCTCTGCATCGCCTCGCCGATGGCACCGATGACTTTCTCCTCCACGGCCGCGTACCACGGGTCGGCGGAGAGCCCCGGCCAGTCGATCGTCTCGGCCGGCGCGCGCCCGCTGCGGGTCCAATCGGGCGACTCGGGAGGGTGGATATAGAGGCCGCGCGGCGCCATGCCGGCGTGGGTGTGGGTGGCGCAGAGGAGGACGTGATCGACGCCCCATCGGGCCTTGGCCTCGGTGACGACTTTTTCCGAGGCGAAGACGATGAGGTCGACGCTCACGATGGCCAGGGAACAATGTTCGTCCTTGAGCACGAGCACCCGTGCATAGAGCGGATCGCGCAGGACGACGGGTTGGCCGGAGAGGTTGACGGCGCTCTCCGCCGTCGGGGTGATTTCGACCCTGGCGGTGCCGGCCTGAAAGGGAGTCGGCGCGGCGAAGGCAGGGAACGCGCCGGCGAGCGCGACGAGGAGGGCGGCGAGTTTCATCATCGAAGGGCGAGGCCGGCGCGCGGGCTCATGGCTGCGCTTCCAGCCGCAAGGCTTCGCGGAAGCAGGCGAGGGATCTCTGCTCCTCGCCGCGCGCGGCGTAGATGTGGCCGTAGGTTCGCAGCATCCTGATGCGCCAGGTCTGGGCCAAGGTTTGCAGGTCGCCCCAAGGCTTCAACGTCTCCAGCGCTTCATCGGTCTTCACCTGGTCGGTGAGGATGCGCGCGATGGCGTTGGCCGCGGTCATCGGCTGCCAGCCGATCCCCGGGCCGGTGAGGGCGAGCACCTTGCGATAGGCCGCGAGCGCTTGCTCGTCGTCCTGCAGGTTGTTGAGGGAATTTTCGGCCAGCGTGAGCCAGATTACCGAGTCTTGCGGCGCGAGTTTGACGGCGTTCGTCAGGTCCGTTTTCGCGTGCCCGCCGTCTTTCAGGAAGGTGTACGCCTGGCCTCGCAACTGGAGCGCTGCCGCGGCCTGGTCCGCCGGCCAGGCGGCGAAATCCACCGGGCCAAACTGCTCGATCTGCTCCTTCCACCGGCGGGCCTGCGAGAGGGCGCGCATCCGGGCGAGTTGCGCTTCGTGGTTCTCGTCGGCTTTGGATTCAGAAGCTTTCGTGGGCGAGCCTTCCTCGGCTGCGACCGAGCCAAGAACAGAAAGGATGAGAGCGCCGGCGAGGACGCAAAGCGGAGCGGCTTTCATTTTCGAGAGTTCGCGCGCAAGGGAAGTGCCGCTTCGCGGAATCAGGGGCGGCGCCGAGACGGACGCCGCTCCTTGGCGCGCGTGAACTGCGCCGCATTTGTGCGGCGCAAGACGGCCCACAGGGGCGTGGCTACAACCGGAATTTCCGCGAAGACGCGTCGCTTCGATCGGCCCGGCCTACTCGCGGTTGAAGCGGTGGACGCGGCCGTAGATGTTGTATTCCGAGACGAAGATGTCGCCGTGCGCGTTGAAGGCGACGCCGTGGGGCGCGGTGACGATGCCGGGACGCCAGAGGTCGGGCGCGCATTTGTTGCTGCCGACTTCGTCTTTCGGCTCGTCGTCGGTGCCGAACTTCGCGGCCACTTTGCCTTCCTTGTCGAGGACGGTGACCTGGCCCTTGAGCTCGCCGATGACGGCGAGGTCGCCGTGGACCGCGACGGCGGCGGGCAGGCGCATGCCGGTGGCGATGACGCCGAGCATCTCACCGTCGAGCGACAGGTGGACGACGCGGCCGTTCGCACGGTCGACGCCGATGATGCGCGGCGGCGAGAAGCGGTTGTCGATCGCGATCTTGTGCAGGGTCTTGAAGCCGTACGGCTCCTTCTTGCCGCCGAACGACTTGAGGTATTTGCCGTCCTTGTCAAAGTGGTGGACGTAGTCGCTGGAGTAGCCGTCGGTGACGAAAAGATCGCCATTGGGCGCAACATCCATCGCGGTCAGCGCCACCTTGGGCTTGCCATCCTTGCCCGTGACCTTGAATTCGTCCGGAATGACCGTGGCGGGAATCCGGAGGACTTCCTTGCCCTCGAGTGTGAGCTTGAGGATGTCGCCGGTACCGAGTCGCGTACCGTAGATGAATTCGCCGCCGGCGTCCTTGTGAATGACGAAGCCGTGGAAATCCGGCGGCGCATCGGGCACGAGGCGCAGGAACTTACCGTCGTCGGCATAAACCTGGAGGGCGGCTTTGGCGTCCTTGGTGCTCACGTAGACTTCGCCCGCGGAGCTGACCGCCACGTCGCCGTGCATATCGCCCATCATTGGACGCCCTTCAGGCAGCTTGTACCAGTTGGGGACGGCCTTGTATTCGACGGCCATCGCATGGCCGAACAACGAGGCGAGGGTGAGGAGGGAGAGAAGAGATTTTCGCATAGGGGGAATCGACGGGCGGATCATGGCGGGTCGGGCACGACGCCGCAAGAACAGTGAGGCATCCGCGCAAAGAAAAAGGGCGCTGCTTGCGCAGCGCCCTTTTCATGAGCACACAGAATCGACCGAGCGGCGACGTCAGTTGACGTAGGACGCTTCGTTCGAGAAGAGGAGCGCCTGGGCGAAGGTCTCCCACGGGTTCAGCGGACCGCGCGGGATCACGATGCCCTCGTTTTGGATCTCCTTCATCGCCGAGCTCGACTCCGCCAGAGTCTTCGTACGCTGCTCCGCCTTCTTTTGCGAAGCGGCCGCATACTCCTTCATGACGGTGTTGACTTCCTGCTGTTTCCTCATCTCGGCCGAGATGAATTTGACGGCGTCGGAGATCTCATCGATGCCATGCACCTTATCCACGCGGGGAAGGCGCTGGTAGACAGTCAGATAGACTTCCTGAACCCGCTTGAAGTCGATTCCCGCCGTCCGGAAATCGGGCGACTGGATGACCTGCCGCGCCACGTCGACAACCATCGGGCTGTTCATGAGGAAGAGCGCCTGCTGGGGGACGATGGTGGTGGTCCGCGAGCTGTTCGTCATATCCGGCCGGCTGAAGTCGAAGTTGGCCATCAACTCCGGCACATTGCCGCGGTCGATGTAGCCGTACACGCTCCGGCGATAAGTGTAGGGCTCCTTGGTGATGTTCACGGGCTGTCCGCCCACCGTCTTGTCGATGCGGCCGCTCATGACGAGCAGGGAATCGCGGAAGGACTCGAAGTCCAGCCGGCGAATGTTCCCGCGCCAGAGCAAGCGGTTCTCGGGGTCGATGTTCGCGTAGGCATCCTTCAGGTGGGCGTCGGGCGCCGAGTCCTCCTGGTAGGCGTGCGAGAGCATGATGAGCTTGTGCAGCTTCTTGAACGACCAGCCCTGGTCGATGAAGTAATTCGCCAAGTAGTCGAGCAGCTCCGGATGGCTCGGGTCTTCGCACTGGGTCCCGAGGCTGTCGGGAGTGCGGACGAAGGCCTGGCCGAAGTGGTGCATCCAGACGCGGTTGACGATGACGCGCGGCGTGAGCGGATTCGTCTTGCTCGCGATGGCTTCCGCCAACTCAAGGCGACCGCTGCCGTCCTTGAACGGCTCAGGCTTGCCATTGGGGGCAAACATTTCCAGGAAACGGCGCGGGACCAATTCACCGGGGACGTTGGCCTGGCCACGGATGAAGACGGGCGAATCTTTGGGCTGCGGCTTGTCCTGCACGGCCATGGCGCGGACGGTGGCACCCGCGTTCGTCAACAAGAGCTCGTTGGCTTTGTTGAAGTCGAAGCCGGCGCGGCCCTGCAACTGTTGCCCCCAGCGCTGGTTTTCCGCCCGAAGGACGCCCGGGGTGAGCTCACCCGAGGGGATGACTTTGAACGGGAAAAACGCCAGTTCCAACAGGTTCTTGTCCTGCGGGGCGTCGGCGGCCGAGGACTGCGCGGCGAGCTTGGCCAGGAGATCCTTCGCCTTGCCGTCGACCGACGAGAAGATCTTGCTGTAGACTCCGGCGACCTCGTCGAGGTTCTTGGGAGCCGCACCCTTGAAGCCGGCCGAAACCAGCGGGTTAATCTTCGAGTCAGCCACGACGGAGGCCACGATCGTGGCGTACTCGGCCGGTTTGGC
>DASYIS010000442.1:0-23984 GCA_035997375.1 Chthoniobacteraceae bacterium
GGCGAGTTGAGCGTGCCGCCGGCGAGCAGGCGCACTCCCGTCATGGCCGGCGGCAGCATGTCGGGCGCGTCGGTTTCCACCAGCAACCGCTCCAGCGGGATCTCGCGAAAGACCTCCCGCTGCGCCGCTTTGCGCTCCTGCAAGAAGTAGCCGGAGAAGGAGAAATACGCGCCGTGTTTCACGAAGCCCTCCACCATCTCCGCGGCCCCGCCGTACGAGTGCAGCAGGAACCCGCGCGGCGCCGGCGGCGCTTCGCGCACGAAGTCCCGGAGCGCGCCCCACGCCTTCAGGCAATGCACCGTCGCCGCGCGCTCGTGCTCGACGGCGAGCGCCCATTGCGCGCGCAAGACCTCCGTCTGCGCTTCCAGGTCGAAGCCCTCTTTCCAGCGATCGAGCCCGATTTCGCCGAGGCTCGCGTGCGGAAATTCCACGAGCAGTTCCGCCAGCCGTTCGCGCCATCGCGGCGACCGCCCGTTCACGTACCACGGATGCAATCCGAAAGCCGGCCGCACCCACGCGCGCTCTTTCGCGAGCGCGGCGACCTCGTCCCAATCGTCCTCCTGCGTTCCATTCACCACCGCGGCTTCGATCCCGCCGCGCTCCAACTCCGCGATCAACTCGGCGCGAAACGGCGCGAGACGCGCGTCGTGCAAATGATTGTGCGCATCGATGAGCCTCACGCCACCGCCTCCGTCTGCGCGGCGCGGGCGAAGTCGCGGATCGCGCGCCGCACCTGCGCCAACCCATGAAGCCGCGTCGGCGACAGATTCGCCGCGATGCCGAGCCGTTCGAGCAGATGCGGCTCCACCGCCTCGACTTCCGCCGGCGTCGCGCCCTCGTACATCTCGCAAAGGAAAGCCGCCAGGCCGCGCACGAGCGCCGAGTCGGCGTCGATGCCAAAATGACAGCGCCCCTCCGCACAACTCGGCCGCAGCCAGACGCGCGACACGCACCCCGGCACGCGCGCGGCCTCCGTCTTTTCCGCCTCCGCCAGTGGCGGCCGGCGCCGGGCGCGATCGAGGATCAGCACCATCCGCTCCTGCACATCGTGGATGGCGGAGTATTGCTCGATGAGCGCTTCTTGTTTGGCGAGCGGCTGCATGTTTGGAGCAATCTAGCAGGCGAATGACGGGGCGAAAAGCAAACGCCGCCCGCGCAATCTTCCTCATTTTCTTCATCTTCATCCCCACTTCACAGCTCTCTCACTTGGGAGGAATGATGGAAGCGAGCTGGGATGAGGATGAAGATGAAGAAAATGAGGAAGAGTCCTCCGCGCGGCCCCCACCCGCACTCCGCTGCTGCATCCGCCCCCGCCCCGCGCTACCCTCCCATCCCGAGTGCCCCGAGTCATTTTCCACGTCGACATGGACGCGTTTTTCGCCTCCATCGAGCAGCGCGATGAGCCCGCTTATCGCGGCCGGCCGCTCATTGTCGGCTCACCGCCGGATCGCCGCGGCGTGGTCTGCGCGGCGAGCTACGAGGCGCGCAAATTCGGGGTCCGCTCCGCCATGCCGTCGCGCACCGCGGGCAAGCTTTGTCCCGATGGGATCTACGTCCGCCCGCGTATGGAGGTCTATCGCACCGAGTCGCGCGCCATCATGGAGATCCTGCGCGAAGTCAGCTCCACGATTGAGAAAGTCTCGGTCGACGAAGCTTACCTCGATCTCGGCGAGCACAGGCCGGAGAGTTCGCCCGACGACGCCCTGCGCGCCGCCGCCGCGCCGGCGCGGGCGCTCAAGCAACGCATCTTCGCCGAGCGCGGACTCACCGCCAGCATCGGCGTCGCGGGCAACAAATTCCTGGCCAAGCTCGGGAGCGATTTCCAGAAACCCGACGGCCTCACCGTCATTCCCGAGAGCGGCAAAGTCGCCTTTCTCCGGCCGCTGTCCGTCGCGGCCATTCACGGCGTGGGGCCCGTCACGGCGCGCCTGCTCGCGGCGCACGACCTCCTCACGATCGGCGATTTGCAGGACACGAAGCTCGATTTGCAGCGCCTCGTCGGCTCGTTTGCCGCACGCCTGAAGATGCTCGCGGTGGGCGAGGACGACCGGCCCGTCGACCCGAGCGACGAGCGCAAGAGCATCAGCAGCGAGACGACGTTTGCCGAGGACACAGATCATCGCCCGACCTTGCGCGCGGCGCTGAAAGAGCTCGCCGACGACGTGGCGCACACCCTGGAAAAAGAAGCCGTCGGCGCGCTGACGATCCAGGTCAAGGTGCGCTACAGCGACTTCCGCACCCTGACTCGCCAGCTCCGCCTCGAGGAGCCGCTCACCGAGCGGGCCGAGATTTATCGGCTCGCCTGCTACCTGCTGGCGCGCGACCGGCTCGTCACCGGTCCGTTGCGCCTCCTCGGCATCGGCGTCTCCACGCTCGTCGGGCCGAGCCCGCAGTTGCGCTTCGCCCTTTGAGATTCGGCCACGCAAACGGGCCGGTGGGCGCGATTGAAAGGTATGGAATTAAACGCGCGTCCCCTCGGAGCCCGGAGCCAGTGCTCGGACCCGCACCATGTCTGCCATGAAATTGCGCAGGAAGTGCGCGACATGGCGGTGGCGCTTTACTCCGGCCGGCTCAGCCCCACGCTGTTCGAGAGGGCGCTCCTCACGCTGGAGGCGGCCAAGGTCAAGCGCTTCGGACTGCATCTCACCGCCGAACGCCTCCCCGACGGCAGCAGCCGCTTTCGCCTGGAAAACGTCGGCAACGGGAAAACCTGCGCGACCCTCGATTTCCACCCGCTGACGGACCGGCTCGAGATCCACGACACGGCGCGCTGAACTCAAGGTCTGGGATGGGTAGCCGCAAAAGGCGAAGCCGCCGATTGTACCTGTGTGTAGAGGCGGCTCTCTGTGAGCCTAAGCGAACAGGTGCCGCCTCCAATTTCTTGAGCGTCTCTTGCAATCTACGCTGCCAGACAAAGATGGAGGCGGCACCTGTTCGCCTAGGCTCACAGAGAGCCGCGCTCTACACACGAGGACGACGCAAGCGCTGCGCATAACTCGTTGCGAGCGCGCGGCGGCCGGTCAGTATGGGCGGCATGCGAATGAACGCGCTCCCCCGCCGCTCCGTCTCCCTTCTCGTCATCTCGACACTGGCCGCCACCCTGCTCCTCTCGGCCGCGCGCGCCGAGGTGGTGCCGGCCGCCATCTTCACCGACAGCATGGTGTTGCAGCGCGACTTGCCGGTGCCAGTCTGGGGCAAGGCGGCTCCGGACGAAGCGGTAACCGTCGAGTTTGCCGGCCAAAAGATCGCGACCAAAGCGGACGCGAGCGGGAAGTGGAAGGTCGCGCTCAAGGCCATGCCCGCGAGCGATGCACCGCGGGAGATGACCATCGCCGGCGCCGGCGCGCCGCGGGTGCTGAAGGACGTGCTCGTCGGCGAGGTCTGGCTGTGCAGCGGCCAGTCGAATATGGGGCTAGAGGTCCGCAAGGCGCTCAACGCGCAGGAGGACATCGCGAAGGCGAACTATCCCGCCATTCGCGGATTCATGGTGAGCGCGACTCCTTCCAATGACCAAGGTTATCCGATCGAGCCGGTCATCGGGAAACTCCGCTACGCGCTCACGCCGCAGGAGAAGTGTGAAGGCGCCTGGCGCGTCTGCACGCCCGCGAATGTCATCAACTGGTCGGGCGTCGGTTACTTCTTCGGGCGCAACTTGCACGAGCGGTTGCACGTGCCCGTCGGCCTCATCATGGCCTCTTATGGCGCGACCGCCATCGAGTCGTGGATCGGCCTCGAGGGTCTTAAGTCGATCCCCGCGTATCGCGAGCGGGCAATTTCGTTCGAGGCGTTGGCCAAGGAGTTCATCGCGGATAACAACAGCTATCCCGGCTCGCTTGAAACTGAGAAAACGCGGCTGGCGGAGAAATCCAGGATCTGGTTTGAGCAACTCGATGCGGAGGAATCCGGCCTTAAGAACAAATGGATGACGCCGGCGCTCGACACTTCCAAGTGGTCGACGGTGAAGTTGCCGGTGACCGCCGACGATAATCCAATTGGTGAAGCTCCGGCTTCGAACTGGTTTCGCAAGGAGATTAAAGTTCCCACCGACTGGATCGGCAAGGAGCTGGAGTTGCACTTGGGTTTGGTCGACGGGGCCGACGAAGCCTATGTCAATGGCGTGCGGGTCGGCCGCACCTGGTTCGATGTGCCCAAGTACTGGAGCGTCTCGCGCGTCTATCCGGTACCCGCGGCGGCGGTCGCCGACTTAACCATCGCCCTGCGCGTGCTGAAAACAATTTACCCGATGGGCCTCTTCGGTCCCGCCGGCGACATGCTTCTTAAGCTGAAGGACGCGCCCGTCGATGCACCGGCGGTTTCACTTGTCGGCGAGTGGCGCATGGCCAAGTCGCAAGACCTCGACCCCGCGCGCGAGCCGCGCCCCGCGGCGTTGCTGAATCATATTCCCGGCAATTATTACGGGCATCCCGGCGTCCAATACAATGGCCAGATAAATCCGCTCATTCCCTATGCCATTCGTGGCGCCATCTGGTACCAGGGCGAAGCGAACGCGCCGTTTTATACCGATTATCGCAGCCTCATGCCGGGCCTCATCAAATCGTGGCGCGCCGAGTGGGGCCAGGACTTCGCGTTCGGCATCGTCGCGCTCGCGGATTACCAGCGTCAGCAAAGCAAGCCGGTCGAGCGCACCGGTTATCATCTCATCCGCGAGGCGCAGGCCATGGCGCTCAGTGTGCCCAATACCTTCCTGGCCACCGCCGTCGGCGTCGGCGAGGGCGCCGACATTCATCCGAAGCGCAAACAGGAAGTCGGCCGCCGGCTCGCCCTCTCCGCGCTCGGCACGGTCTACGGCGAGAAAGACAAGCCGTACAACGGCCCGACCTATCAATCGATGGCCGTCGAGGGCGCCAAAATCCGCCTGCGCTTCACCTTCGCGCCAGGGTTGCACGCGCAAGGCGAGCCGCCCGTCGGCTTCGCCATCGCCGGCGAGGACCGCACCTTTCATTTTGCCCAGGCCAAAATCGAAGGCGAAACCGTCGTCGTCTGGTCCGACCAAGTCCCCCACCCCGTCGCCGTCCGCTACGCCTGGGCCACGAATCCAGTCTGCAACCTTTATAACAGCGAAGAGCTACCCATGCTGCAATTTCGCACCGACCCTTGGGATCAGTCCCAGCTCGTCATCCCGGAAGAGACAATCACGTTGCCGAGCGGGTGGGTGCCGAAGTAGGGGCGAAATCGTGGCACGGGCGTCCCGCCCGTGGGGCCAGCGGGCATCCTGCCCGCTGACTTTAAACTTCACGAACGGCGATCCTCGATTCGACAGGCGGGACGCCTGTCGGCCCCACGGGCAGGATGCCCGTGCCACGCTCGCGCACGCGCCTATGGCGAGGCCAACTTCGGCGCGGCGGTTTTGGACCGAATCAGCTTCGCGAGGAACTTCGCGGTTTCGTCGGCGATGACGTTGTAGCCGGCGAGGTTCGGATGCCGATCGCCGTACCAGCCGGGAAGGTCGCCGAACAATGCGTCGAGGCGGTTGTCGAGGACCACGACAGTCGGGTCGGCGCCGGGCTGGAGATACGGCGTGGCGAAGGGCTTGAGGCGGTCGGGCACCTTGGAGAGCGGGTAGCGCCGGTAGTTCAGCATGTTGGGGCCTTTTTGCAGCTCGGCCAGGTAGCGCGGGGCGATGTCGAAGAATGGCAGCTTCTCGTCCTCGGCGACTTTTGCGACGAGGGCGTTGATCTCGGCGTGGGTGCTTTCGATCGAGTAAGGAATGGCCGTCATGGGGATGAGCACGGCCTCCGGGTGCTCCTTGCGCAGCCGGCTGAGCAGTTCGTGAAAGTCCGCCGGAAAATTCGTCGTGAACTCTTTCCGCTTCGACTGGTCGTTAATGCCGTAGCGGATGAACATATAGTCTATTTTCGGATATTTCGCCGAGACCTTGTCGTAGCGCCCGCCATCGATCAGCCCGCGGATATATTCGCCGCTGACGCCTTCGTTATAGACATCCGTCGGCGGCAGATCGGACTCCGCGGCCAGAAGGATGCGAAGGGTGTCTTCGACCTGCGGCTCGTCCGGCGCGAGCTTCTTGGGGAAGCTGGCCTCGGTGGTGCTGTCGCCGAGTAGGACGACTTGGAGACGCGGCTTGCCCGCGGTTGCTTTGCTAAAGGCAAACGACGAGCCGCCGATCAACTGATCGGAAGTAATGGTCGGGCAAATGCGCTTTTCAATATGCTCGATAAACAGGCCCGTGCCGCGCTCGTGACTGACAAACGGCCAGCGCGCGGGGTTATACATCGAGTCGGTCAGGTCGCGCATGAGGACGACGTGCTTGCCGTTCCTGGCCATCTGGCGCAGGCCGAAGGGGCGGCCGGCGACACACATGTTCACGTGGACGCCCATGAGGATGACGTTCCGGATGCCGCGCGCTTCGAGGAGGTTCCAGATCTCCACGCCGGAATCGCTGATTGCGTCTTTCTCCTGGTCGATGCGCAGCACGTCGATCTCCCTGGTCCACGGCGCGCGCGGGTTCAGCCCCTTCGCGGCGAGCTCCTTCGCCCAAGCGGCGTGCTCGGCGGGATCATCGTCCTCCCCGCCGTCGGTCTGGTCGATGGGATAGACGGCGAGTTCCTCGGCGGGGATCTTCTTGCACCACTCGCCGATCTGGTCGGGCAACCGCGCCGCCGGCGGCGCGGATTTCGCGCGCTCGCGCGCCGGCGTCCCTTCGTACGGCTTCATGCAACCGCTCGGCGCATGGACGACGAGCACCCCCTGGCCGCGCGCTTTCTCGAGCACCTCATTCATGCGCGGCGCCATCTCACCCTCGCGCGTCACCGCGTTCTTGCAGTGATGCAGATCCCACATGTCGCAAACGATGATGGCGGTCTGCTGCGGCAGCCATTGCTCGCGCGCGGTTTGTTTCGCGCCGACCGGCGTGCGGCTTTGGAGCGTAAGCGGAAGCTCGTCGGCGGCGAAGCCTGACAGGGCCGTGACGAGGAGGAGAAGGGCGATGCGTTTCATGGGGGAGATCGCGAGGATAGCCGGCGATGCGGCGAGTCAAAAGGGAAACCCGCGGAGGCTGGATTCCTAAGCGGGAAGCGCGAGTTGCGCGCGGAGCGCAAACGGTCCGGGGAGCGCACGCGCCCCGCGTGCCGGATTCGGCGCCCTCGCCGAATCCCGTTGTGCGCGGCTCACCGTTTGGTGAGTTTGCACGCGCCGTGTGTTGAACACTGCCCGGCGAGGGCGCCGGGCAGAACACGCGGGGCGCGTGTGCTCCCCGGGCCGTTCGTGCATCGCGCTAACTCCATGGTTCCGGGTAAGCGGGAAACGCTGGGGGATTACGAGGAAGAGCAGGAGTAAGATTAGGAATGGGGCGGCTTGCGCCTTACCAATCCTTGAACGCGACGTCCCACGAGCCGGTGATCTTCAGCTCGAGCTGCGTGATCGGCTCCTTGCGGAAATCCGTCCGCGTCCCCATCACCTTCGCGTCGAAGTTCAGGTTGTCCGCCTGCGCGCTCTCCGGGACGACGGTCTGCGGATCGGAGAGCGTTTCGTACGGGAGCCATTTCTCCAGCGGCTCGGCGCCGTTTACTTTGATTTCGTCCGCGGTCCAGACCTTGAACGAGCGCGCGTACGTGGACCACATTTCAAAGGGATAGCTCTTGAATTCAACCCGGCCGCCGGGCGGAAGCCTGAACAGGCAGAACGGCTTGTCATCGGCGAGGAAGAGGACCTTGAGTTGGATCGCCTTCCCTTTGCTTTTGTCCGCCGGCTTGTGATAGACGCCGGTATTGAACCCCTCGGCCACGATCCAGGTCGGCTCGAAGCCTTCGCTCATCTTGATCGGACCACCGAGCTTCGGCGGTTCATCGATCCGGTAAGGGAGGACAAACCAGAGCGGCGCCTGAGTCTTGTTGTTCAAGATCAGCGAACCCCGGATGAACTTCATCGGCGGCTTGCCGCCCTTCTTGTCGATAAAGGTCGCCGAGACCGGAGCCGGCGGGCGCTCCTCGGCCGCCATTCCGGTGAAGGCGCAGGCGATCATCGCAATAACCATCCACGGCAAAGCCAGGGACTTCATGGCTGACGCGTGGTCATGAAAAAGGCGATGACGCAGCCCATGACGGACGGCGCCGTGATGCAGGCGATCGCCCACATCCCGGAGTCCGTGATATTGTGCATCAGAAAAAACGCGAGGAAGGCGATTCCCACCGACGATCCGGCACACGAGCCGGCAATCGCAACCAACGGATGAGTCGGGGCCTTCTTGGATTCTTCGGACATGATCAGGAGGGTGGCTAAGTGAGAGGCGAATCACGGGGATTCCACTTTGCTCCTTTTGTTTAGCGGTGCGCAAGACTCCGGGTCAAGCGGCTAAGCCGCGAGAACAAAGCCGTGTCAGCGCAACGCATTGGTCGACATCCGCGCGAGCTCGGTATCGAAGGCCTTGTATAGCTCGTCGCGCGCGACGCGTTCCTTCTGCAGCTTCTCGCGAAAGAAGCTGTAGTGCAGCGTCGACTCCGCCGCGATGACATCGCTCCGGACCATGAAACGGAGGCTGCTGAGGAAACTCTGCGTCGCGTTCCGGCGATCCGGCAGGGAGAGCTGGCGGCGCGAGATCGTCGCGCGCCAGTCTTCCGCCGGCTTGCGCAAGGTGTCGGTCGCGAAGACCGGCTGCTGCTTTTTCTGGAGCGCCCCGAGGAAGTTGTAAATGTCCTCCGTGAGCTGCGAAATCTTCTCCAGCCGCTCGGCCTCGACTTGAAAGACCTGCCAGTTCACCGGCTCCCATTTCTTCACGCTGTCGAGCCGGTATCCGTAGCGCCGGATGACGTTGGACGGCCCTCCGTTCTCGCCAAACTCCTCGTGCTTTTTCGTGAGATACGTGGCGACGCCGAGCACGCGGCCGGTGGGCAGGTGGATGATCGGGCTGCCGCTGTTGCCGGGAATGAAGGCGGACGACACCTCGATGCGATCGGGCCCGATCCCGACGATCTTGCCGGGCAGGCTCGTGACCACGCCGCCGCCACCGCTGTTCCCGTAGACGATGACCTCATCGTCGAGGCGCACGGTTTGGTCGACGCCCGTCGTGATTTCCAGGGCCTGGGCGGGCTCTTCCTTCAAGGCAAACCGCATGATGTCGTGGCCGGCCGCGGCTTCGATGGCGATGGGCGTCAGGCGGCTGCCGTCGAGCAGGGTGAAGATCGGCCGCTTCATGCCGGCGGCGACGTGGGCGTTGGTGAACAGGTAGCGCTTTCCATCCTGCACCGCGATGAAGCCGCTGCCGGCGCCGTGCTCGTCGCGCACGATGACGAGGGCGCCGCTGCGAAAGGCGTCCGGGTTGGCCGGCGGAACATCCGGGACGGTGTCGGGCTTCGGCTCCGGCACGGCCGAGACCACCGCGGGAGGGGCGGCGGGTTTGGGTGGCGCGGCGGGAACCGCGAGCGCAGGCGAGGCCGTCGCAGCCGCGACCGGCGCGGCGGTCGGCGGCGCCTCGCCCGGGACCGGCTCGGAGGTCCGGGGCAGGACGACGACGCGCGGCGGCGAGGAGGCGGGCGCCTCGGCGACCGGGCCGGCGTTCCCGGTCGTTGGAGAGGACAGCCACTGCGCGAGGAAGAAGGGAATCGCGAGCGCGGCGAGGGCGAACGGTAGGCCCGCCAGCCAGCGACCGGCGCGCATCAGCGAGCCTGCGGCCACCAGCGCGAGGACGAACCACGGCAGCCAGAGCCACCAGCCGAGCCGCGAGGCCGCCATCCCCAGCGCGCCGACGGCGAGCAACACGCAGACCACGCGCAGCGAAGGATTCGCGAATTCGCGCGCGAGCCGGCGCGCCAGCCCGTGCGACAAGTCGGACCAGGAGGGGGCGTCATCCTCGGGGGCAGGTGCGGCTTCCGCGGGCGCCGGAGTGCCGACGACCACGCGCACCGGCTGCCAGATCGGCGCGCCCTCGAGCTGCACGAGCTCGTCCGGCGCGATCAAGCCCCGGCGCACCTGGCGCTCCAACTCCGCCCGCGAATAGAGCCGCGAAAGCTCGTCCTGCGTGCGGCGGTAGAATTCCGTCGTTGCCGCCTGTTTCTCGAAATCTGGCATGCGGGAAGATGGCAAAAACGGGACGCGCCGCAAGATTGGCGTGAGTGCGCATTTAGAGGAAGACTAAGAGGAAGAGGAAGAGGAAGATGGGAGCCCATGCTGCCCCCCGCCCTCATCGCGCCGCTCATTTCCGCCTTCCTCTACGCCTTCGCCGCGATGGCGCTGAAGCGGGCGACGGAGAAGGGCGGCGGCCCGTGGCGGATCGGCTTCGTGACGAACTGCGTGCAGGCCCTGATCTTCGCGCCGGTCTGGCTGCTCGGCGGCGCACCGTTCAGTTGGGAAAACGCCCTGCACGCGGGGATCACCGGCGCGCTCTTTTTCGTCGGGCAGATCTTCACGTTCCTCGCGCTGAGCCGGGGCGACGTCTCGGTCGTGACGCCGGTGCTCGGGACGAAAGTCGTGATGGTGGCCGGCTTCACGGTGCTCATTTTGCAGACGGGCATTCCCGCCGCGTGGTGGTGGGCGGCGGGGCTGACGGTCGTCGCCACCGTGCTGCTCGGCGGCGGCAGCAAGGTCAAGACGAGCGAGCTCACCTTCAAGCGCAGCCTGGTCTACGGCTTCACCGCGGCCACCATGTACGCGCTGACCGACGTGCTGGCGCAGCGCTGGTCGCACCAGTGGGGCTTCGGCCATTTCGCGCCGGTCATGTTCCTCACCGTGGCGCTGCTTTCGTTCACCTTCGTCCCCTTCTTCAGCGGACCGCTCCGTGCGCTGCCGGCCGTCACGTGGAAATGGCTGATCGGCGGCGCGGTGCTGCTGAGCGCGCAAGCGATGGGCATCGCCTTCGCCATCATGACCTACGGCGAGGCGACGCTGGTGAACATCCTCTACACCTCGCGCGGCATCTGGACGATCGCGCTCGTCTGGATGGTCGGGCACTGGTTCGGCAACACCGAGCACACGCATGGGACCAAGGTGATGGTCCGCCGGCTCATCGGGTCGGGGCTCATCTTGATCGCGGTGAAATTGGCGGTGCGGCCGTGACGAGCTGGGCCTGGCTCACTGCTGCATTCGCTGAATCAACCGCTCCGCCAGCGCGTACACGCACGCCGCGAAGTTCTCGGTGTTCTCCAGCAGCTCGTGCCCGAAGTCGAACCAGGTGATCTCCGGGGCGGCGGTGATGAGGAAGATCGTCATGATCACCACGTTCATCAGGTAGATGAAGACGAGCGAAAAGAAGGTGCCGTGCAAGGTGAGATCGCTCTGGCCCTTGGGGATCATCCAGATGGTGAAGCTCATGTGAAAGGCCCACGTGATGCCGAGCGCGAGGAACATCCACTGCAGCGGGGTCACCCAGAGGAAGGTCTGCCGCACGCCGGCGACATCGTAGAAGAAGCTGACCGCGCCGTACGCGAGGATGATCGCGAGGGTGTAAATCGGGTAAAAGTACGGGGAGAGCGCGATCCAGACGTTTTGCTTGTTGGTGATGATGCTGCCGCCCTCGCGGCTCACCTCGAAGGACTTCACTTCGCCGCCCATGATCCAGACCCAGATGGCGTGGGTCAGCTCATGGCCGAAGACGTACAACCGGAGCGGACGCGGCTCGCCGAAGGACCAGATGCTGCCGCAGAACCAGAGCGACCAGAGCACCGTCCCGAGCATGAAGAACCAGAACTCGTCCGTCGCCCAGAAGGCGTGCTCGACCGCGGCGCGCGAGAACGCCCCGAAAAACGTCTGGGTCAGCAGCCCGGCGATCGGCAGCAGAAAGAGCGCGACGATGGCGGTGAACCACCACCGCGGGATGACCCACGGCCGGGGCGCGACCGGGGCGCGCTCAAAGGCGAGGCGCCGCTCGCTCTCGCGGTTCGGCCGGCGACCGGAGCGCTGCGGTGCGGGGCGCTTGCCTCCAGCCATGGCGTGCCTACGCGCGGCCCATGTACTGGCCGGTGCGGGTGTCGACTTTCACCAGCTCGCCTTCCTTGATGAAGAGCGGGACGGTGATCGTCTTCCCGGTCTCGAGGACGGCCGGCTTCATGACGTTGTTCGCGCTGTCGCCCTTCACCCCCTCGGCCGACTCGGTGACCTTGAGCGTGACGGAGGAGGGCAGCTCGATGCTCGCCGCTTTCCCTTCCACGTAGAGCACCTCGACCCCGAGATTCTCCATCAGGAAATCCTTCGCCTCGCCGACGAATTCCTTGTCGAAGGTGATGGTGTCGTAGGTCTCGGGGTCCATGAAGTGGTAGCCCGCGTTGTCCGCATAGGAAAACTCCAGCTTCTGCCGATGGACCTCCACGGTGTCGATCTTGTCGGTCGAGCCAAAGCGGACGTCCGCGGACTTGCCCGTCCCGATGTAGCGGATGATCACTTGCACAAAGGCGCGGAGGTTGCCCGGCGTGCGGTGCATGACTTCGAGGACGATGGCAGGATTGCTATTGTAGCGAATACACATGCCTTTGCGGAGATCGTTGGCGTTGGCCATAACAGGAGAAAAAAAGGGGTTGGGTGAAAAAGGAGGGGCGGACTATCGCGGGAGAACTTTCAAAGCGCAAGCGCCGGCTGGGGCGTCGTGGATCGCAGGTCGCCGCGGGTGAGAGCCGCTTTGGGATTGCCGCGCGCCGCCCCAGGCTGTTGTCTTTGCAGAAGCGCCCACCCGCGAAATGGACAACAACCCCAACGTTCCGCCGGAACTCATCTTCGGCCTCGGGGGCATGATGCTGATCATGCTCATCCTGTTCGCGCTCTACATGACGCTGGTCATCTGGTCGCTGGTCTGGGTGGCCAAGGATGCCGAGGCGCGCGGAAAATCCGGCATCCTGCTCGCGCTCCTGATGTTCTTCACCTGGCCCGTCGGCCTGCTCGTCTGGATCGTCGCGCGGCCCCCGCTGCGGTTCGCGCCGCCGCTTCCGTGGCCGCTCCCGCCACCTCCGCCCCCGATGCCGCCGCCGTAGCACGGCATCGAACGACGGTAGAGCCCGGGACGACTTTTCAGGCGAGCGCGCCGCGCGGCCCGACCTCACGTGGCATCGTGGATGTCGTAGCGATACACCTCTCTGATCCGGTCGCAAAAGGCTTGAATTTCTTCTCTTTGCGCTCGCTTCGAGAAGACCAGGTGGGAATCGAGCTTTCGCTGATGGACGGCGAGAAAGTAGCGCTGCTTCAGCGTGTCGTAAATCATGGAGGCGCCGAGCCCTCCCAGCGCCACCATCCCCAGTTCCCAGCGAATCCCCTTGGGGCTGACCCCGAACTGAACGATCCCGAGGACGCCGACCGCGGCGAGGAGCAGGCCCGCCGTCAGCGTGAGCAGCGGCCGATGGTCGGTCCGGCCAAACCGCAAGGTCATCCGCTCAATTTGCGGGCCCGGCACGAAAAGCATGACTTTCCGGCCATGCAGCTCCGAGATGCCGCGGGGCGAAACAACGAGGTTGTCGTATTGCAGGCGCGCGGGTGGCTCTGGGGAGGACATATTTTAATGAGCGCCCGGCACCTTAACTAAAGTTCCGTCGACCGCAAGGCGGCCAATGGGTTGGCATCACGTCCCCCCAAACAGCTCCCCTTCCCGCGCCGGCGCCAGCACGCCGAGCTTGCGATAGGCGGCGGGCATGGCGACGCGGCCCTGCGGCGTCCGCTTGAGGTAGCCTTGCATGATGAGGTACGGCTCGTTGACTTCCTCCAGGCTCCCCGCGTCTTCGCCGATCGCGACGGCGAGGGAGTTGAGGCCGACGGGGCCGCCGCCGAATTTGTGGATGAGCGCCTCGAGGATGCGCTTGTCCCACTCGTCGAAGCCGTCGGCGTCGATGTCGAGCATCGCGAGGGCGCGGTCGGCGACGTCGCGCGTGACCTGGTTGCCGGCGTGGACTTGCGCAAAGTCGCGCACCCAGCGGAGCAGGTTGTTCGCGACGCGCGGGGTGCCGCGCGCGCGCGCGGCGATCTCGAGCGCGCCGGGTTGGTCGATCGTGACGCCCATGAGGCCCGCGCTGCGGAGGATGATGCGCTGGAGCTCCTCGGCGGTGTAGTAGTCGAGCCGGCAGTTCATGCCGAAGCGCGAGCGGAGCGGCGCGGAGATCATCCCCGAGCGCGTGGTCGCGCCGACGAGGGTGAACTTCGGGAGATTCAGCCGGATGGAGCGCGCCTGCGGGCCCTGGTCGATGATGATATCGAGGCGGAAGTCCTCCATCGCGGGGTAGAGGTATTCCTCGATCGCCGGCTGGAGGCGGTGAATTTCGTCGATGAACAGAAGGTCGCCGCGCTCGAGGCCGGTGAGGAGCCCCGCGAGGTCGCCGGCCTTCTCCACCGTGGGGCCGCTGGTGTTCTTGATGTGGACGCCCATCGCGTTGGCGATGATGTGCGCGAGCGTCGTCTTGCCGAGACCCGGCGGGCCGCTGAGGAGGATGTGGTCGAGCACGTCGCCACGCTGTTTGGCCGCCTGGACCATGAGCTCGATGCGCTGGCAGACCTTCTCCTGCCCGGCAAACTCGGAAAAGAGCGGCGGGCGCAGCGAGACATCGAACGGCGCGTCTGGCGCCTCGGTGATCTGCGAAACGAAGTTCTCCGGCACGCGGGGGAGGATTTCACGGCTCGGAAATTTGGTCCACGAAATAGCGGGCGCGAGCGCGCGGCGCGGTTGATCGTGATGAACAGAGGATTTTTGCGCGATTTACCCCGCGGGGAAAGCATGGTATGGCAGCGGAGCATGAAGTCCTCAGTTCTCACTGCTCTCCTGGAATCGCCGGCACTGCCGGAGATAATCCAAGAAGCTCATGCAGCGTGGGAGCGAGAGCTAAAGCTGCGGGAGAAGTTCCGCGCGGACATTACCCCGGAGCACAAGTGGGAGTTCATCCAAGGCGAAGTCGTCATGCACTCGCCGGCGCTCAACCGGCACCTTCTGGCGACGCAGCGGTTGTTCAAGGTGCTCGACGCTTATGTCACGACCCGCCGCTGTGGAGAAGTCCGTTTGGAGAAAGCGCTGACCGTCTTCCCCCGCAACGACTACGAACCGGACGTGGTTTTCTTCGGCCTGGCCAAGGTCGGGCTGATCGACGCGGACACGCTGCGCTTTCCCATTCCCGACTTCGTCGTGGAAGTGCTCTCGCCCACGACGGAGGAGCGCGACCGCGGCATCAAGTTCCTGGACTATGCGCTGCACGGCGTCGGGGAGTATTGGATCATCGATCCGGTGGTGGAGACGGTGGAGGCGCACCGTCTCGCCGACGGGGTGTATCCGCCTGCGCCGCGGCAGGACGCTGGATTACTCGCCAGCGACGTCGTACCGGGATTCGAGATTCCCGTCCGCGCGATCTTTGATGAGGCAGAAAATCTCGCCGCCCTCCGACGGATCCTCGCGGCGGCTTGACACGACTGGCCTGGGTAGCCGGACCGAGGACGAGGACGAGGACGAGCGCCCCCTCCGAATTCCCTCTCCCCTTTCGTGTCTTTCGTGTATTTCGTGGACCTCACTCTTCCCCTTCCCATTCCCATGCACCTCCTGGACCGCATCGACCATTGGGGTCGCACGAAGCCCGACCGCCTCGCGCACCGCAGCAACGACCGCTCGCTCACCTATGGCGAGCTGCTGGCAAAATCCGACGCGCTGGCCGGCTGGCTGCAGCACGAGCTCGGCGACAACCGCAGCCCCGTGGCGGTCCACGGGCACAAGGAGCCGGAGATGCTCATCGCCTTCCTGGCCGCGGTGAAATCGGGGCGGCCGTATGTGCCGATCGATCTCTCCATTCCCGCGCAGCGCGTGGAGCGGATCATTCACGGCGCGAACGCGGTGGTGGTCCTGACGCCGGAGCGCGTGGCGGAGCTGGCCTCGGAGAAGAAGTCGGCGACGCTCCAGCGCGTCGAGGGCGATGAATCGTTCTATATTCTATTTACCTCGGGCAGCACCGGCGAGCCGAAGGGCGTGGAAATCACGCTCAACAATCTGACGCATTTCGTCGACTGGATGCTGGACGAGCAGAAGTTTGCCGAAGCCGGCGAGACGTTCCTTAACCAGGCGCCGTTCTCGTTCGATCTCTCGGTGATGGACCTTTATCCCAGCCTGGTCACCGGTGGGACGCTATACAGCATTACCAAGGAGCACGTCGCCAATCTCAAGCAACTCTACGTGGCGCTTGGCGAATCCGGGGTCACGACGTGGGTCTCCACGCCGTCGTTTGCGCAGATGTGCTGCATCGAGAAAACCTTCGCGCAGCCGATGCTGCCGGCGATGCGGCGCTTTCTTTTCTGCGGCGAAACGCTCGCGCCCGAGACGGCTTCGCAACTGATCGAGCGCTTCCCGCAGGCGCAGGTTTGGAACACCTACGGACCGACGGAGGCGACGGTGGCGACGACTTCGATCCTGGTCGACCGCGAGGTGATCGCGAAGCACTCGCCGCTCCCGGTCGGCCGCGCGATGCCCGGGACGGAAGTCGTGATTCTCGATGAAGCCGGCGTGCGCGTCGCGGAAGGCGAGCGCGGCCAGATCGTGATCGCGGGGCCGAACGTCAGCCCCGGCTATCTCGGGCGCGCGGATCTCACGGAGAAAGCCTTCTATCGATATAACAACCAGCCCGCCTACCGCACCGGCGACTGGGGCCGCGAGCGCGCGGAGCAGATTTTCTTCGAGGGCCGCATGGACAGCCAGGTGAAGGTCAACGGCTACCGGATCGAGCTCGGCGATCTCGAGGCGAACTTGCGCGATCTGCCGGAGATCGCCGACGTGGTGGTGCTGCCGGTGATGAAAGACACGCGCATCGATTCGCTGGCGGCGATCGTGGTGTTGGCGGGCGCGAAGACCGGGAGCGATTTCGAGACGGCGGCGCAGCTCAAGAAGAGCCTGGCCGAGCGGCTGCCGGCCTACATGGTCCCGCGCAAATTCAAGTTCGTGGACGCCTTCCCGATGACCGCGAACGGCAAGGCCGACCGGCGAAAGCTGGCGGAGCTCATCGGCGGGTAGCTATGATGACGGGCCGGGAATCTTAGCCGTAACGATGCAAAACCGCGGCAGAGGCACCGTGGCACGGGCGTCCCGCCCGTGGGGCCGGCGGGCATCCTGCCCGCCTGATTGGAGCACCACGAAACGGCGAGGCTCCGTTTCGACGGGCGAGACGCCCGCCGGCCCCACGGGCAGGATGCCCGTGCCACGGTGGCGGGGCTGCGCCCAATGAATAGTACGGCTTAGGAGAATTCGTCTCTTTAGCGCGCGTGTTTTGTTTGCCGTCCATCCGGTTTTCCCTTGGCGCACGAACCTAGGAAGCCTATTGCTGCAATCCCCAAACCCAACCCAACTCCCATGAAAAAACTCCTGTTGATCCTCCCGCTCGCCATCGCTGCCCTGACCCTCGGCGCCTGCGACGATAAAGCCACCTCCGAAAAGAAAGACGCCCTCGAGAAGAAAGCGGACTCCCTGGAGGACAAGGCGAAAGCCGCCAAGGATGACGCCGAAGCGAAAGCTCACGCTGAGAAGGCCGCCGGCGAAGCCAAGGCCGCCGGCGCGAAGACCGAAGGCAAGGAAAAGGCCGACGAGCTGAAGAACGAAGCGAAGGAAGTTCGCGACGAGAAGCCGAAACAATAACTCCTTTTCGACCCGGCTCGTCCGGGTACGAATCCAGCGGCGCTTCTCCGAAAGGGGGAGCGCCGCTCCTATTTTTGGGGTGGGTCAGTGGCCTCGGGTAGGGCGGGCGTCCCGCCTGCCGCGGAGGGCGTCTTCGCCCGACGCGAATAGCAGCCCTCAGCCTTCCCGGAGATAATCGAGGCGGGCGAGACGCCCGCCGGGGCGGGCAAGATGCCCGCCCTACCCGGGGCCGGGGAACCCGCCTCCGGCCCCCCGCCAGATGTCCAAGCTGTCATTTGCCAAGCGCGGGCTTTGCTTGTCAGTTGCACGCCCTCGCTGCACGCTGGCGTGAAGAGGGCGCTTTTCCCCGGGCGCCGCTTCCCCCCTTCGATCATCCTTCATGGCCCCCTTTGCCGATTTTCTCTTTTTCGGAGTGATGCTTTACATCCTCCTCCCGACGATCCTGCTCGGGTTGTTCGGAAAGGCGAATGCGCGCTGGGCCTTCATCGCCACCCTCATGGGGCTGTGCGTCACCTATTGGGATGAGCTCATCGTCCGGCCCAAGACCGCCGCGCACGGCGCGATCGTGCTGCCGTTCCTGGCCATCCTGCTCGGCTACGCGGTCTACCAGCTCATCCTCACGATGTGCTTCTTCCGCTGGCGCTCGCGGCCGTTTTTTTACGTCGCGGTCGGGTTGTCGATCCTGCCGCTCGCCGCCTCGAAGTTCCTCCCGCTCATTCCCGATACCGCGTTCGGTTTCCTCGGCATCTCCTACGTCACCTTCCGCGCGCTCGACGTCATTTTTTCGATCAATGACAAGGTGCTGACGACCTTCTCGCCGACGCAGTACCTCGCCTTCGTTTTCTTTTTCCCCACCATCTCCTCCGGCCCGGTCGACCGCTACCGCCGCTTTGCCGGCGACTGGAACCGCCTGCGCGGCCGGCACGAGTTCCTCGACGACCTGGACGCGGCGATCGCCCGCATTTTCCAGGGCTTCCTGTACAAGTTCATCGTCGCCGCGCTCCTGGAGAAATACTGGGTCGGGCCGGCGCTCAAGCAGACCGGCGTCCATGGCGTGGCAAACTACATGTACGCCTACACTTTCTACCTCTTTTTCGATTTCGCGGGGTACTCGGCGTTCGCCATCGGCTTCTCGCGCCTGTTCGGGATCAAGAGCCCGGAGAATTTCGACAAGCCCTTCCTCTCGCGCAACATCCGCGATTTCTGGAACCGCTGGCACATCTCGCTCTCGTTCTGGTTTCGCGACCATGTCTACATGCGCTTCCTGCTCGCCGCGGGCAAAGGGAAGTGGTTCAAGGGCAAGCACACGGCGTCCTACGCGGGGCTCTTCCTCACCTTCATGCTCATGGGCATCTGGCACGGGCCGGAGCGCTACTATCTCCTCTACGGGGCGTACCATGCGTCGCTCCTCTGCGGTTACGACATCTTCGCGCGCTGGAACAAGCAGGCCAAGCGCTGGCCGGATGGGCCGTTCATGCGCGTCGTCAATATCGTGCTCACCTTTCACGCGATCGCCTTCGGCCTGCTCATCTTCTCCGGCCGGCTCTCGCCGCATCCCTTGCCGCGGCATGAGGAAGTCGCGGAGACCGTCGATTGCCACGTCATCTCCGGTTACGTGTGGGACGCCACGAATCCCGACGGCGCGCTCGAGGTGGACATCTACATCGATGACGGCTATCTTGGCCGGGTGAAGGCGAACGAGTTGCGCACGGAGCTGCGGGAGAAAGGCTACGGCAACGGCCAGCACGGCTTCACGTTCCAGGTGCCCGATTATTTCCACGACGGCAAGCCGCACCGGGTCGAGGCCGCGGTCGTGCCGGGCGGACGCACCCTGCGCAACACCCCGGAGATCATCACCTGCCCGCACTAGATGAGCGCTTCTTCGCCGGCGAAATCGGTCTCGCGGCCGCACCTCGCGGCGGCGCTTTCCGTGCTCTCGTGCCTGCTCGTCGCCGCGATCGGCGGCTCCTGGTGGGGCGAGCGCGCCGAGCGGAAGGCGTTCGTCCCGCTGCTGCCGCTGCTCGCCGATCCGATCAAGCACAGCGGAGTGGACGAGTCGCGCGCGGCCTACCTCGAGCACCTGAAGAACCAGGGGACCTCGCTGCAGCGCGAGGCCTTCGAGCGCCCCGACATTCTCCCCCTCTACGGCAGCTCGGAGCTGACCAAGAACATCCCGGTCAAATCGAGCCTCTTCTTCCGCGGGTTCCCGACCGGGTTCGCCGTCTTCCCGGTCGGCAAGGTCGGCACGACGCCGCTCATCATCCTGCAAAAGCTCGCGGCGGTCGGCGCGGCCGCGCCCGGCCGGCCGGTGGCGATCTCCGTCTCGCCCACCTGGTTCTTCACCGACACCCCGGCGGAGCATCCGTATCGCGGCAATTTTTCGAAGCAGCAGGCGCTCGGCGCGCTCCTCAATCCGCGCCTCGGTTTTTCCTTCAAGCGCGACCTGGCCCGCCGGCTCCTCGCCCACCCCGAGACGCTGGAGCACGACGCGCTGCTCCGGTTCCTCACCGCGGCCTGCGCGCGCGGCGGAGACTCCGGCCGCGCCCTGTTCGCCGCCGCCCGGCCGCTCGCCGAGCTGCAGCAGGCGCTGCAAGATGCGCAGGATCACCTCAGCCTCGGCTTCTTCGTCCTGCTCCACCCGCCGGACGCCGCCCGCCCGCCCGCGCCGGCCGCCGCGCCGGATTGGGAGCGCCTGCTGGCCGAGGCCGACGCGATCCCCGCGAGCGACGCGGCGTCCGTGTACCGGGCGTACTTCAAGAAATTCGGCAGCGATGAAGGGTTTCGCGCCAAGGTCGCGCAGGCGCCCGAGTGGGACGATTTCGAGCTGCTCCTCCGCGGCCTGCACCGGCTGGGGCTGCACCCGCTGATCCTCTGCATGCCGCCCGACGGCGTGTTCCTGGAAAACGGCGGCATCTCGAGGGATTCGCTCGCGCTTTTCTCCGCCCGCATCCGCGCGCTCTGCCACACCTACGGCGCCGAGGTCGAGACCTTCGAGGATCACGTCCAGGACCCCGCGTTCTTCGCCGATCCGCACGATCACCTGAGCGCGAAAGGCTGGATGTATTACAACCGGGCGCTGGACCGGTTCTACCACGGCGAGGGAGCGGCCCGGCACGTTTCCACCCCCCGTCACAAGCGGCCGCATCTCGCGGCCTGACCGCGCGGAACGATGACGGCCGCCCCTGCTCCCACACCCGCCCGCTCCCCGCGTGCGCACCTCGTCGCGGCCCTCCTGGCCGTGGGGATCTTCGCCGCCGCGGCGGCGGGCGGCTGCTCCTGGGCGACGGCGTTTGAGCGGGAAAACTTCGCCTCGTTTCTCCCGGTCCTCGTCGAGCCGAAGAATCACAACGAAGACGACCCCGAGAGCGTCAACTACCTCGATCACCTGAAGAACCAGGGGGTCGCCGTGCAGCAGCGCGCCTTTGAGCGGCCGGACGAGTTCCCGCTCTACGGCAGCTCCGAGCTGCTGAAGCGCATCCCCGACAAATCGAGCCTCTTCTTTCGCAACTGGCCGACCGGGTTCTCCGTCTTCCCGGTCGGCCGGCCCGGCTGCAATTCGCTCCTCCTGCTCGAGAAGCTCGCCGCCCTCGGCGAAGTCACCCGCGGCAAGCGCATCGCCATCTCCCTCTCGCCCTCGTGGATCCTGACCCAGACGCCGGACGAGCGCCGCTACGCCGGCAATTTCTCGCGCCAGCAGGCCCTCGGCGCGCTGCTCAACGGCTCGCTCAGCTTCACCTTCCGGCGCGATCTCGCGCGGCGGCTGCTCCTGCATCCGGAAACGCTGCAAAAGGATGCGGTCCTCCGCTTCGTCACCGCACGGCTGGCGGGCGGCCGCCGGCTCGATCGCCTCGGTTGGACCGCCGCATGGCCGCTGGCGCAACTGCAGCACGGCCTCTACGGCGCGCAGGACCACTTCGAGACGGCGCTCTACATGCTGCGCCAGCCGGCCCGCCATCTCACCCGGATTCCCCGCCCGGAGCCCGTCCAGCTCGACTGGGACCGGCTGCTCGCCGAGGCCGACGCGCAGTCCGCGCCCCTGCCGGAGCTCGTCCCCTACGTCGCCGCAGGCGAGCGGGTCACGCTCGACGAAGCGCTCTTCCGGGAAGTCGTCGAGCGGGGCCAGGAATGGCCCGACCTGAAGTTGCTCGTGCGCGGGCTGCGCGAGCTCGGGATGAAACCGCTGATCCTCTGCATGCCGGTCGACGGCCGTTCGCTCGTGAAAACCGGCGTTTCACGCAAGGAGCTCGCCACCTTTCCCGCGCGGTTCCGGGCGGTCGCCGGGCGCTGGGGTGCCCAGGTTGAGTCCTTCGAAGATCACGAGGAGGACGACCGTTTTCTGGTCGACCATGCCGACCACTTGAGCGCCAAGGGGTGGATGAATTACAACCGCGTGCTCGATGAGTTCTACCACACGGAGCAGGCGCCCCCGTCGCTCCACCATCGGCACCATCACACCGCGGCCAACTTCTGAAAACGGGCCCGCCCACTTTTTCGTGACTCCATCCACCCCTGACGTCTCCGCCTCCTCCCCCCGCCCGCACCTGGCTGCGGCGCTCGGCGCGCTTTCCTTCCTGGTGATCGCCGCGTCCGGCGTCGGCTGGTGGGGCGAGCGCGCGGAACGCAACGCGTTTCCGGGCATGCTGCCGCTCTTCGCCGAGCCGAAGGAGCATGCCGAGAGCGACCATTCCAACGTCGCTTACATCGAGCACCTGAAGAACCAGGGCATCGCCATTCAGCAGCGCGGCTTCGAGCGCCCGGACATCCTGCCGCTCTACGGCAGCTCCGAACTGGTCAAGCGCATCCCCGATAAATCGAGCCTCTTCTTCCGCAATTTCCCCACCGGCTTTTCCGTCTTCCCGATCGGCAAGGCCGGGACGACCCCCCTGATCATCCTGGAGAAAGTCGGCGCGGTCGGCGAAACCGTCCACGGCCGCAAGGTCGCCATCTCGCTCTCCCCATCGTGGTTCTTTCCGGGGCCGAATCCCGACCACGCCTACGCGGGCAACTTCTCGCGCCAGCAGACGTTCGCCGCGCTGCTCAATCCGGCACTGAGCTTCGGCTTCAAGCGCGACTTTGCCCAGCGCCTGCTCGTGCATCCCGCCACCCTCCAGAAGGAGCCGCTCCTCCGGTTCCTGGTCGCGCGCCTCGCGCGCGGCAGCCACCTCGACCACGCGGCCTTCGCGGCCGTCTGGCCGCTGGCGCGCCTGAACCAGGAGGTCTACGCGGCGCAGGATCACTTCGAGAGCGCGCTCTTCGTGAAGCTCTTCAAGAATCACCTCAGCCACGCGCCGGAGGTGGTCCCCGCGCCGCTCGACTGGGACGCGCTCATCGCGCAAGCCTCCTCGGACTCCGGTCCCGCCGGCCCGGGGGCGCGCGACCCGCTCGGCCACAAGGTGATGAATGACGCGGCCTTTCGGGAAGCCGTCGCGTACGCGCCCGAGTGGCAGGATCTCGAGCTGCTGCTGCGCGGGCTGCACGAAATGGGCGCCATGACCCTGGTGCTCTGCATGCCGCCGAACGGCGTCTACTTCGAGCACAGCGGCGTCTCGAAGGAATCGCTCGACCTCTTCGCCGCGCGCGTCCGCGCCATCGCCGTGCACTACGGCGCGCAAGTCGAGGCCTTCGAGGACCACGAGGAGGATGTCAATTTCCTCGTCGATCACCACGATCACATGAGCGCCAAGGGGTGGATGTACTACAACCGCGCGCTCGACGAGTTCTACCACACCGCCCCGGAGCAATTGGAGGCGACCTTCGCCAAGGGCCACCGCAAACGTCTCCGCGCCACTCCGCCCCCCGTCCCACTCCGCACCGTTCGGAAATAGGAGCCGGAAGATTGGTCCACGAAAAACACGAAAAGAAATCACCTGGGAATCTCGTGCCGCGAACCCATCGAATGAGCTCCGTCCCCGTGCTTCGCCTTCAGTTTTTCGTGTCTTTCGTGTCTTTCGTGGACGAAAAATCCGACATCCAATGAAAGGCAAACCGCGCATCGAGCTCAACCCCGCGCAGGGCGGTCTCCACGCCGCCTTCGCCGGCCTGTCGATCCCCGGCCTGCCCGAAGGCCCGCCGGCGTCTGAGCCGCCGCCGGCCGCCGCGCCGGCAAAGCGAGGCCGCGTCATCCTGCGGCGCGAGACCGCGCATCGCGGCGGCAAGGCCGTCCTCATCGTCCAAGACTTCGCCGCGCACCTCGGGGCGGAAGAGATCGCCGCCCTCGCAAAACGACTGCGCGCCGCCTGCGGCTGCGGCGGCACCCTCCGCGAGCGCGAGATCGAGTTGCAAGGCGAACACGTCGCCAAAGTCCGCGCGCTGCTGGAGAGCGAAGGCTACCAGGTCGCGGGAGTAAAGTGAGAGCGTGGTCGCACAGCCCGTGGTCCGCACAGTCCCTGTGCGGCTCAATCACGCTTCCGATCGACCCACCCCCGCCGCACAGGGGACTGTGCGAACC
>DASYIS010000443.1:0-19052 GCA_035997375.1 Chthoniobacteraceae bacterium
AGCCCGTGGAAAACCACGGCGGAAACGGCGCCTTGCAGGAAAGCGAGGGAGATTGAATTGGCGTGGGTGGTGGATATGGTCACCCAGCCGCTTCGCTTCATTCTTCCGGCGACACATTCGAAGCTGTCTCTGCCCCTGGTCATGACTCTCTCAGAACGACTCATCTATTGGATCCGCAAGTATTACCGACGGAGGTTGATGAGGGCTCTCTCCGGCAGCTTTTCGGCGCCGATCTTTTTCCCGTCGGGCATCGCCCGGGCATTGACCCGCTATCTGAAAGATGGACGGTCGATGCTTGTCTTAACGGCTCAGGAAGGAAAAGGAGTGGCTTTCATTAACGCGAAGTCGATCGATTTCTGGGAGACCGATTTCGGCGATGGCCAAAACGAAAGCGAGCGACGAGCCGTGGACGGAGTCTGGCGTGGCACGGGGATTGGCCAAACCGCAACGGACGATGAAAAGCGGGAAGTGCTTCTGGCCTTCATTCGGCACTACGAAAGCCGTCGGCTGACCGTGAGAATTTTCGATCCGCAACCCTGGCAGGACCCGCTCGAGACGACGCGTCACGATTGACAGGGTTGAATCCGAGGGCAGCGGATCGGTCTCCCACCACTCCATGCCTTGTCACCCAGCCGCGTTCCGCTCATTCTGTGCGGCTACACATGGAGCAACCAATTCCCGGCCAACGATGGGTGAGTGACAGCGAACCCGAGCTCGGGCTCGGCATGGTGATCAAACAGGAGTTTGGGCGCGTGCATGTCCACTTTCCCGCGGCGAATGAGCAGCGGCAGTATGCGCTGAAGTCGGCGCCGCTGCGGCGCGAAGTCCCTTTCTCCCGCGGTCCGCTGTTTGACCTGTCGCCCAGCGGGGGCATCTCCGCAGCATTTGACCCGATCGGGGCGTCGCCCTAAAGTCCGTCCATGAGCACACTCAGCGCGACCATTCAGGTTGAAGATGATGTTTCCACCGTGGTGGCGGAAATGTTGCGTCAGTTTCCGAAGGGGTCTCGTGTGCAGTTGGCCATCTCCGAGGTGCGGCCGGCCGGGCCGGTGCCGAGTTTGGATGAGTATCGGCAGATGGTCGCCGTGGCCCGCCGGCAGGCACCGCGCAGCCCGTGGAAGACCACGGCGGAAACGACGAGCGCCTTACGGGAAGGCGAGGGAGATTGAAATGGCGTGGGTGGTGGATACGGTCGTGGTGGTGGATTTGGTGACGGGCGATCCGCTCTTTGAACCGGCGTCCACGGCCTGCCTGCAAGCGCATCTCAGCGATGGGTTGGTCATCAGTCCCGTGACGTTTGTCGAACTCGGGCCGTCCTTCTCCGGCGATGACATGGCGGCGGAAGCCTTTTTGAAAAGGCATGCCACATCGGCACGTCTGAATTCTGGAGTGCCGCCGACACGCTGCTGGCCCACCGCCTTTGGCATCAGTATCAAGTGAGGCGAAGGCAGCAACTGGTGGTGAAGCGCCCAGTGGCTGACGTTCTGATCGCCGCCTTTGCCGCGCGTTTCCAAGGCATCATCACGCGCAATGCGTCCGACTTCCGGAACATTCTTCCAAATCTCGTGGTGATCGAACCTTGAGACCGCGACCCCGCTCCGCTCGGCACGTTGACTGAGGAAGTGGCGCTTCGCGCAACAATCGACCCTCGTTGAGGACAACGTGAGCCACGCACTCTTGTCACCTCGCCGCGTTCCGCTCATTCTGTGCGGCTACACATGGAGCAACCAATTCCCGGCCAACGATGGGTGAGTGACAGCGAACCCGAGCTCGGGCTCGGCATGGTCATCAAGCAGGAGTTTGGGCGCGTGCACGTGCACTTTCCCGCGGCGAATGAGCAGCGGCAGTATGCGCTGAAGTCGGCGCCGCTGCGGCGGGTGCGGTATCATGAGGGCGACCGGATCAAGGTCCACGATGGGTCGGAGATCACGGTGGTGACGATCGAGGAGAAGGCGGGGCTGCTCGTTTACCAGGGGGCGGAGCGCGCGGTGGCGGAGGCGGAGCTTTCCGATACGATCAGCTTCAGTAAGCCGGAAGACCGGCTCTTCGCGGGCCAGGTCGATGACCTGGCGACGTTCGCCTTGCGCGCGGAGTCGCTGCATCGCCGCAGCCGCACGCGGCAATCGGCGGCGCGCGGGTTTGTCGGCGGGCGGGTCGATCTCATTCCGCACCAACTCTACATCGCCGGCGAGGTGGCGGGGCGCGTGATGCCGCGCGTGTTGCTGGCCGACGAAGTCGGGCTCGGCAAGACGATCGAGGCGGGTCTGATCCTGCATCGGCTGCACCTCACCGGGCGGGCGGATCGCGTGCTCATCCTGCTGCCCGAGCCGCTCATTCATCAGTGGTTCGTCGAGCTGCTGCGGCGGTTCAATCTGCTCTTCAGCCTCTTCGACGAGGACCGCTGCGTGTCGATCGAGCAGCACGATCCGGGGACGAATCCGTTCCTCGACAGCCAGTTCATCATCGGCAGCGTCGCCTTTGTTTCCGGGAGCGAAACGCGCGCGCGGCAGGTCGTGGAGGCGGGCTGGGATTTGCTCATCGTCGACGAGGCGCATCACCTCGAGTGGAGCCCGCAACAGGCGAGCCCTGCGTATCGGCTGGTCGACGCGCTGGCGCGCAAAACGCCGGGGCTGCTCCTGCTCACGGCGACGCCGCAACAGCTCGGGCCGGAGGGGCACTTCGCGCGCCTGCGCCTGCTCGACCCGGAGCGCTACGAGTATCTGGAAAAGTTTCTGGAGGAGGCGGAGCACTACGAGCAGGTCGCGGTGGCGATCGACCGCGTGCTCGACGGGAAGGCGCTGAGCAAGGCCGACCGCGCGCTCTTTGGCGGGCAATCGGAGCGCGTGCGGCAGGCGGTGGAAGAGCTCGCCGCCGGCGACGAAAAAGCGCGCGAACGGCTGGTGCCGGCGCTGCTCGATGAATTCGGCACGGGCCGCGTGATGTTCCGCAACACGCGCGCGGCGCTCACCGGCTTCCCCGAGCGCGAGGCGCATCTCACCGCGCTCGACATGGCCAAAGGCGGCGACGCGATGGCGGCGAAAATCAAATGGCTGGTCGCGCTGCTGCGCGAGCTTGAAGAGGCGAAAGTGCTGCTGATCTGCAAGACGCGCGAGCTGGCGGAGGAGATCGCGCGGCGCTTGTCGGCGGAGATCAATGTGGCGCTCGGGCTCTTTCACGAAGGGCTGACGCTGACGCAGCGCGACCGCAATGCGGCGTTCTTCTCAGAGGAAGAGGGCGCGCGCATTTTGCTCTGCTCGGAGATCGGCAGCGAGGGGCGCAACTTCCAGTTCGCGCATCATCTCGTTTTGTTCGATCTGCCGGAGAATCCCGAGCTGCTCGAGCAGCGGATCGGCCGGCTCGACCGCATCGGGCAGACGTCCACGATCCACATTCACGTGCCGTACATTCGCGGCACGGAATCGGAGGTGCTGGCGCGTTGGTACCACGAGGGGCTGGAGGCGTTTGAAAAGAGCCTGACCGGCGGCAACGAGCTGCTGCACGCGCTCGGCAAAGAGCTGGGCGCGCTGCGCGAAAAGAGCACGCCGGCGAAGCTGACGAAGTTCCTCGCCAAGTCGCGCGAGCAGCGCAGCCAGGTGACGAAGAAGCTGGAGCGCGGCCACGATCGCCTGCTCGAGCTGAACTCCTGCCAGCCCGCGAAAGCCGCGGAGTTGATCCGGCAGATTCAGTTGCTCGACGGCGATCTGGAGTACGAGGCGTACGTGTTGCGCCTGCTCGACCACTGCGGCGTGCAGGTCGAGGAGTTGGCGCCGCGGACCTACCTCTTCCAGCCCGGGCATCTCCTCGCCGACGCGCTCCCGTCGCTGCCGCCCGAGGGAATGTCGGTGACCTTCGACCGCACGCGCGCGCTCAGCCGCGAAGACCTCGGCTTCATGAGCGGCGATCATCCGCTGGTCCGCGGGTCATGGGATCTTTTGCTCGCGGCCGAGGCGGGGAACGCGGCCTTCGGCATCTGGCGCACGCCGGCGGGCGAGTCGATCCTGCTCGAGATCTACATGGTGGCCGAGGCCGTGGCGCCTGCGGCGTTGCATGTCGATCGCTTTCTCCCCGCGACGCCGATCCGCGTCGTGGTCGATCACGCGTTCGCCGAGCACACGGAAGACGAGGCGCTGGCCACCGCGCAGCTCGAGAAGGGCGACATCTTTCGGTTGCTCGATCGCGGCGCGGTGAAGAAGCGCCTTCTCCCGGCGATGCTGGCCAAGGCGCAGGAGCTGGCGGCGGTCCGCATGCAGGCGCTGATGGAGGGCGCCACGCGCGCAATGTCCGCGCAGTTGCAGGCGGAGATCGCGCGGCTCGAAGACCTGAGCAAGCTCAACGATCACGTCCACCCGGCCGAGATCGCCGCCCTGCGCGACCAGCAGGAAGCGCTGCGCACCGCGATCGCCGGCGCGCGCCTGCGGCTCGATGCGCTGCGGCTGATCTTCCGAACGAACTGAGCGCGCCGCGGCCGCGCCGCTACTCGGTCGCGCCGGCCGGGGCGGGATCGACCACGGGAGCAGCGGGAACCTCCGTGGTCACCGGCACCGTGGTCACGTTCGGCTGAAAGGTGAGGGTATGGGATTCGATCGATCCGACGAAGCGCCCAGTACCGAGGAAGGCATTGAACTCGGGCGAGCCAATCGTCATCGGCAGGCCGGTCGTGGGATTCACCACCGTCCACGCGGAGAGTTGGGTCGCCGTCCCGGCGCCCGGCACGCCGGTGATCGCGAGAGAGCCCGTGCCCGTCAAGTTGGCGAGGTTCGCCACGGCGCCCGTATCCAGGGTCAGGGTCCCCGCGTTGACCACGACCGCGCCAGTGTAGGTATTGGCTCCGGTCAGGGTGAGCGCGGAACTGTTTTGCACGAAGCTCGCGCTGGACCCGAACGTCAAACTGCCCGCCGCAACCGTATTCAGCGTCCCCCCCAACGTGATCGACGACCCGATCGGGTTGGCGACCGTCGGGATTCCCGTGTTGAGAACCAGCGAAGCACCGCTGTAGGTCGCGGCGGAACTGATGCTCCCCAGGTTGACCGCTCCGCCCCAAGGCGGAGTGAAAATGAGCGGCTCCGAGGGCGGCGTGAAGATGGAAGTCGCCAGGACCAAGTTGCCGACGCCGGTCTTGGCCACCCCGAAGGACGCACCACTCGTCAAGGAGGCATAGCCGGCCGAGTTGAGCTGGATCTGCCCATCGGTGGCGGCGACATACAGGCGAAAGCCACTGCTTTCTCCCGCCATCTGACCATTCCCGGCATTTCCCACCGTGGCGACGTCTCCGGTGGGAGCGCCGACGCCGGTTGCGGTCGAAGCCGTCGCCGGGTAATGCAGGCTCTTCGCCACCGCGTCGCGGTACGCCTGACCGACGACTTCCGCACCTTGCTCGAGCGTGCCGCCGGAGTTGTTCGCCAGTTGGCTAAAGGGGAGGCTCAACGTCAGGGCGATGGTGGAGAGGGAAATGCCGCCGGGCGCGGAGGCCACATCCGTACCGGCGGCCGCCACGAGCGAGCCGGTGCCGACCAGGCTCTTCGGCCAGTGCGAACTCCCGGCATCACCCAGGACGACCGTGACGTCCGTCCCCCGCAGCACGGTGGAGAGCGCGAATTTCGAGCCGTTCGAATCGATGGCCGCGGCGGCCTGCGCAAAGGCGGTCGTCGCGTGCTTCTTCGCATCGACGGCCTTGGCGATGACGCACTCGACCTCCGACCCGACGTTGAAGGTGAAATTCAGTTTCGTGCCGGTCAGCGCGACCGTGACGATCTTGCCCGTCTCGAGATCGATGACCTCGGCGACCCGCACGACGTTCGAGGCGCTCGGGTTGGCGAGGTTTTGAGCTTTCAGCGAACCCGTATAGACGGCGCGCTCGGCCAGAGCGGGCGTCACGACGGCCAACGAGAGGAGGGGTAGAATCCAGCGCATGTGAGGCCGCGGAATTAGCCTCGAAAGCACGACCGCCGCAACCGAAATCCGCAGCAAAATTACGATAAATTAATACTTTCCAGACAAGTGATGCGATCCTGTTTAAACAGTGAAAGTGCGCCGGGATGAAGCGCGGGCGCCCACGATGGAACGCGCCAGTGTCTTACGGCGTGCCCGCCGCGGGATCCAGGGTCACGGGAACGATGCTGCCCGCATTCACGGTCGTCGTGATGCCAGACGCCCGCGTGATGACCAGCGTGCCGTCGCCGGTCCTGGTCAGCGCTGCGCCGGCCCCGACGATGGCCAACGTGCCGCCATTCAGCGTGTACGCGGCGAGATTCGGATTCGCGGTCAGCAGGGCGGTGAGGTTGGGCCCGGCGTTGGTGAGAAAGGTGTCGCCGCCCGCGAGCGGCACCCCGGTCAGCGTCGTGGCAGAGGTAAGCGCCAGCCCCACCGGCAGACTGGTGATCGGCAGCCCTCCGCTCACGACGAGCGCGCCGGAGGTCGACGGGAAATTGATCACGCTCGGAACGGTGTTCAGCGTCAGGGTCGCATTGGAGCCCACCGAAATGACGCCGCCGGAACCGACCGTTCCACCGGTGTTGAGGGTGATTCCGGACAACGTTCCGCCGATACCGGTCAGGCCGCCATTGTTGTTCACCGTGATGACGCCGCCGGTCGTCGTTCCGCCGATCGTCAGCGTTCCACCGGTCACCAGCGTGCCACTCGCCGGGATCGGACTCAGCGCCAACACCCCATCCGCATTCACCGTCGCGGAAAAGCGCTGGCCCGCGATCAAGGAACTCCACTCGGTCGAGCCGATCGTCACGGTGGCGCCGGTGAACGGATTCAGCGCGGTCGTGACCGCCGCTCCGGAGGTGCCGGCCAGCGTGAGCGCTCCACTCACCGTCCGCGTAATGCTCAGCGCCCCGGTCCCCGCATTGATGAGGCTGCCGGCGGCGCCAAGGGTGCCGCCGGTAAAGGTCAGCGTGGCCCCGGGATTGGCGACCGCGATCACACCCGCAATATTGGGGATCGTATTCACGATGCCGCCGAGAACGGGATTCGCGATGGAGATGGTGCTCACCGACCCGCCCAAGTTCAGGTTCGAGCCGCTCAACTGCAGCGAGCCGCCGATCGTGGTCGTCGCGCCGCCCAACTGCACCGCGCCCGGATCGATCCGCAGGATGCCGCCGTTGATCGTGGTCGCCCCCGTGAAGCTGGTCGCGGCCCCGAACAGCAGCGCACCGGCGCCGGTCTTGACCAAGCCCGCGTTGACCGTTCCCCCCAGCGTGCCGTCCGAAGTCCCGGCGACGACATTGACACTGCCCGGCGTGAACTTCAGCAGCGCGCCGGCGCGATCGCGAAACTGCTGCGCCACGATTTGCGCCGCTTCCGTGAGCGTGCCGCCGGCCGCGTTCGCCGCCTGGCTCAGGCTTTCATTCAAAACGAGCACGGTCTTCGAGAACGAAGCGCCGGCGGGGGTGGCGACCGGGTCCGTGCCGACCGCCGCGACGAGCGAGCCGCTGCCGATCAGCGTCCGCGGCCAGTGCGACGCGCCGGCCGCCGAAAGGTGGACCGTCGCGTCCTGGCCCCGGAAGCTCGAGGCGTTCGCGAACTTCGAGCCCGCCACGTCCGTGTTCGTCGAGGCTTGCGCGATCACGGTGACGCCGTGCCCGCGGCTATCGTCCGTCTTCGCGATGACGTAATCGACTTCCGGGCCCACCGCATAGGAGAAATCGGTGCGCCCGCCGGTGAGACCAACGGTCACGATTTTGCCGGTCGAGAGATCGATCACATCCGCCACGCGGAGCAGCGTGGGACGACCGGGGGTCGACACGTTCTCCACGGACAGCAGACCGGTGTAGACAGCGATTTCGCCGAAGGCGGAGTGGACGAGGGCGAGGGAAAGGAGGGGTAGGATCCAGCGCATGGGAGGAGGCCCTTTTAGCATGCGAAAAGGCGAGGCGCAAAGACGATTTTGCGCCCCGATCACTTCCCTAACGAGCCGGCATACAGCCGTTTAATCCTGACCTTCGGAGCACGAAAACAGGGCAGTGACCGCGTTCATCTGAACATATCTTGCAAAAGCCTCCGGCGCACACGAACGTGCCGGCTCTTTCGATGGGTAAACCCGCACTTCAAGCAGTCCCAGACGCCGGCGTGATCGAGATCCGCGGCGCCCGCCAAAACAACCTCAAGGGCTTCGATCTCGACCTGCCGCTCGGCAAGCTCATCGTCGTCTCCGGGCCGAGCGGGTGCGGCAAGTCGTCGCTCGCCTTCGACACGGTCTACGCGGAAGGGCAGCGCCGCTACGTGGAGACTTTCAGCCCGTACACGCGGCAGTTTTTCGAGCGGATGGACAAGCCGAAGGTCGATGCGATTCGCGGCATCCCGCCGGCCATCGCGATCGAGCAGGCGAACTCGGTCAAGACCACGCGCTCGACCGTCGGGACGATCACCGAGATCAACGACTACCTGAAGCAGCTCCTCCCGCGCGTCGTGGAAGCGCGGTGCCCGCAATGCGCGCGGCGGGTCTGCCCGGAGTCGGCGCAATCCATCGCGCGGTCGATCTTCGAGACGCACGCCGGCGCGCGATTGCTCGTGACGTTCGGCATTCCCGTGCCGGCGGGGACGGAGCCGAAGCCGTTCTTCGAGTTCCTCCAGCAGCAGGGCTATCTCCGCGTCTGGCTCGCGGGGAAGATCGTGCGCGTCGATGCGCCCGAGGAAGCCGGCGCACTGCCGCCGGTCGTCCAGGTCATCCAGGATCGCGTGACGGTGGATGAGGAGAGCCGCTCGCGGCTGTCCGAGGCGCTGGAAACGGCGCTGCGTTTTGGCAAGGGCAAGGTCAACGTCGTCGCCGAGGGGAGCGGCGCGACGGAGCCGTTCAGCACCGGCTGGCACTGCGCGCACTGCGATCTCGACATCGTGCCGCCGTCGCCGGGGCTGTTTTCCTTCAACAATCCGCAGGGCGCCTGCCCGCGCTGCCGCGGCTTCGGGCGCACGATCGCGGTCGACCTGGACCGCGCGATTCCCGATCGCCGGCTGAGCGTGGCCGGGGGCGCGGTGAAGCCGTTTCAGACCGAGAACGGCCAGCAATGCCAGACCGACCTGATGCTGGCGGCGAAGAAGCGGCGTTTCGACGTGAATCGCCCATTCCATGAGCTCTCGCCCGAGGACCAGGCGTGGGTGATGTACGGAGAGCGGCCGGCCGCGCCGCTGGTGGAAATCGAGAAGCTGGGACTGTGGTACGGCGTGAAGGGGTTCTTCGACTGGCTGGAGACGAAGACCTACAAGATGCACGTGCGCGTGCTCCTCGCGCGCTATCGCACTTACACGGTGTGCCCCGATTGCCGCGGTGGACGCTACCAGGCCGCGACGCTGAATTTCCGCTGGGCCGGTCTGACGCTGCCGGACCTGCAAAGCCTGCCGATCGGCGAATTGGCGGCCGCCGTGGCCGAGCGCCGCGCCGCGATGGAAGCGCGCGGGGCGCTGGAGGACCACACCGCGAGCGCGCTGGAGTTGTTGCTCGACTCCGTGCAGTCGCGCCTCGGTTATCTAACCGAGGTCGGCCTCGGTTATCTAACTCTCGACCGCACGACGCGCAGTCTAAGTGGCGGCGAGCTGGAGCGCGTTAATCTAACCACGTGCCTCGGCGCATCATTGGTTAATACGCTCTTTGTCCTGGACGAGCCGAGCGTCGGGTTGCATCCGCGCGACACGGGCCGGCTGATCCGCATCATGCGGCAGTTGCGCGACCGCGGGAACACGCTGCTGGTGGTGGAGCATGAAGAAGCGGTGTTGCGCGCGGCCGATCACCTGGTGGAGCTCGGGCCGGGCCGCGGCGCCGCGGGCGGCGATCTCGTCTATAGCGGGCCGCTCGATGCACTCTGCAACAAGCGCCGCGCCTTGACTCTGACCGGCGAATACCTCTCGCACGTGAAGTCGATCCCGGTGCCCGCCAAACGCCGCCCCGTGGAGCGCTGGCTGGAAGTGCGCGGCGCGCGCGAGCACAACCTGCGCGGCATCGACGTGCGCATCCCGCTCGGCGTGTTTGGCTGCGTCACGGGCGTCTCGGGCTCGGGCAAAAGCACGCTCGTCCACCCGGTCCTCTACCGGAAAATGCAGGAGGCCAAAGGGCTCTCTACGGAAGAGGCGCCGGGCGATTGCGACGAGATCGTCGGTCACCAGCAGATCGCGCAAGTCGTCATGGTCGACCAGTCGCCGCTCTCGCGCACCCCGCGCTCCAGCCCGGCGGTCTATCTCGGCGTGTTCGATGCCATCCGCGAGCTTTTCGCAAGCACGCCCGACGCCGCCGCGCAGGGACTGACCGCGGGCGCGTTCTCGTTCAACTCCGGCCAGGGCCGCTGCGAGCGCTGCAACGGGAGCGGCTTCGAGAAGATCGAGATGCAATTCCTCAGCGACGTCTACGTGCGCTGCCCGGAATGCGAAGGACGCCGCTACCAGCAGCACATCCTCGACCTGAAACTCGACGGCAAGTCGATCCACGAAGTGCTCGAGATGACCGTCGGCGTGGCGATCGAGTTTTTTAACAAGCTCGGCGCAAAGAAAGTCGCCGGCCCGCTGAGCGTGCTCGAGGAAGTGGGATTGAGTTATCTAACCCTAGGACAGCCGCTCAATGTGCTCTCGGGCGGAGAATCGCAGCGGCTCAAGCTGGTCGAGCGTTTAACCCAGCGCAGCAGCGAAGCGGCGCTGCTAATATTGGATGAACCCACGACCGGATTGCATTTCGACGATGTCGCCACGCTCATGCGCGTGTTCGACCGCCTGGTCGAGCAAGGCAACAGCTTGTTAGTCATCGAGCATAACATCGAGGTCATCAAGTGCGCCGACTATGTCATCGACCTGGGGCCGGAGGCCGGGCGCGACGGCGGACTGGTGGTCGCGGAAGGCACGCCGGAGCAAGTGGCCGCCGTGGAGGAGTCGCACACGGGACGCTATCTGCGCGATGCGCTGGCAAATAGGAAGGATGCGAAGAATGGGAGGTATGCGTCCCATGATTCCCCTTCCTCCTATTCTTCCCATGCGACGCTCCGCGCCGCCGAGGACGCGCCGGCGTACGCCCCTGCCCTCCCGCAGATCACCGTCAGCGGCGCGCGCGAGCACAACCTCAAGAACATCTCGGTCAACATCCCGCGCGACCAACTGGTCGTCATCACCGGCTTGAGCGGCTCCGGGAAGTCGACGCTGGCGTTCGATATCCTGTTTGCCGAGGGGCAGCGGCGCTTTCTCGATTCCATGTCGGCCTACGCACGGCAGTTCGTGGAGCAGTTGGAAAAGCCCGAGGTGGACCACATCGGCGGGCTGCCGCCAACGGTCGCGATCGAGCAGCGGATCACGCGCGGCGGAGGCAAGTCGACGGTGGCGACGGTGACGGAGGTCTATCATTTCCTGCGGCTGCTTTGGGCCAAGCTCGGGACGCAGTATTGCCCGCAATGCGATCTGCCGGTGGAAAAACAGACGCTCGCCGCCGCGGTGAAGAAGGCCGAGGTCATCGCGCGCAAGGGACGCATCCGCGTGCTCGCGCCGCTCGTGAAGGCGCGCAAGGGCTTTCACACGGAGATCGCGCGCTGGGCCGAGCGGCACGATTTTCTCGATCTGCTGGTCGATGGCAAATGGGTGCGGGCCGACGCGTTTCCCAAGCTGGAACGGTTCAAGGAACACACGGTCGACGTGGTGGTCGGCGAGCGCACTTCGGCCAAAGACATGGCGCCGCTCATCAAGCGCGCGCTCGAAATCGGCAAGGGAACCGCGCGCATTCTCGATGCGAAAAACGCGACGCACATCGTTTCGATTGCGATGAGCTGCCCCGGCTGCGGCGATTCGTTCGAGGAGCTCGACCCGCGGCTCTTCTCCTTCAACTCGCCGCACGGCTGGTGCCCGGAATGCAAGGGCTTCGGCGAGGTCTGGAAGGTCTGGGTCAACAAGCGGCTCGACTCGGAGATCGAGCTCGAGATGGACCAGGAGCGGCAGCACGAATGGCTCGACGCCGGCGACGCGCAGCCGTGCCCCGAGTGCTGCGGCGCGCGCATCAACGAGGTCGCGCGCAACGTCCGCCTGAAGGGCCGCTCGCTCGATGAGATCGCCGGCATGTCTTCACAGGCCGCACTCACGTGGGTGGCTTCGCTGAAGTTCACCGGCACGCACGGCATCATCTCCGCGGACATCGTGCCCGAGATTTCGCAGCGCCTCCGCTTCATGGAAAAAGTCGGCCTCGACTACCTCGCACTCGGCCGCTCCGCGAAGACGCTCTCCGGCGGAGAGTCGCAGCGCATCCGCCTCGCCGCGCAGCTCGGCTCGACCTTGCGCGGCGTGCTCTATGTCCTGGACGAGCCGACGATCGGCCTGCACGCGCGCGACAATTCACGCCTGCTCGACACGCTCGAGGCGCTGAAGGCGAAAGGGAATTCACTCGTCATCGTCGAGCACGACGAGGAGACGATGCGTCGCGCCGATCACATCATCGACCTCGGCCCCGGCGCGGGCCGGCACGGCGGCGCGGTCGTCGCGCAGGGGACGCTCGCGGAGATCCGCGATCTCGACGCTTCCACAACCGGCAGCGCCTTCCGCGATCCGATGCGGCATCCGCTCCGCGGCCGGCGGCGCGAGCTCTCCACGGCGGATCGCTGGTTGGAAGTGCGCGGCGCGACTTTGCATAATCTCAAGGACGTCGACGTGCGCATCCCCGTGGGCCGCCTGACCGTGCTCACCGGTATCTCCGGCTCCGGCAAGAGCACGCTGATGCGCGGCGCGCTCAAGCCGCTCGCGGAAGAAGCGCTCGCGCGGCCGACGCTCAAACGCAAGCCGAAGAAAGGCCCGGAAGCCGATGCGCGCGGCGAGTTGATCAGCCTCATCGGCACTGAAGCCGATGGGCTCGATTTCGCGAAGGGCTCGCTCGGCTCGCGCTGGAAACGCGCGCTCGCGACCGACGTGCTGGAGGCGGTTTACGAGGTCGACCAATCGCCGATCGGCAAGACCTCGCGCTCCACCCCGGCGACTTACATCAAGGTCTTCGACGAGATCCGCGCGCTCTATGCGCAGATGCCGCTCGCGCGCATGCGCGGCTACACCGCGAGCCGTTTCTCGTTCAACACCGAAGGCGGCCGCTGCGAGACCTGCACCGGCCAGGGGATGATCAAGATCGAGATGAATTTCCTGCCGACGACGTGGCTCCCCTGCCCCGACTGTCTGCGCCAGCGTTACAACGCCGCCACGCTGGAGGTCCTCTACAACGAGCGCTCCATCGGCGACGTGATGCACATGACGCTGGCGGAGGCCTCTGAGTTCTTTCAGAAAATCACGAAAATCCATCGCCCGCTGAAGCTGCTGTGCGACACCGGCCTCGGCTATCTGCAACTCGGCCAGGCGAGCCCCACGCTCTCCGGCGGCGAAGCGCAGCGGCTCAAGCTCGTCGCCGAGCTCACGCGAGGCTCCAGCCGCAGCGAAAACGCGCGCATGAAACAGCGCGCCTCCAAGTCGATGCTCTATCTTCTCGAAGAGCCGACTATCGGCCTGCATCTGACCGATGTGCGCAAGCTCCTCGACGTGCTCCACCGACTGGTCGACGACGGCGCCACGGTGGTGGTGATCGAGCATCATCTGAACCTCATCGCCGAGGCCGATTACGTCGTCGACATCGGTCCCGAGGCCGGCGCGCACGGCGGCGAAATCGTCGCCTGCGGCACGCCGGAAGACGTGGCCAAAGTAAAGCGGAGCAGGACGGCGCCGTTCTTGAAAGAGGTGCTGGAGGCCGGGCGGACGAAGCCGGCGAGTGCGACGAAGAAGAAGTCGAAGCGACCGAGGGCGCTGGCTCTGGCTTGAGCCGCCCGGCGGGAGCAAGCTCCCGCGCCACACACAATCAACTGGCAGGAACCAAGCCTGCGAAGTAAAACCTTCATCATGAGTATCACCCTCACTGTCGACGAGGATCTGCTGCGTGCCGCCGAAAGGGCGACGGACATCCATGATTGGCAGACGCTGGTGCAGAAAGGGCTGCAAGCTCTCTGCCGGACGAGCGAAGCGAGCAGGAAACCGCCGGCTCGCCCGTTCGATTTCGATGCCGCCCTGGCCGCCGCGGCCGCGCTTCCCGACCTGGCAGACGCCGAGTTTGAACGATTCGAACAGGAGATGAATCGTCCGCTACCCCCCGCCTGGTCCGAGTGATCGCGGATAGCACAGTCCTGATCGACCTGTGGCGGCTGCGGCGCGCTCCTCATCGCCTCGTGCAACTTCGGGCACAACTCATCGATCCGATGGTGCCTTGGCAGGTGCTGTTTGAATTCGTGCGCGGCGCGTACTTCCGGGGTGTCACGGAAGCCGCAATCCGTCGCTTCCTTTCGCCCTTCGGCGTTCTGCCCGGTAGCGAAGCCCAAACGTGGCGCGCCGCCCGAATCGATGCCGACCTTAACCTTGCCGGCAAGACCATTGGCGCAGCCGACTGTTGGATCGCCGCCGCCGGGCTGGAAGAGAACCTCCCCGTGATCACTCGTAACTTGGCCCATTTTCAACGCGTGCCCGGCCTGCAGGTGATTGGGTATTCGATCTTGCCCTGAGGCGGGAAGGCTGAGAATTGCTTAACTCAATTTCCCGCCTTATGACTTCGGCCCCCACCCGAACTCATGGAAGCATCTTCCTCCCCTGCCCCAGACGCACAGACCTCGCTCACCACCACCGAATTCGCCACCGGACCGGGAGTCGCGGCGCCGCCGGCAGACACGCCACCCGCCCCTCCGCTTCGCCTCACCTCCCTCGACGCCTATCGCGGCTTCGTCATGTTCCTCATGATGGCGGAGGTGTTGCGGGTCTGCAAAGTCTCGGTGGCCCTGCCCGCGAGCACGATCTGGAAGGTGCTTTGTTTTCATCAGTCGCACGTCGAGTGGACCGGCTGCTCGCTGCACGACATGATCCAGCCTTCCTTTTCGTTCCTGGTCGGCGTGGCACTGCCGTTCTCGATTGCGAGCCGCACGGCGCGTGGGCAGCGGTTCGGCTATATGCTCGCGCACGCGTGGTGGCGCGCGCTTTTGCTCATCCTGCTCGGGGTGTTTCTGCGCTCGGTCAACGCTCCGCAGACCAATTGGACCTTTGAAGATACGCTCACGCAGATCGGCCTCGGATACGGCTTCCTGTTTCTGCTCGGCTTCCGTCCGGGGCGGGATCAGTGGATCGCGCTCGCCGTCATCCTGGTCGGCTATTGGGCCGCCTTCGCGCTTTATCCGGTGCCGCCGGCCGATGATTTTAATTACGGGAATGCAGGCGTGCCCGCCGAATGGCTAAGTGAGCACCGTCTCAGCGGATTCGCCGCGCACTGGCAGAAGAACAGCAACCTCGGCGCGGCGGTCGAGCTTTGGTGGCGCAATCTATTTCCCGCGGCCAAACCGTTCCTCTTCAATCGCGGTGGCTACGTGACCCTGAGTTTCATCCCCACGCTCGGCACGATGATCCTCGGGCTGCTCGCGGGTAATATGCTCCGCAGCGAACGCACGCCGTGGGCGAAAATCGGTTGGCTCGTCGCGGCCGGCTCGCTTTCGCTGGCCGCCGGTTGGGCGCTCTGGGCGTCCGGCATTTGCCCCGTGGTGAAGCGCATCTGGACGCCGAGCTGGGTGCTCTATAGCGGCGGCTTGTGCTTCTTCTTCCTCGCCGCGTTCTATGCCGTGGCCGATGTCGCGAAGCAAAAGTGGCTCCTGCCGTTGGTGATCATTGGCATGAACTCCATCGCCGCCTATTGTATCGCCCACCTGTTCGAGAGCTTCATCGCGCAAAGCCTGAAGATTCATTTCGAAGGTCTGTTCAAGCTGGTTCCCGCGCCGTTTGAGACGTTCGCGTACGGCAGCGCCGTGTTGTTGATCCTATGGCTGATCCTTTACTGGATGTATCGGCGGAAGCTGTTCTTGCGCATCTGACCCATCGCTTCGCGATGGGCGCTTCTCCCGGCACCGTATCACGTCGAGCAAGGACTAACCGCCGCGAATTGCGGGTGATTGCGAATCGCACGCTCCACCTCCGGCGTCTCCGCCGGCGAGAGCGCGAAGGGCAGGCGTGCGGTGGAGCGCTCCCATTTCGCCAGCCATTCGCGGTCGAGAAACTCCCGGTCGCTCGCCCGGCGCGCGGCGGCGGTCATGGCGATGGTCGTCTCGCTTTTCACCCCCGCGCTGTTCCCGCGGGCGACGTGAAAGCCGGCGGCCAGCATCGCCGAGCGCGAAGCGGTGGCGCAGGTGTAGGTGTAAAGCTCCACCGCCCGCTCGCCGCAGACCGCGTGCAGCTTGCGGAAGGCCTCCGCGGTCCAGAGCGTCCCGCTCGTCTTGCTCGAGAACATATCGTAGAAGATCACATCCGGCGGCGCGGACGCTTCGGCGATGGTCTGGAGAAAATCGCCTAACATCAGCTCCCAGCTTAAGCCGGGCAGCGTCTTCGATTGCCACCGACCCTCCGCCAGCAAGGCATCGGGCGCCGGGTGGCGCAGATAGGTAAAGAGATCGCGCCGCATGAAGGCGAGTTTCAGCGAATCGAGGTCATTCTCGAAGCTAATGATCTTCATCGGCCGCACCGGCTCCGTCGCGGCCAGCTCTTCATAACAAAGAATCGCCGCCATCGCATTCGCCGCCGCGCCGAGGCCGGCGTCCCACACGGTGAGCGGGCTCGCGTCGGCCGGCCGCAGGCGCTCGCGCAGGCCGCACTGGTTGACGTAGAGATTGCGCGCCTCCTCCATCGGCGGCGTGCGCGAGTGCATAATCTCGCCCGAGGCGACGTGCAGGATGCTGCCAAAGCCCTCGTGCGCCACATGCACCGCATACTCGCCGAGCTTCGTGTGCCGCTGGCGTTTCGGCTTGGAAGGAACGGCGGGATGCTCCGGGTCCGGCTCATCGAGGATCGCGCGCTGCGCCTTGTAGAATTCCAAAAAGCGCCCGCCGAGGATGCTCGCCCGCATGTCGCGCATCAGGCGATGATAGAACCAGATGTTATGCTGCCCGAGCAACTGCCAGCCGAGCGTTTCGCCGGTCTTGGTTAGATGATGCAAATAGGCCAATGAATAACGCGCGCAGGTCGGGCAGGCGCACGCCGGGTCGAGCTTCTCTTCGGAGAATTTATAGACGCCGCGGCGGAGCTGCATGGTGCCGCGCGAGGTGAAGACGCCGCCGCGCTGGGCGAGTTGCGTCGGGATGATGCAGTCGAACATGTCCACGCCGCGGTGCACGGCTTCCAGGATGTCGATCGGGGTGCCGACGCCCATCAGGTAGCGCGGCCGGTCGCGCGGCAAAAGCGCCGCCGTCATGGCGCAGATTTCCTCGCGCTGCTCCCGCGCTTCGCCGACCGCGAGACCGCCGATCGCGAATCCCTCGAACGGCAGCTCCATCAGTCGCAGCGCACTCTCGCGCCGCAGCTCGGGAAAGAGCGCCCCTTGCACGATGGCGAAGAGCGCCTGCCGCGAATCGCCGCGCGCCGCCAGGCTCCGGCCGGCCCAGCGCTGGGTCAGCTCCATGGCCCGCCGCGCCACCTCCTCCGGCGCGGTCGAGGCGACACATTGGTCCAGCACCATCATGATATCGCTGCCGATGGCGCGCTGCGTTTCGATGCTCAACTCCGGGCTGAGCAGGATCGAGCGGCCGTCGAGGTAGCTTTGAAAGACCGCGCCCTCCTCCGTCATCGAGCGCGAGTGCGGCAGCGAGAAAATCTGGAAGCCGCCGGAGTCGGTGAGCACGCCGCGGTTCCAACTCGTGAGCCCGTGAATGCCGCCGAGCCGGCGAAAGACCTCCGGCCCCGGCCGCAGCAGCAGGTGATAGGTATTCGCGAGGAGAATCTGCGAGCCCGCCGCCTCGAGGGTCTCGGGCAGTTGCGCCTTCACCGTCGCCTGCGTGCCGACCGGCATGAAGAGCGGGGTTTGCACCGGCCCATGCAGCGTCTGGAAGGTGCCGGCGCGCGCCCGCGAGCCGGCGGCCTCGGCCTCCAGGCGAAAGGGCAATCGATCGAAATTCATGAACCCCTCATTCTCGGCGCTCCGCCCGCCGCGCCCAGCAAATTCCCACCTTGGCCGACGTCCGCCGCGGTCCGGATTTCTCACGCGCCATTTTGCCGCCAACCTCGGAGGTGGCACCGAGCGCCTTGCTGTTTACGGCTTCCGCTGCAGCAAGGTGCCGGGATAGACGTGGCTCGGATTTTCCTCGGTGAACTTCACCCGCTGCACGGCCTCGGCGTCGGGGTAGATCTCATAGGAGATCGGGCGCGCGGTGTAGCCGCCGGCGAGGAGCTTTTCCACGTGCCGGTACGCGCGGAGGGCGGGGCCGGCGAGGCGCATCCAGAGCGGGAGACGGCGGCGGGCGGCGAGGCGCTCTTGTTTGGCGACGTCCTGCAAGGAGCGGTTTTCGCCGGTGAAGACGAAGGTGGTGAGGTAGTCGTGGATGAGGGCGAAACGGTGGCCGGCCTGGAGGAGTTCGCAGACCCACTGGGCGTCGGCCACGTCGAGGAGCCGATCATTAAAGCGGAAGCCCTGCTCGAACAAACGCCGGCGAAAGAAGATGGCGCAGGTGTAGGTGTAGAGGTGATCGGTGAGGATCATCGCGCGGCGTGGCGGCGTGATTTTGCGAAAGGCGAGGAGCTCGTTGTGCTCGCCGATGACGAGGTAATCGCCGGCCACCGCATCGGCCCACGGGTTCTCCTCGAAGCAGCGCGCGACGCGGGCGAGGGTGCCGGGGAGGTATTGCTCGTCGCAGTTGAGGAAGGCGCAGATGTCGCCGGTGGCGCGGGCGAGGCCGCGGTTCACGGCGTCGTACATGCCGTGGTCCTTTTCGACGAAGAGCTGGGCCGGGGATTGCGTGCGCACCCACTCCTCCAGCTCCGGCCCGGTGCCGGCGTCCTGGACGATGTGCTCGACCTCGACGCCCTGCTGATCCGCCACGGAGCGGACGGCGCGCTTCAGCCACGCGAGCTGGCGAAAGCTGGGAGTGACGATGGAAAAGCGCATGGGTGATGTTTGGTCCACGAAAGAGACACGAAAAATGACGAATGACGAATCACAAGCATCCCATAGCGTGAGTAAAAGAAGGGACTGACGCGGACGGGGAAGCCGGCCAAAAAGCCGGGTGTGAAAAAAACTCCTCGCTCCGCATCAGTCCGCCGACAGTTCACCA
>DASYIS010000444.1:0-5024 GCA_035997375.1 Chthoniobacteraceae bacterium
CCACCCGCCATCCGTGGGCCAGCGCGAGGTCGATCATTTTTCGAGCCCAAGAGGAATCCTTCAGCGTACCATCCCACGCGAGATCTTGGAGTGCGGCACCCTGGAGCGCGTGCGTCTTGCCGGCACCCCACCCCCCGGCCATGAAGTTGATGACTTGGCGTCCGTGGCGATGCACGACTTCTCGCCGGAGACGATCCTGAGCGTAACGCCACGCCCGGTCCCACCCCGGCTCCAGGTCACGAAGCTGGCCTGCTGGAGTGTCCCGGTAGCGGATTTCAAGGAATCGCGCGAGGTCGGTGCTGTTGACTTGGCCGCCGTGAGAATCCGGCCAGGCATCGTAAATCCCGTCCGCCCCAGCCGGATCTTCCAAAAGGGTGGCGAAGGCGTTCCGTGCCGCAAGTTGTTCGGCAGTCATGCGGAGATGGGGTAGAAGACTTCGCGGAGGTTTTCGCCGTCGCCTTTTTGCGTCAAATCCGAGGTTTCAATCATTGGATTCACTTCCCGATCAGCCCCGCATACGTCTCCGCCGGCCGGTCGCCGGTGTGGTCTTCCACCAGCCGCTCGGTCCCCTTCGTGTAATCGAGCGCGTAGAGGCCGAAGCGCGGGGTGAAGGAGCCCCACTCGTAGTTGTCGAAGAGCGACCAGTGGAGGTAGCCGGCGATCGGCACGCCGTCGTGCCGTGCGCGGTTGACCTCGTGCACGTGCAGGCGCAGGAAATCGCTGCGGTTCAGCTTGTCGCGGCGGCCGCTGGCGGAGTTGTCCGGGCGGCGGCGGAGGGCCATGCCGTTTTCGGCGATGAGCACGAGGCGGCCGAAGTCCTCGGCGTAGTACTTGCAGAAAAAGTAGAGGCCGCGCGGCAGCACGCGCCAGTCCCACCACTTGCTCGTCACCGCCGTGAGCACCCAGTTGCGAAGCGACTTGGTGCGGAACTCGAAGTCCGAAATTGCCGGCAGGCGGAAGATGTGCGCGGCGAAGGGGTCGTAATAGTCGAGCCCGATATAATCGAGCACACGTGCGCGGGGAGCGTTGTAAAGTGCGTCGAGCACGGGCGCGAAGTCGCTGTTGCAGAACTGCCGGCGACCGAGCCAGTTCGTCACCCACTTGGCGGCGGCGCCGAGGTAGTAGGCGGCGTCTTTGTGCAACGGCAAGCGCGCCTGCCGGAAGGCGAGGGTGAAGCGGTCCGCGCAATCGACGATGTAGTCGGCGACCTTGTGTCGCGCCACGCCGCGCTCGCGCGCGCAGAGGAGATCGAGCAGCAGCTTGTCCGACCAATAGACGTCGGAGCAGTAGTTGTTCAGCGAGACGCGTGGGGTCTCCCAGCCGTGCTCCTGGTAGAGATCGTGCAGCGCATTGTAGGCGAGCACGTGCGCGCGCAGCAGTTGATTGTAGGCGGCGGTCATCGTCGCGAAGCCGCTCTTCGCCCGCGCGGGGAACTGGCGCCCGAGGTACGAATTGAGTACGAGCATGTTCGGCTCGTTGATCGTGATGAACCACCGCAGCGGCCGCGGCAGGCGCGCGGTGAGGTAAGTCACCGCCTCGCGGATGTACGCGACGAAGCGCTCCGGCGTGCGCGGGTCCAGCCACGGATCGGTGCCGAGCCACGCGGGATGGACGAAGTGGTGCAGCGTGACCACGGGCTCCAGGCCGTGTTGCTGGCAGGAAGTGAGGATTTTCGCGTAGTGGTCGAGCGCCGCGTAGTCGAAAGGCGGAGGGCTGTCGTGCGACTCATGGGTCTGACCTGTCTGACCTGGCTGACCTGTCTGACCGGCCCGACCGGCCTGATCGCTTCCATGGCCCACCGCCGGCTGAATCCGGCTCCACTCCAGCCCCAGCCGAAATGCGCTCAGGCCCAGCGCCTCGCAGCGAGCGAAGTCTTCCTCGTACCGGTGCCAGAAGTCGGCGGTCGCGCCGGCGACGGCCACGTCGCCTTTCGCCTCCGCGCCGGCCCAGTTCGTCTGCGGCTCGCCGGGGCCGTTGTAGCCGCCCTCCGATTGGTAGGCCGAGGTGGCGACGCCCCAGAGAAATTCGGATCTCATGCGTCGGGCGCGGCGATTTGCGTCATCGCCTCGCGCTGTTCGTCGTTCAGGACGAGCGCGGGGAGGTCGTCGGCGAGCAGCGTCTCGACCACCGTGCGCGCCGCGTGCGGCCGGCCCAGCGCGAGCGCGTGGCGCCGCATCGTCGCCAGCCGCGCGGGGTCGCCGAGCAGCCGGTCGACCTTGTAGGCGAGCGTCGTCAGCTCGTTGCATTTGATCGCGATCCCTTCCTCCAGCAGATGGTCGCTGTTGCGTTCCTCCTGGCCGGGGATCGGCTGGATGATCGCCAGCGGCACCCCGCATGCGAGCAGCTCGGAGGTCGTCAGGCCGCCGGGTTTGCCGATGAAGAGATCGCTGATCTTCATCAGCTCCGCCATCCGGTCGGAGAAGCCGAGGACGCAGAAGCGCGGATTGCCCGCGACCTGTTTCAGCACCTTCTCGCGCAGTTCCGCATTGCGTCCGCAGACCACGAGCGTCTGCACTTCCTTACGCAGCCCTTCCTCCAGGCGCTGCACGATGAGCTCCACCGGCGCGCCGCCGATGGCGCCGGCCGACAGCAGCACCGTGGGGCGGTCCGGATGCAAGCCGTAGCTCTTCCGCACCGCCGCGCGATCGATCGGCTCCGTAAATCCGGGGTCGATCGGGATGCCGGAAACGGTGATGCGATTGCCCGGCAGCCCGAGCGCCTCCAAGTGGGCCTTCGTCTCCTCGATCGCGACGAAGTAGCGGTGGAAGATGCGCGAGAGCCACATGGCATGGCAGTCGAAATCGGTCACGACGATGGAGAGCTGAGCCCGCAGATCCTCCTTCTCGATCAGGTGCGCGATGATGCCCGCCGGCATGAAGTGCGTGCAGACGATGATATCCGGATCGAACGCGCGGATGAACTTGATGAGCGCGCGGGTATTGAGCCGGTCGAACTGCTGCCGGACCGTCGCGTTTTTCCACGGCTCATCGCTCGCGTTGTAGAAATAGCCGACCAGCTCCGGCGCGTTTTTCACGAGCTTGAAATAGAGCGTCGAGTAGAAGTCGCGGAAGAGCTTGTTCGTGTACTTGAGCGCGTCCTCGTGGCCCGTCTTCTCGACCCGCGGATCGGCCGCAAAGGCCTTCGCCAGCGCCTCGCCCGCCTTGACATGCCCCGCGCCGGCGCTGGTGGAGAGAATAAGGACCCGCTTCTTTTGCATGGCGGGAAGAGTGGTCCACGAAAGACACGAAAGACACGAAAAAAGGGGAGGGGAACAGGCCAACGAATGGCGCGAATTGAAACGAATGGGAGGGGTCGCCGGAGAGGCGCTTCATTTCGCTCGCTCGAATTGAAACGAACGAATGTTGATTTCCCTATTCGTTTCGATTCGTGCGATTCGTTGGCCAACTCCGGATCCAGTCGTCTTCTTTCGTGGACCAAAGTTCCGGCCCCCAGGCTACGCCAGGATTTCGGCGATCGCCTTGCCGTGATCCATGTCGAGCCGTTTGCGGCCGGGGATTTCGAGGCGGCGGCCGTCGAGGCCGAGGAGGCGGAGGACGGTGGCGTGGACGTCGGTGACGTAGTGCGCCGGCTCGGCGGCGTGGAAGCCGAGCTCGTCGGTCTCGCCGTGGACGACGCCGCGCTGCAGGCCCGCGCCGGCGAGCCAGATGGTGAAGCCATGCGGGTGATGGTCGCGGCCATCGGCCTTGCCGCTGCGCGTCTCCATGCCGGGCGTGCGGCCGAATTCGGTGCAGAAGACGACGACCGTCTCCTCGAGCAGGCCGCGCTGCTTGAGGTCCTTGAGCAGGCCGGCGACCGGTTTGTCGACCTGGGCGCAGAGCTTGGTGTGATTTTCTTTCAATTTCGCGTGCGAGTCCCAGGTGCCGTAGGAGGTCGGGAAAACCTGCACGAACCGCACGCCGCGCTCGACCATCCGGCGCGCCGCGAGCATGCGCTGGCCGGGCAGTTTCGTCTCGGCCTGGTCGAGGCCGTAGAGCTCCTGGGTCTCCTTCGATTCCACGCCGAGATTGAGCACCTCGGGGACGCTCGTCTGCATGCGAAACGCCAGCTCGTACGCGCGGATGCGGGCGCGGATCGAGGCGTCGTCGGGATATTCGACGCCGGCCATGCGGTTCAGCTCGCCGATCAGCTCGTACTCATTGGCCTGCTCCTGCGCGGTGATGCCTGCCGGGCGCGCGCCAAAGGGGAGCGGGTTCGCCGGGTCGAGTCCCATCGGCACGCCGGCGTGCTGCGGGCCGAGGTAGTCGGCGCTGATCGAGTCGATGGTGGAGCCGCGCGTCGGCCCGCCGAGGACCACGTACGACGGCAGGTTGTCGTTTGCGCTGCCGAGCCCGTAGTGAATCCACGAGCCGATGCACGGCTGCACTTCGTCGAGCCGATGGCGCCCGGTGTGCATCTGGTTTTCGGCAAAGTGATCGTTGTCCGTGGTGTACATGTTGCGGACGAACGCCAGGTCGTCGACGCACGTGGCGAGGTGCGGCCACCAGTCGGTCATCTCGATGCCGGACTGCCCGTGTTTCCTGAAGTCGACCTGCATCGGCATGATGGTCGGATAGACCTTGCGGACATCGACCGCAGCCGCCGGCGTGCCGCGCGCGCGCTTCGCGTGGAGCGGCGAAAGGACGGGATTCGGGAACGGCGTTTCCTCGAACGTCTTGCCCCCGTACTTCGTCAGCGCCGGCTTGGGATCGAAAGTCTCGACGTGGCTGTAGCCGCCGGAGAGGAAAATCCAGATGACCGATTTGGCCTTTGGCGGAAACATCGGCCGGCCGCTCGGCGGCGCCCATGCGGCGGTCTCGGCGCGGGCGATGCCGTCGCGGTGCAAGAGCGCGCCGAGCGCCAGGCCGGTGAAACCCAGGCCGAGGTCGGCGAGGAAAGTGCGGCGGCGGATGCGGCCGCAGGGTGGGCCGATGTGTGGGTGGTTCATGGACTGGTTGAGTCTAAGGTTGAGTCGCTGCCAAATTGCGGCGAAGCCGCTCGACCCCATGTGTAGAGGCGGCTCTCTG
>DASYIS010000445.1:0-21963 GCA_035997375.1 Chthoniobacteraceae bacterium
TGTCCACGAAAGACACGAAAGACACGAAAGACACGAAAAAAGGAAGGGACTCCGCTGGTTGGCAACTTCCCCATGCCTGCTTTTCGTGTCTTTCGTGTTTTTCGTGGACCAAATTCAGGTTCAGGTTCCTGAAAGCCCGGGCTTTCCGCCGGCTCGAAGCCGGGTTACGTTGGCGGTCCGCCATGCTGCCCTGGTTCCAAAATCAACACCCGCTCTACCTCGCGCCGATGGCGGGGGTGACGGATTCGATTTTCCGCCGGCTCTGCAAGGAGCAGGGGGCGGATGTCATGGTGACGGAGTTCGTCTCGGCGGAGGGGATCTTTCGCCGCAACGAGCGGACGCTGGAGTATCTCGAGTTCGAGGACGACGAGCGGCCGCTCGGCGTGCAGCTTTTCGGCGGCGACCCGGATCACCTCGCCGAGGCGGCGCGGATGGTGCTCGACTGGAAGCGCCCCGATTTCCTCGACCTGAATTTCGGCTGCCCGGTCAACAAGGTCGTGTCGAAGATGGGCGGCTCGGCGCTGTTGCGCGATTGCCCGCTGCTCGAGCGCGTGGCGACGGCGGTGGTGCGCGCGGTGGCGCCGCATCCGGTCACCGCGAAGATCCGCATCGGCTGGAGCGCGGCGGAGGTCAACGCCGTGCGCACCGCGCGCCTGCTGGAGGACGCCGGCGTCCAGGCGATCGCGGTCCATGGCCGCACGAAAGAGCAGGGCTACTCGGGGGCGGCGGATTGGGACGTGATCTCCGCCGTGGCCGCGAGCGTGCGCATTCCGGTCATCGGCAATGGCGACGTGACGGGCGCGCAGGATTACGCCGGCCGGCTCCGCACCGGCGTGGCCGGCATCATGATCGGCCGCGCCGCGATGAGCGCGCCCTGGATTTTTCGCGAGATCAAACACTGGCAAGCGACTGGCGAACCGCTGCCGCCGCCCAGCCTGGAGTGGCAGTGGGAATTCATCGCGCGGCACTGCCGGGAGGTGGTCGAGCGCGAGGGGAGCGAAGCCCACGCGCTCGCCTCCATGCGCACCCGGCTCATGGCGTATTCGCGCGGCATGCCGCAGGCAAAGCACCTCCGCGGGCGCTTCTCGCACGTCGCCTCGATGCTGGAGCTGGAAGAAATCGCCGGGGAGAGCCTCCTCGCCGCCGCGAGCTGCGAGCCGGTCTTGGTGGCGTGAGCGCGCGCGTCATTCGTCATTCGTCATTCGTCATTTTCCCATGTCCATCAGCTACAAAATCGGTAACGAAAAGCTCGTCAAAGTCACCGACCCCGCGTCGAAAAAACTCACCTCGCTCCTCACGCGCCAGGGCCGGCCGCAGGGCGCGCTCCGAGTGGCGGTGATCGGCGGGGGGTGCTCCGGTTTGCAATACCGCATGGACCTCGTCGACGGCCCAGCCAATCGCGATATCATGGTGGAATCCGCCGGCGTTCGCGTGGTGGTCGACCCGAAGAGCGCGCTCTTCGTCAGCGGCTCGCTGCTCGACTTCAGCGACGATCTGCAGAAAGGCGGTTTCAAGGTGACCAACCCGAATGCGGTCGCGCACTGCTCGTGCGGGGAGAGTTTCTCGGCGTGAGGCGGGGAATCGGCTGCGGCGAAGCCCTTCGTCCCACTGTGTAGAGGCGGCTCTCTGTGAGCTTTAAGCGAACAGGTGCCGCCTCCAATTTCTTGAGCGTCTCCCGCGGGAGCAGCGTTCAAGGATCGCCGTGCGCGGCTTTGTTTGAGCGCCGATCTCGCGACCGACCCGCAAGGAATTTGAGGCGGCACCTTTTCGCCTTAAGCGAAAAGAGAGCCGCCTCTACACAGTTTTTTCGGGCGCGTCGCGCAGGCCTCTCAGCGCGCCTTCACGACGAATCGCGTCCCCGCACCCACCCCGGCGAGCGCCGCGGCGATCTCCCCCGGCGCGCGGCCGCTGATGATCCATGTCTTGATCCCGGCCTCGACCGCAATCTTGACGGCTTGCAGCTTCGATTCCATCCCGCCGACGGAGAGGCGGCCTTTTTCCTGGCGCGCGAGGCCGGCGACCTGGTCGATGTCGTCGACCACCGCGACGGTTTTGCCCTCGCCGTCGAGCAGACCGGAGACGCTGGTCAGGAGCAGCAGGGCGTCGGCGCCGGCGAGCTGCGCGACCTCGGCGGAGAGCTTGTCGTTGTCGCCAAAGCGCAGCTCCTCGACCGCGACCGAGTCGTTTTCATTGATGATCGGCACGACGTGTCCGCGCTCGAAGAGGCACTCCAGCGTGCGGCGCGCGTTGCGATGCCGCATGCGGCTGTCGAGGTCGCCGTGCGTCAGGAGGAGTTGCGCGACGTTCAACCGGTACGCGGCAAACGATTCCGCGTAGAGCTGCATGAGCTTCGTCTGCCCGATCGCCGCGCAGGCCTGGCGGGCGGAGAGCGCCTCCGGCCGCTCCTGCAGGCCGAGCACGCCAAGCCCCGCTGCCACCGCGCCGCTCGAGACGACGATGACCTCGTTGCCCGCGCCCACCTGCGCGGCGACCTCGGCGGCGAGCCGTTGAAACTGGGCCGTGTCGAGCGTGGTGCCGGTGGGATTGGCAAGAATGCCGGAGCCGAACTTGAGGACGATGCGCATGAAGACCGGAAGGATTGGTCCACGAAAGACACGAAAGACACGAAAAAAGCCGGAAGGCTGCATTTTTGCCTACGAATCACATGAGGCGGCGCTGCCGCAACCGTTTGGGTGATGAGTCGCCGCCTGCAACTTCCTTTGCGTTCTTTGTGATCTCTGCGGTTTCTCCCAACAGTCGATCAACCACAAAGAACGCAAAGAACGCAGAGCTGGCGACTCGCCGTCGAAAACTTCTTGTTCTGAGTCAAAGAAAGCGACCCGTAGTAGTACGAATACGAATCGAAACGGAGGCGGAGTCGCCAATCTCTGCGTTCTTTGCGTTCTTTGTGGTCAAATGTATGGGGGGAAACCGCAGAGATCACAAAGAACGCAAAGGAATTTCGACCTCGTGACGAAACTCGTCACGACGTAGCGAGGGCACTCGATACCGGCGGCGTGTCCTGCGCCGTCCCCCTTTTCGTGCCTTTCGTGTTTTTCGTGGATGCGCGAAGCGCCCCTGCGCCCCTTCCGCCCCCGCACACGGCAGTCGACAAACGCGCGCCCGCTTCGCACACTGCCCCTTTGCCTATGATCGATCTACGCGCACGCATCCAGCAAGCCGCCGCCGCCGGCCACCTGCTCTCCGGCAGCGTCACGAACGCCTTGCAACTGCTCGACCGCAGCGCGTCGCCGCTGGTCGAGCGGAGCATTGCCGAGCTCGTCGACGCCGGCCAGTGGGACGAGCTGAACGACCGCTTTTTCAAGACCCTTGCCTTCGGCACCGGCGGGCTCCGCGGGCGCACGATCGGCAAGCTCGTGACCGCCGCCGAGGCCGGCGCGCCGCAGCCGCTCGGGCGGCCCGAGTTCCCCTGCATCGGGACGAACGCGATGAATTACTACAACATCTCGCGCGCCACCCAGGGGCTCGTCCTGTACTTGAAAGACTGGCTCGCGAGCCAGGGCGCGAAGGTCAAGCCGAAGCTCGCGATCGCGCACGACACGCGGCATTTCTCGCGGCAATTCGCGGAGCTCACCGCCGAGGTCGCGATGAATCTCGGGTGCGATGTCTGCCTCTTCGCCGCGCCGCGCTCCACGCCGCAGCTTTCCTTTGCGGTGCGCCACGAGGGCGCGAATGCGGGCATCGTCATCACCGCCAGCCACAATCCGCCGCACGACAACGGCTACAAGGTCTATTTTGGCGACGGCGCGCAGGTGGTGGAGCCGCACGCGAGCGGCATCATCAAGCGCGTGAACGCCATCGAGTCCGAGACATTCGACGCCGTGCCGGCGACGGAGCGCGGCGAGCTCATCGTGCTCGGCGAGGAGAACGACGCGGCCTACATGGAGCGGCTCGAGTCGCTCGTGCTCGATCGCCCGATGGTCGAGGCGAGCGACCTCAAGATCGTCTTCACTTCCATCCACGGCACGGGCGGCACGATCATCAAGCCGATGCTCAAGCGGCTCGGTTTCCGCTGCTCCCCGGTGGCGGAGCAGGAGGTGCCGGACGGCCGTTTCCCGACCGTGAAATCGCCGAATCCCGAGAACGCGGAGGCCCTCTCGCTCGGCATCGCGCAGGCCCGTGCCGAGGGCGCTGACCTCGTCATCGCTACCGACCCGGACTGCGACCGCATGGGGGTCGCGGTGCGCAATCGCGCCGGCGAGCTCGAGCTGTTCACCGGCAACCAGATCGGCTCGCTGATGGCGTACTACCGCGTGAAGACGCTGATCGCGCAGGGCGTGATCACGCCGGCCAACGCGAAGAACGCCGTCATCATCAAGACCTTCGTCACGACCGACCTGCAAAAGGCGATCGCCGAGCGCAACGGGCTCCGCTGCGTGGAGACGCTGACCGGCTTCAAATACATCGGCGAGAAGCTCGGCAAGTACGAGAAGGCGCTGCCCGCCGCCGTGCGCGACCAATATCGCACCCTGGGTGAAAAGGAGAAGCGCCAGGCGCGGCTGGAGCACTCGAGCTATTACGTCTGCGGCGGCGAAGAAAGCTACGGCTACTCCGCGGCGGATTTCATTCGCGACAAGGACGGCAACGGCGCCACCGTGGTCTTCGCCGAGGTCGCCGCGTACGCGAAATCGCGCGGCCTCACGCTGCCCGAGCTGCTCGACGAGGTCTACGCGGAGTACGGCTACTACCTGGAGAAGAACGGCTCGCTCACCTTCGAGGGCGCGGAGGGCGCGATGAAAATCGCCAAGCTCGTCACCTCCTTCGCGCAGCACCCGCCGACGTCGGTCGACGGCATCGCCGTCTCCGCCGTCCGCAACTTCGCCACCGAGACCTTTTACGACGTCGAGAGCGACAAGATTCCCAAGGAAAACATGATCTCGATCGAGCTGGCGGACGGCCGCCGCATCGCCGTCCGGCCGAGTGGCACGGAGCCGAAGATCAAGTTTTACATGTTCGGCAGCCGCATCCCGATCGGCGACCAGCCCTTCACCCAGGACGAACTGGCTAACATCGCGCCCACCGTGAAGCAATTGCTCGAAGATCTCTGGACCTGGGTGCAGAGCGACGTGGCGGAGCGGCTGAAGTGAGAAGTAATCAGTAATCAGTGAAGCAGCGATCAGTAATCGGTGCTAGCATGCCTGCTCCCACTTTGAAGCCACGCGCCGTTCACGAAATTCACGCACTGATTACTGACCTACTGATGACTGATTACTTTTCCTCTTCCCACCATGGCTCGTGAAATCAACCTCGACGGCGCGGAAATCACCATCATCAAGGCGATTGGCGTCGGGGGGGGCGAAATCTCCGGCGAAGACCTGCTGAAAAAGATTCCGAGCCAAAGCTCGACCGACCTCGCGAGCATCTTGAAGGACCTGATCATGGTCGGCTACCTCGACGCGGACAAAAACTCCTTCTATAGCGACGAGGAGTTTAAGTCGACGCACTTTCACGTCAATCCCGGGTACGCCAAGGAACTGCGCGACGCGCTGGACCCGGAGGACCCAAAACCGAAGAGCCGGCGCGTCCGCCGCGAGTGAGCACGATGTCGGTCTGGATCGGACGGCCGAATGCCCTGAGCTTGTCGAAGTGGCTCTGGCCGTGGCTGGCCGCGGCGGCGAGCGGCGTGCTGCTCGCGCTCACCTTTGCGCCGTGGAATCAAGGCTGGCTCATCTGGGTCGCGCTCGTGCCGCTGCTCTGCGCGGTCTGGTTCACCCCCGCGAAAAAGCCGCGCGCCTTCCTGCTTGGGTATGTCGCCGGCATCGTCTTCTACGCCGGCGCGTTTCACTGGCTCGCCAGCCTCGGCTCCGTCGTTTCCGCGCCGCTGTTGCAAGGGTTGCCGCTGCTCCTCTCGCTCTACCTCGGCCTCTATCTCGGCTGCTGGGCGTGGGCGATGAGGGCGCTCATTCCGCCGGCGAACATCGACGCCGGCTCGTCGCTCCGGCATCTCGGGATCGGCGCCCTCGGGGCCTGCTTCATGGTCGCGCTGGAGTGGACGCGCGGCTGGCTGCTCACCGGCTTCGGCTGGGATGGCCTCGGCGTGGCCCTGCATCGCGACCTCGCCATGATCCAGGTCGCCGAGCTCACCGGTGTCCTCGGCCTCACCTGGCTCGTCACGTTCGCGAATGTCATGGCCGTGGTCATCGTGCGCCGCATCCGCGCGGAGTTCGGGCCGGACTTCCTCAAGCGCGTCCGCTGGGAATTTTCCTGCACGATGCTCGTCATCTCGCTCGTCTTTTCCTACGGTGTGCGCAAGCTGCTCCATCCGCCGCAGGCGCCGATGGTCGCGCTGCGGGTCGCAACCATCCAGCCGAACGTGCCGCAGGATCTGAAGTTCAACGAGGACGCGGAAGACCTGATCCTCGCGAAGCTCAAGCTGCAAACCGAACAGGCCGCGGCCGGCCGGCCGAACGTCATTCTCTGGCCGGAGGCGCCTGCGGTCCGCGGGATGATGGCGGACCAGGCGAATTACGACTTCATGATGGGCCTCGCGGCCGACGGCGACTACGACCTGCTCATCGGATCGCTCGATTACGAACTGGATCCGAGCCACCCCGACGAGCTCCTCGTTTACAACGCGGCGCTGCACCTGACCGAGCACGGCGCGAAACGGACGTTCTATCGAAAGATGCACCTGGTCCCGTTTGGCGAGTACATGCCGTATCGCGCCCTCATGCCGGCCGCCATCAACAACCTGGTCTCGAGCGATCTCAAGGCGGGGCACGAGCCGGGGCTCTTCCACCTGAGCGACCCGCACGTGGCGGCCGCGCCGCTGGTCTGTTTTGAAGACACGCTCGGCGACCTCACCCGGCGCACGTGCCTGGCCGGCGCGCAGGTCCTGGTGAACCTCACGAACGACGGCTGGTTTCAAAAAACCGCGGGCGCGCAGCAGCATCTCGACAACGCCGTGTTCCGCTCGGTCGAAAATCGGCGCCCGCTCATCCGCTCGACGAACACGGGCATGACCGGGTTCGTGGACGCCGCGGGGCGGTGGACCGAGTGGCTCGTCCCGTTTGAGGAAGGGGTCCGGGTGCTGGATATCCAGGTTCCCGCCGCCGGCTCGCCGACCACCTTTTACACCCGGCATGGCGACTGGTTTGCCTACCTCTCGAGCGGCCTCAGCGTCCTCTGGCTGGGCGTGCGAATCGTCCGCCGCCGGCGCGGTTGCGCAAGGGAAGGCTTGCGCTCCCCCGTGCCCGTGACTCAATAGTTTCCGTAATGGATCGGCGTTTGCCCCTCAAACCTCGCCCGGCGGCATCGGGGGGGGAATCGCGTTCCGGTCACGGCACCGCCAAGGCCGCCTCGCGCACCGGCCCGCTCCACCCCCATGCGCTCGTCGTTTCCGTCCACGACGTCTGCCCGCAGACGCGCGCGGCGTGCGATGCGATCCTCAAGGATCTGGCGGCGCTCGGCTTGAAGGAGTGCTCGCTGCTCGTGGTGCCGGATCACCATGGCGCCGGCAACTTTCTCGAGGATCCCGCCTTCTGTACTTGGCTCCAGGAGCAGCACGCCGCCGGGCACGAGATCGTCATCCACGGCTACTACCACCTGCGCGGCCGCCGCACGTCGGAGGGCTTGCGGACGATCTTCGCCACGCGCGTCTACACGGCGGACGAAGGCGAATTCTACGACCTCGATGCCGCGACCACGACCAAGCTCGTGCTGCGCGCGCGCGCCGAGTTCGCGCAGCTCGGGCTGAAAACCGACGGCTTCATCGCGCCGGCCTGGCTCCTCGGCGACGAGGCCGCCGGGGCGCTGCGTGAGCTCGGTTGCGAATACACCACGCTCCTCGGCGAAGTGCGCGACCTGCGCAACGCCAAGTCGTATTCATCGCAATCGCTCGTCTGGAGCGTCCGCAGCGCGTGGCGGCGCGTGGTCAGCCTCGCGTGGAATGCCGTGCTCTACCGGACGCTCACCTCGAACCCGCTGATGCGGATTTCCATTCATCCGGTCGACGTGAAATACACGCCGGTGTGGAAGCAGATCCGCCACCTTGTCGCGCTCGCGATGAAGGACCGGGCGACGTTCACGTACGAAAGGTGGATCACGCGGGAACGGACGTTCCGGGCGCGGTAGGACAGTAGCCATCACGCTCCGCGTGATGAGCGTTGCACGTGGCACGTCATTGCGGCGTTTGAAACCACTCGTACCGGTCGAGCCTGGCGCTCATCACGCGGAGCGTGATGGCTACGATCAATCCGGCAAAACAGCCGCCGTCTGCGTCGCGATCGCCTGATAGTGCTCGATCCGCCGATTTCTCGCGAAATGGAAGAGCGAGTCCTTGTATGGCTTCACCAAGTCGAGGTCGCAGCGGTGAATCACCAGCTCCTCGCCGAGGGTCGAGCTGCGTGCCACGATTTCGCCTGACGGCGCAATGATCGCCGTGGCGCCGATTTGGTTGACGCCTTCCTCGAGTCCCGCTTTCGCCGTGCCGACGACCCAGCAGCCATTCTGGTACGCGCCGGCTTGCATGCTGAGCAGGTGCTGGAATTCCGCCAGGCGATCGAGTTCGGGATGCTCGGGAATGTGCGCCGGCGTGTTGTAGCCGAGCAGCACGAGCTCGGCGCCTTGCAAGGCGAGCACGCGGTACGTCTCGGCCCAGCGCCGGTCGTTGCAGATGCACATGCCGACGATCCCGCCGAACGCGCGCCACGCCGGGAAGCCGAGGTCGCCGACTTCGAAATAGCGCTTTTCGAGATTCTGAAACGGGTTGCCCGGCCGGTGCTCGACGTGGCCGGGGAGATGGACCTTGCGATACTTGCCGATGACGCGGCCGTCCGGACCGACGAGCACGCTGCTGTTGTAGCGATGCTTTACGCCGGCCTCGATGGCGAGCTCGGCATAGCCGAGGTAGAAGCCGATCCCGAGCCGGGCGGCTTCATCGAACAGCGGCTGGGTCGCGGGTCCGGGCAGCTCGCGCTCGAACCAGGCATCGAGCTCCGCCTCGTCCTCGATCCACCAATGCGCGAAGAACGCGGTCAACGCGACTTCGGTAAAAACGATGAGCTCGCAGCCGCGCGCCCGCGCGGCGCGCATTTGCCGGATGAGTCCGTCGACGACTTCCGCGCGCGTGGCGGTGCGCGCGATCGGACCGCTTTGCGCGGCGGCGATGGTGAGATAGCGGGGCATGGTTCAGCGCGGCGGCGGATGAAAGACGAGGTACGGCTGCCTTTCCTCCCACGAGGGCCAGCAGATGCCCCCCGATTCGCCGAGCAATTCCACATAGCATTGCCAGTCGAATCGCGCATCAATCTGGTCCGCCGCGATGGCAGTCGTGTAGACGCGGTGATCGGTGGAATGCATCTCGACCGTCTGCCAGTCGCGCGTCTGATCGAGCGGACGATAGTGGAGCACGACCCTCTTCAGCGAGGCGTCCGGCTTCACCTCGAGGCGAACGTCGGCGCCGCCGGCCGCCCGCCACGTGGGGGCGATCTCCCCTTGCACGCGGTATTCGCGGCGGGGCGTCGCCCACTCCAGCGGCAGCCGGCGCAGCTCCGGCAGCGGGCCGGCGGCTTCGAGTTTGGTTTTCAATTCGCGCACGGCGCGAAGATCGGCCTCCACCTCGGGCAACCGGTCCCGCCAATGGCCGGTGTGCGTGTTCCCCCTGCTGCGCGGGCTGTCCTTCGCGATCCCGAACACCAAGTCGTTGTGATAGACCTCGGTGAAGGCGACCAGGCGTTGCCATGCCCACAGCGCCATGTCCAGGTCCGTCTCGGCGGCCGCCACGCGGGCGGCTTGATGATCGACTTCGTAGAAGGCCATCTCAATCGACGCGCGAAGCTTGTTGGCGTGATAACGCGCCAGTGCGCCGAGCGCGCGATGATCCATCTCGGTCATCTTCCGCTCCGGCGTGTAGTCCCAATTTTGGTCGGCGGCCCGCCAGGCGAAATCAATGCGGGCGGCCGCATCGCTCAGCCGTTCCGCGACATCCCACGGCCTCCATTTGCCGGTGACGCGGCCGGCCACCACGTCCTCGACAAAGCCCGGCCGTTCGTCCCAATCCTCCCAACGCCAGCCGGGCGTGCGCTTCCACTGCGTGATCGCATAGAATTGCTCGGGGTCGCTCGGCTGAATGCGCATGTACTCGCTCAGCGCTCCGCCCGTGTCCATCTCGGGCCACCAACTCCACTCGCTCGCGCCTGGAAGGCGCGCGGCGGTGATCAGCGGCAGGATTTCACTCGCGGCCTGGCATGCCTTTTCGATGGCCGGCGCAGACTTGCCGAAGCGCCGGCGAAATTCGCGCTGCCAGACTTCGGGATTCGTCTCGCGGTTGAATCCCATGCGCCCGAAGCAGAGATAGAAATACCAATATCTCTCCTGGTCCCACCGGCCGACGCGATACTTCGGATCCTCAATCGCGTGCCACTCGCCGGGGCGATTGCCGTAACCTTGATCGGTCAGCGGCGCAAAGACCTCGAACCCGCTGCCGCCGCCGACCTGACAGCTCTCGGCAAATCTGCGGGCGTAGTCGGGCGAACCCCAAGTGGTTAAGCGCTGCGAGCCGACGGTCCAGAGCTGATAGACGATTTTCGTCTTGAGCGGCTGTTCCAAAAGAGCGCCGAAGCTATAGCGATCCTTCCGCCAATGCGTGTCGACCGAAGTGGGGTGATAGGGCAGGCCGAAATGTTCGGACCAGAACTTTGTGGAGACGGTGACATCGAGTTTCTCATCGAGCGCCGCCTGCGTGGTGGCCGGCTGCAATCCTTTGTAGCGCAGATCGAGACGCACCGGCCGGCCGGCGGCACGCAGCGACTTGAAGATGGGTCGGAAGAAGGCGGCCTGCTGTTCCGCGGCGACGCCGGCTTCTTCATTCATGCGCAATTGGACCCCGCGAATCGCGGGACACGCTTCGAGCAACCGGCGCAACCCGAGCGCGGCATAACCCGCCAGCGCTTCTCCTTCCGGCAGCCCGGTCACTTCCACGGCGCCGGAATATTTCGGCACCGGCGCCTGCATCCAGATGCCGAGGTTGAAATCGATGCCGAACGACTCGGCCAACTCCGAGATGCGCCGTAACATCGCGAGTTGTTTGACACGTTCGTTCTTAACTTTCTCTTCTACGTGAACGCCGGGATATTCCGGCATGTCCAATAAGAACGCGTAAAGTGGGCAGAGGTAGTTCGTTTGATCCGAAAACGTCAGCGTAAATTGATTGAAGCGATGCAAGGCGAGCATGCCAAAGTAGCTGCGCCAGAAGTCTTCCTCAAAATACCACGACCGCTCCAGGTCGGCGTTGAAGAGGTGAATCGAGACATTCCGCACGGCCAGCGCCGGAGCGGTGACTTCCTCGATTACGTGCGCCAGGCGGTCTTCCTTGCGGTCGGTCAGTTCAATGCTCCGGGCGACATCGCGCAACGCGTAAGCCAAGCCCCGCGCATCGCGCCCGCAGACGAGAAGCGACGCTTTGCCCAAGCGACACACCGCGAGGGATTCCGGCGCTTCCGGCAAGCTGATCGGCGCCGCGGAGAGCGCTTGATCCGCGGCCGGCGATTGGCCGGCGATCCCGATCAGGACGCTCGAGGCATCGCCTGCGGCCAGTTTGTCGACAACACGCCCTACGTCTCCATGCGCGGTCAGGGCACGCTGTAACTCGACGGCTGCATCTTGCGCTATAGCCGGCAGTGTTTTGTCTACGACGATCTGGACTTCAGCAGCTTGCGCCAAAGGCCTCGTGAAATAGAGGAGCGCCGCCAGAGCAAGCAAGTGCGTGAAACGGGCGGAGCTTCGACTGGATGTGTAGAGCGCGGCTCTCCCTGAGCCTAGGCGAAGGGGTGCCGCCTCCATCTTGGTTTGGCAGCGCCGCTTGCAGGAAGCGCTCAAGAAATTGGAGGCGGCACCCCTTCGCCTATGCTCAGGGAGAGCCGCCTCTACACACGATTTGGAACGCTTCGCGTGGGTGGCGTGCTGACGAGGCAAGCTCATGACGCGATGCACCCGAACGGGCGTTCCGAAACTTTCCGGGACGCTACTTCGCCCCGAGCACCGCGTCCTTCGCCGCTTTGGCGAGGCGGAATTTCACGACGGTCTTGGCGGCGATCTTGAGCTTCTCCCCGGTCTTCGGGTTGCGGCCGATGCGCGCTTTGCGCTTCTGCTTCACGAGTTTGCCGAGGCCCGGCAGCGTGCATTCGCCGCCTTTCTTCACCTCGGCGAGCACGATGCCCATGATGGTCTCGAGGAAGAAGCCGGCCGTCTTGCGGTCGGTCTCGGTTTCTTCGGCGATGCGTTGGAGGAAGGCGGTTTTGGTAAGCTTTTTGGCGGCCATAAGGGTGGGCAGTGTGCGGCGCGCCATGACAATGGGCAAGCGTCATTTGTCCGCATCGGGCGCGATGTCCCGGATGGGCGCGCGCACGAGCAGCAAGTAGACAAAGGCCGCCACGAACGCGACGGCCGCGCTTAACAACAGCGAAGCCCTGAACGAGCCCGTGTGCTGCTTCAGCCAACCGGTAATGATCGGCGCCAAAGAGCCGCCGAGGTAGCCGCCAAAGTTCTGAAAGCCGCCCACCGTGGCGATCATGTGGCCGGGGGTCGCGACGTTGACGAGGGCCCACGCGCCGGCGCTGGCCAGGTAGAGGAAGAATAGGACGAAACAGAGCCAGACGATCGCGGTCGTCGTCGCCGAGGCGTAGGCGAACGGGATGCTGAAACCGGCGCCGCCGAGCAATCCGAGACAAATGGGCCACTTGCGGCTATTGATCGGATTCGCGCCGCGGTCGAGGAGCCAGTCGGCGAGGACCCCGCTGGATAATGCGCCCAGCGTGGCGAAGATATAGGGAATGCAAGCAACCACTCCCACTTTCGCGAAGGTGAGGTGCCGTTCCGCCTTCAGGTAGTCCGGGAGCCAGGTTAGATAAAGCCAGACCCCGTAGATCACTCCCACAAATCCCAACACAATCCCCCACATGGTCGGTTGCGTGAACAAGCCGCGCCACTCGGCGAAACTCAGGACACGTTTGGGCGCCTCCGGTTCACTGCTGCCATCGAAATAGGAATTCTCCTCCGGCGTCAGCTCCACATCTTTGCGATCCCGCGCAATGACGTACCAAATCACGGAAAGGACGATGCCGGCGACGCCCATGATGATGAACATGTTGCGCCAGCCATAGGCCATCGTCAGGCCGGTCAGGATGGGCGGGGCGAGCATCGGACTGATCGTCGGGGCCGAGAGGAAAACCCCGGTCGGGGTGCCGCGCTCGCGTTGATTGAACCAGTTCGCGATCATCTTGGCGCCGGCGGGGAAGGTGGGCGATTCACCGATGCCCAGGACGACGCGCGCGACGATGAACTGGTGAAAGGAAGTCACGAGTCCGCCGCAGAGTTGGGCCACGGACCAAACGCACAGGCCCACCCCCAGGACGAGGCGCGAGCCCATGCGATCCAGGGCCACTCCCACAGGCAACTGTGCGAACGCGTACGCCAGTGAAAACGCCGAGAGCAGAAAGCCCATCTGCGCATCCGAGATGTGCAAGTCCGCGCGGACATACGTATTGGCAATCGACAGCGTGCTGCGGTCCAGCAGATTAATGATCCCCACCAACACCAAAAGCGCGACGGAAATCCACTGGAAGCGGCGCACTTTGGCGCCTTTGCGGGGGGCATGGAACATGGCGCGCCGATGGCGGTCGATCAGTGCGGGCAAAAGAGAAGCGGCGCTCCCAACTCGGGGGCGCCGCCTCTTAAGACTCGATGAACCTAGCTAAACTGCGTGATGCCCGGCTGCGCCACCGGCGCCACGGGCAGTTTCATATCCAGGTCAAACGTGTCCGGCACCAATTTCTCCTTCGAATTCAGCGCCATGTCCCACGTGATCTCCTGCCCGGTGTAAGCCGACATGCGGCCCATGATCGCGAGCAGTGTGCTCGACGCCATGCGGTCGCCGTCGTTGATGGGATTCCCTTCGCGGATCGAGCGGAAAAATTCATTATGCTCGATCTGGTACATGTCGTCGTTGTCGGCCTTGTAACGCCATTTGACGGTCCCCTTCAGGTCCTTGATGACCCACTGCTTGAGCGTCCCGTTAATATCGCAAATCCCCTCCGTGCCGTAGAATGTGTCGATGTTGGAGGCTGCGGTGCGGTTGATTTGCCGGCTCGCGTGGAAGCCGCGCACGCCGCCCTCGTAGTCGTACACGATCGAGAAGTGATCGAAGATATTGCCGTAATCGACCCCGGAACGCACCTGGCGCCCGCCGTGGCCCACGCACTTGATCGGCGGTTTGTCGCCCATGACCCACGCCATCTTGTCGATGCTATGGCATCCCTGCTCGACGATGCTGTCGCCGCTGAGCCAGGTGAAATAATACCAGCGGCGCAACTGCCACTCGAGGTCGCGCGGCGTGTTTTCCCGGTTGAACTTCGGGTACCGGTCGACGGCGCCGCTATTGTAAGTGTTATAGTTGGCGAGGATCTGGCCGATCGCCCCGTCCTTCAACCGCGCGAAGGTCTCGCGCATGCCAGGATGATAGCGCCAGCAGAACCCCGCGACGACGCCGAGGCCCTTCTTTTTCGACTCCGCGACCGTCTCCATGACCGAGCGCACGCCCGGCGCATCGGTGGCCATCGGTTTCTCCAGAAAGCAATGTTTGCCCGCGGCCACCGCCGCCTTGAAATGGATCGACCGAAACGCCGGCGGCGTCGTCAGCAGCACCACGTCCACGCCGCTGTCGATCACCTTCTGATACGCGTCGAGGCCGACAAACTGCCGCTCCTTCGGCACGTCGACCTTGGGCCCGTGCATCGCCGTGAGGCCGGCGAGGCTCGAGTCGATCTTGTCCTGGAAGGCATCGCCCATCGCCCAGAGCACGACGTCGCTCTCGGCGGTCAGCGCCTGGTTCGCCGCGCCCGAGCCACGCCCGCCGCAGCCGATGAACCCGATCTTCAGTTTGCCCGTCGGCCCTGCGCCGCGCAGCACCGCGGGAAAGCCAACGACGGCCGCGCCCGCCATGGCGGCGGAAGTTTGCTTGAGGAAATCACGACGCGTACTGGCGGGTTCAGGGGTATTCATGGGGGCGACAAGAGTAAGCGGCACCGTGGGTTTTGCAAGCGTTCGGAGAATCGTATTCTCCTGCTACTGCGGTGTCTGGATTCGTAGTTCCGCCCTCAGGATCAATAGACTTCATCATGCGTTCCGACGGCAAACAGGAGAATGGCTTGGTTCCCCTCGTGCTCGACGAAGTCGAAAACTATCCGCAAATCGTAGCCTGCGGAGCATGCCCAACAGCCTTCCCGTCGTCCTTTGAGTTTGTGCGTCCTCAAGGAAGGGTGGAAAGCATCCTCGGCCAGCAGTTCAAGGATGCTGAACAGATCTTCGGCCTGCGCGGGATGGGAACGGCGCAACTTGCCAGCCGAGCGGTCAAACCCGCTCGTCGAGAGCAGTTGGCGCTTCACGAACAGATCCGCTTCATGATTTCAGCCGGGCTCTCCGGTTTTACTTTGCCGGCGGCGAATTCCGCGCGTCCCTCCTCGATGGCGCGCAGAATCTCTTCCCGGCGGGCCGCCGAAAGCCGGCGGCGCAGTGTCTCCAAAAGATCCTCTTGCTCATCCAACGATAACTCCCCGGCTGCCTCGACTACTGCGGCGAACGTCGTCATCCTCGTATTGTCACTTGAATTCTCTGTGTCTTCAAGACTGCAATTACCGGATCACGCCAGGATCTCCTTGATCACCGCCCCGTGGTCGCGCTCGAGGCGCTTGCGGCCGGGGACTTCGAGACGGCGCGAGTCGAGGCCGAGCTGGTGCAGGATCGTCGCGTGGATGTCGGTGACGTAATGCGGATTTTCCACCGCGTGAAAACCGATGTCGTCGGTCGCGCCGTGGATGGTGCCGCCCATGATGCCGCCGCCCGCCATCCAGACGCTGAAGCCGTACGGATGATGATCGCGGCCGAGGTCGCCCTGCGAGCCCGGGGTGCGGCCGAACTCGGTGGCGAAGAGGACGATGGTGTCGTCGAGCAGGCCGCGCTGCTTGAGGTCGGTGAGCAGGCCGGCGATCGGTTTGTCGACCTGCGCGGAGAGCTTGGTGTGGTTGTCTTTCAACTTGGAATGCGCGTCCCACGCGCCGGCCGCGCCGTCGCCGTGCTCGATCTGGATAAACCGCACGCCGCGCTCGGCGAGCCGCCGCGCGACGAGGAGTTGCCGCGCGAAGGGCTCGGTGATCTTGTCCTCGAGGCCGTAGAGTTTCTTCGTCTCCCCGCTCTCGCTTTCGAGGTTCATCGTCTCGGGGACGGCGCTCTGCATCTTGTAAGCGAGCTGGTAACTCTTGATGCGCGCGAGCAGCGCCTGGTCGCCGGGGTACTGCGTCGCGGTGAGGCCGTTGAGCTTGTTCACGAGCGCGAACTCAGCCGACTGCTCGGCGGAGGTCATCGCCACTTCCGGCGCGGCGAAGGCGAGCGGGTTGCGCGGGTCGACTCGCAGGTTCACCGCGTCGTACGCCGGCCCGAGATAGTGGCCGTCGCGGATATCGAAAAAGCGCGGCCCCATGTTGACGAAGGTCGGCAGGTTGTCGGTCATCGACGCGAGGCCGTACGTGACCCAAGCGCCGAGGGTCGGCTCGCGCGTGTCGAGCATGTGGCGGCCGCTGTGAAACTGCACCTGCGCGCCGTGGTTGTCGTCCGTTGTCCACATGCTGCGGATGAACGCGATGTCGTCGGCGCAGGAGCCGATGTTGGAGAACCAGTCGCTGATCTCGACGCCGCACTGCCCGTAGCGTTTCGAGCCGATTTGCAACGGCAGGATCGTCTTGCGCTGCTGGCCGTTGGCGTCATTGACCACGACCACGCGCACCTTCTTCAGCCGCTCCGGGTCCTGCACGTCCTTGTACGGCGTGTCGGAGATCGATTTGCCGGCGTACTGCGTCAGCATCGGCTTCGGGTCGAAGCTCTCCATGTGGCTCACGCCGCCGCGCATGAAGAGCCAGATGACGCGCTTCGCTTTCGGCGGAAAGAACGGCCGGCCATCCGGCGGCTGCCAGTCGGGCAGCGCCGCGCGGCTCTCGCGGGCGAACATCGATTGCAGCGCGATGCCGGCGAGGCCGGTGCCGAGGCAATCGAGAAAACCGCGGCGATTCAGGAACTGCCGGGAGAAGGGATCGGAGATCATCGGAGGGTAATGAAGTCGTTGTGGTTGATCAGCGCCTGGAGCACGAGCGAGCGGGCATTCGCGGATTTCTGCTGCCGGAGCTCGGCCATCGTTTGCAGGCAGGCGGCGCTTTCCTCGGGCGTGGGCGCGCGGCCGAGCAGGGACAGAAAGGCCTCGTCGATGAACTCCGCGTCCGGCTTGCTCGCGCTGCGGGCGACGAGGGCATCCGCGCATTGCCGCGTGAGCCGGCCGTTCGCGAGCGCGAGCGCCTGCTGCGGCACGATGCTCTCCTGGCGGCGGTAACATTCGAGCACGTTGCTGTTATCGAACGCCGCGAGAAGGCGGTGCTCCACGTCGGCCGTCTGCACGAAGTAGAGCGAGCGGCGGACGCCGGCTTCATCGGGATTGACGCTCGGTCCGCCGACGTGGAGGTCGAGCAATCCCGCGGCCTGGAGCATGGAGTCGCGCACGGCCTGCGACTCGAGGCGGCGCGGGTTCATGCGCCAATAGCAGGTGTTGTCGGGATCGGCCGCGAGCGTCTCCTCCGTTGCGCCGGCGTTCGACGAGCTGCGGCGATAGAGTTGCGAGAGGACCATCGCGCGATGCAGGTATTTCATGCTCCAGCCGTGCTGCATGAAGCCGGCGGCCAGCGTGTCGAGCACGTCCTGGTGCAGCGGCGGCTGGCAGCGGCGGCCGAAGTCGGTGACATCCGGCACAAGCGAGGCGCCGAAATGGCGGAGCCAGAGATGGTTGACCAGCACGCGAGCGGTGAGGGGATTGCGCTCATTCGCGATCCACTGTGCGAGCGCCAGCCGGCGGCCGGTGCTGGTTTCCGGATAGGTCTGGACCTCCGCGTTCTTCGAGTCCTCTGGACCTTCCTGCGCTTTGAGCGAAGCGCGGATCGCCGTGTATTTGTCGCCCGGCGCCTCCAGCTTCTTGCGCGCAGCGACGACGGCTTGCTCCGCGGCCGGGATCTTCTTGGCCGGGTCGGGCACCTTCGCGGTGGCGGGGTTGAAAGCGTCCACGCGCGCCTTCGCCAGGTCGCTCTCCGCTTTGGCGAGTTGGTAAAGAGCGTCCGCCTTGGCGGCGGCCGCCGCGTCGGTGGCACAGGCCGGGGACTTCGGTTCGGTGAGCCGCAGGCGGTCCGCGGCCAGGGTCGCGCGCAACATCGCGGGCTTCGCTTCCGCGGCGAGGATCGCCTTCTCGCTGAACGCCACCGCGGCTTGCGCCTGCTCCAGCGCTTGGGCGCTTTCCACTTCGTCGCGCAGCAAATCGTCGAGTTTCGCCTCCGCTTGTTGCCGAGCCGTTTTCGCCTGCGCGATTTCCTTCTCCGCCGCGCGGAGTTGGTCCTCCAGGACACTGGGCAGCAGCGCTGGCTCGCGGGCCGTTGCGGGGAGTGAGACCGGTTGCGGTTTGAAGTCCGCGAAGGCGAGCACCTCCGGCACGCCGGGCGTCAGCGGGCGCGTCTTGTCTTCGTTCTTCTCGTCACCGCGCTTGTGGACGTACGTCGCCTTGTCCAGATGCAGATCGAAGACCCGCGGGATGCCGTCGCGTGCAAAGTCCGGCTCACCGGGCGCGGGATCGAGCCGCACGTGATACGGCTCGAAGACCGCGCGCATCCGGTAGTAATCCACCTGCGTCACCGGGTCGTATTTGTGGTCGTGGCACTTCGTGCATTGCATCGTCACGCCGAGGAAGGCGCGGCTCGTGTGCTCGATCGTTTCATCCAGCCACGTCGTGCGGTTGAAGAGAAAATAGTTGCGGCAGAGGAAGCCCGTCGCGCGCAAGGCATCGCGGTCTTCCGGCGCCGCTTCGTCGGCCGCGAGCATCTCGACGATCATGCGGTCGTAGCCCTTGTCGGCGTTGAGCGATTCGATGATCCAGTCGCGCCAATGCCACATGTGGCGCTGCGCGTAACGGAGCTGCTCGCCGAGGCCGTAGCCATCCGTGTAACGCCAGATGTCCATGAAATGGCGCGCCCACCGTTCGCCGTACGCCGGCGTGGCGAGGAGGCGATCGACCGTGCGCGCCATGATCGACGGCGCCTCGCCCTCCGCCGCGCGCGGCTCGGCCGCGAAGTCGCTGAGAAATTGCCGCACCTCATCGGCCGACGGCGGCAGTCCCGTGAGATCGAGATAGACGCGCCGCAGCCACACCTCGGGCGCGGCCTCCTGCTGCGCTTGCAGTCCGCGCGCTTGCAGGCGGGCGTCCATCAACAGGTCGATCGCCGCTTGCGGGCTCTTCGCCGCGCCCGCCGCCGCGGCCTTCGGCACCTGATACGCCCAGTGCAGGCGCGGGTCGGGCTCAGCCTTGTCGTCGGCCGGCGCCACGGCCCCCGCGACGATCCAGGCCTTGAGTTTGGCCACCTCCTCCGGGGTGAGCGGCGCGCCCTCCGGTGGCATGCGCTCGTCCTTGTCGGTCGACGCGACCTTCTCCAACAGCAGCGCGGAGCCCTTCTCGATCACGTCACCGGATTCGCCGCCCTTGTGCATCAGTGACACCGCATCGAGCCGCAGCCCGGCCTTCTGCTTGAGCGCCCCGTGGCAGGCGTAGCAGCGCGACTTGAGCAGCGGCTTGATCTCCTTCGCGTAGTCCGGCTCCGCCCGGCCCGCCGGCGCGAGCAGGAGGAGCGTGGCGAGCGCGGCGCAGAGGCGCGGGATCGTGGGCGAAGGCGCGGTCATGGGGTGGGGGACATGGCGGCGTGAAAGGCGTACTCTACTGCGTCATAGATAAAGAGCGAGCGGGATTGGGTTTCTTAGGTGAGCCGGACGAGCCCTGGCCGAGGCGGGTTCGCCAAGTGGCTCACGTTGTCTTCAACGTGATCGATTGCTCGCGCGCAGCGCCACTTCCCTTCAGTTGGCGCGCTCCGCGCGGGGTGGGTCGATTCACGTTGAGGACAACGTGAGCCACGCCGGCGGCTTCGCCGCTACGGTGCGACCGGCGATCCCTTTTCCTCAGTCACCGTGAGGTTGCCAGCTTCGTCAAAATACCGCCATGTCCCTACCGGTTTGTTGTTCCAATGCTGACCGGTGTAGAGAATTTTGCCCGAGGCGTGATAGCCGGTTTCGGGGCCTTGGGCGATCTTCCGCACGTAATGCTGGACGATCCACTTCGACCCGTCGCCGTGGCAGGTGATGAACTCGCCGTCAAACAGTCCGTCTTTGTAGTGAATCTCGAAGCTCTTTTGTCCGTTCGGAAAGTAGACGATCCAGAGCCCGGTGAAATCCGGTGGCGGCTCGACCCAGATGCCTCGCAGCTCCCGATCGAGCCGGCGGTCAACGACGAGGTCTTTGTCGCCCTGAGTTCGGTAGTCGCAAAAGAGCGACCATTCATAGTCCAGGCGGTACTCTTTCGTGTAAGCCTCGCCGCGGCCCAGGCTCTTGCCGCGCAAGACGTTGTGCGGACGCAACAACGCCAGGACCTCCTCTTCGGTCTGCCCTTTCCTGATGCTCTCCAGGAGGGGCGTCCAGCGCGACTCGGGGGTGGCGTGATAGGTCGGGCGCAATTCAGCCGCCGCCTCGTCGCGCAATTCCTGCGACGGGGACTTCAGATTCTCCAGCGGCGAGGCGTTGCCCGATGCGACAAGAAGGAATAGGGCCAATGCCGCGAGGCCGCCGCGCCGGCTGGAAGCTGCGTCGAATTTCATCCCTTATCGTTGATCCCAAAAAGGCGCTTTGGTCGAACACAAACGCACGCGGCATGGCGCGCGGGATTGTCGAATCACGTTGATGACGACGCGATCCGCGTCCGCTTCCGCCCATCATGGAGCGGAGCCGGCGTACCTGTCCTGCTTCTCCTCGCGCGCCGGAGGCTGAAAATTTCGCTTCCTCTGAGGTTGCGCCGCATTTAGGATGCCGACATGACTGGGCGTTTCCTCCTGCTCTCCATCTCCGCTCTTCTGGGTTCCCTCGCCTGGGGCGAGCCGCTGCCTGATGTGTCGACCTCGACCGATACCCCGGCGGAGCCGCCGACCGAAATCCAGGCGCCGGCCGAGGTCGAGACGCCGCCGGAATTGGCCGACACGATCCGCGAGCAGGACGCGGCGAGCAAGACGCTCGAGCAAAAGGACGCCGAGGCGCGGACGGCGTTGCGCGAATGGTACGCCTCTTCGCTCGAGACGATGCGGCAGGACGCGATCAGCCAGGGCGACCTCGATAAAGTGATCGCGCTCGACCTCGAGCGGCAACGGGTCGACACCGAGATCACCCCCGAGGAGAAGGCGAAGCTCTTCTATACGCTGCGCGAATTGCGCGGCCGCTACGAACGGGAGCGGACCGAGCAAATGCGGCATGCGACGGCCGAGGTGCGCGCCGGCCTGCTGCGGTACGCGGTCGCGCTCGATCGACTCGCCGGCATTTTCCTTCAGCACGGGAACCCGGCCGCCGCCCGGGTGGTGGAGCGCGCGCGGCTCTCGATGCTGGGTGTGCCGCCGACCACGGCGTGCGCGGTCGTTTACACCTCGCCCGGGAGTTCGGCCCGGCCGGCTTCCACCGGTTCGTCTACTGCGGCCACGGGGAACCACGGTGCGTCTTCAGCCAAGGCCGGCGCGGTGAAACCGGCGGTCGTGGTGACGGGCTCGACCACGGCGAAGAGCAGCGCGAGCGTCGCCTCCGCGCCCGCCGCGAATTCGACCGGCGGGTCCACGCTCAAAGGCAAGTCCCCTTCGGCCCCTGAAAAAACCGTGGCCGTGAAGAGCGCGCCGACCGCGACCAAGGTATCGGCGCCCGCCGTCCCCAAGGTTGCCGCCAAGGAGACGGCGCCCAAGAAGGCGGCGCCGCAGTCTTCGGGCAAGAGCGGTCCCGCGCCCGCCCGGGCCGTCGCCACGTCGCGACCCGCGGCTCCCAGCGCGCCCGCACCCCGGAGCGCTCCGGCGA
>DASYIS010000446.1:0-13348 GCA_035997375.1 Chthoniobacteraceae bacterium
GGGACAGCCGAAACTCCGTCCACTCCTCGTTCGCCGTCGCCAACTCGAGCGAACCCCCGTGCATCCGCACAATCTCGTGACAGATGCTCAGGCCGAGACCGTACCCTTCTGCTTTTTCCACGGAGTGGTTGCTGCGAAAGAAGCGCCGAAAGATTTGGGGCGCATGCGCGTTGGGAATCCCGCGGCCCGTGTTGGCCACCGTGACCACGACGCTCGCCCCGCTCGGCTGCATCGTCCACTTCACCGTGCCGCCGTCGTGGTTGTACTTGATCGCGTTGTCCAACAGGTTCAGGAAGACCTGCCGCACGCGATGCGGGTCGGCCTTCACGGTCAGGCCGGCCGGCCAGGACGTCTCGATGCGGATCTCGCGGGCTTCGGCGACGATCTCCATGTCCTCGATCACATCGGCCGCGAGCAGGCTGAGGTCCACCGAGCGGAACTCGAGTTCCAGCCGCCCCGCGTCGGCTTGGGAGAGGATGAGCAGGTTGGAAGTGATCTTCGAGAGATGCGCCGCCTCTTCCAGCAGGCTCAGGAGCACCGGCTCCTGCTCGTCGTTGAACTTTCCCGACTCGAGCGCGCGCTCGATCTCGGCCCGCATGATGGACAGCGGCGTCTTGAGCTCGTGGGAGGCATCGCTCGTGAATTGCGCCACTTGCCGGAAGCTGCTCTCCAGCCGGTCGAACATCGTGTTGAGCACCAGCGTCAGGCGGCCGATCTCGTCTTTGGTGCGCGGCGTCGGCAACCGCTCGTCGAGCTTGCTCGAAGTGATGCTCTGCGCGCGGTTGATGATTGTCTCCAGCGGCGCCAGCGCCTGCCGGGCGATCCACCAGCCGCCGAAACCGATGACGAGAAGCACGATGGGCAACGCGACGGCGTAAGAGATCAGGAGGCTGTGGACGATGCCGTGCATGTTGCTGAGCGTCGTCCCGAGCGATAGGACGAGATCGTTCTCCCGGCGCACGATGAAGCGAATTTGTTCGCCTCCGAAAGTCAGGGTTTGCGCCTTCTCCTCTCCTAGTTCCACCGGCCGGGGCGAGTCCGGGGCGGACATATTTGCCGAGGCGTAGAGTTGCACCTTGGGGTCGCGCGTCACCAGCACGTAGCGCCGGCTGCGCGGGAGATCCAGCAGGTACTCCACCTGTTTCCGGTCGCTCCAATCGACTTTGTTCGCCTCCGCGGAGTCGAAGAAATCCTCGGCCTCCGCGCGCAAGTTGCGGTCGACCAGCGCCAGAATGCGGTTCCGGAGATTCCAAGCCGAGCCGGCTCCGAAGACGATGAGGGCGGCGGCCACCACCGTCGCCGTCCAGAGCAACAAGCGCGTGCGGAGGGACCAAAAGTGCATCGGCATCAGCGCAGGGAGTAGCCGACCCCGCGCACGGTGTGGAGCAGTTTGACCTCGTGCCCATCGTCGATCTTGCGCCGCAGCCGCTGCACGTAGACCTCGATGACGTTGCTCTCCGGGTCGAAGTGGTAATCCCAGACGCTCTCGGAAATGCTCGTCCGCGTCAGCACGCGCCCGGGCGACCGCATCAGGTACTCCAGCAGCGCGAACTCCTTCGCGGTCAACTCGATCTTCTTCCCCGCCCGCGCGGCCTCGCGCTGCACGAGATTGAGCGACAAATCGCCGTGCTGCAGCACGACGTTTCGGTCCCCGGACGCCCGCCGCAACAGCGCCCGGAGCCGCGCGATGACCTCGCTGATCGAGAACGGCTTGGGAAGAAAATCGTCCGCCCCGAGGTTCAGCCCCTCGACGCGCTCCGCCAGATTGCTGCGCGCGGAGAGCAGCAGCACGGGCACGTTGCTCCGCTGCTCACGCAACGTTCGCAGAATGCTGAGTCCATCCCGCCCCGGCAGCATGATGTCGAGCACCAGCGCGTCGTACGGCGTCGAGGTCGCGCACGCCAGCGCCTCGTCCCCATCGCGGATCACATCCACCGCGAACCCTTCCTCGACCAATCCCTGGCGCAGGAAACTGGCCAGCTTCCGCTCATCTTCGACGACCAGGATGCGCATGAGTCAGAGGAGGCAACGAACACCGCCCATCGAAGTAATTGAGCCGGAACGATGCAGTTGGAGTGCTGCCGCAGGCAGCCTTGGTCCGGGGAGCACACGCGCCCTCGCGTGTTCTGCCCGGCGCCCTCGCCGGGCAGTGCGTGTCCAACACATTGTGCGTGGAAACTCACCAAACGGTCGGCCGCGCACAACGGGATTCGGCGAGGGCGCCGAATCCAGCACGCGAGGGCGCGTGCGCTCCCCGGACCGTTTTGGATCCGCGCGCAACGGTATAGTTGCGGTTGAGTCGGGAAAGCCGAAAGCGTTGTCTGGCCGCGGGGATTTCACGACGTTCAAGCCTCGCACTCGACCGCCGCGGTGAGCGCCGCTTCCGCCTGCGCGGCCTCCGCGGCGCGGGCGATCTCGCTGCGCGCCGCTTCGCCTTCGGCGATCAAATCGCTCAGCCGCTTCTTCAGTTCCGCCACGCCGGTCTCGTCGGCGGCGGAGATGGCGATGATCTCGACCTTTTCGCGGAAGCGTTGGCGAAAGGCCTTCAGTTTCTCCTCCGCGTCGGGGTGATCCATCTTGTTCGCGACCACGATCCACGGGCGCTCGGAGAGCGATTTGTCGTAGAGATTGATCTCGCGGCGCAGGCTCTCCAGGTCGGCGACCGGTTCGCGGCCGTCGGTGCCGGCGATGTCGACGACGAAGGCGAGCAGCTTGCAGCGGACGATGTGCCGCAGGAATTCGTGGCCGAGCCCGACGTTGGCGTGCGCGCCTTCGATGAGGCCGGGGATGTCCGCCACGGTGAAGCGCTGGTATCCCGGCGTCTCGACCACGCCGATGTGCGGCGTGAGCGTGGTGAACGGGTAGGCCGCCACCTTCGGCCGCGCGGCGGAGACTTTCGTGAGCAGGGTCGACTTGCCGGCATTCGGGTAACCGACGAGGCCGACATCCGCAATCTTGCGGAGCTCGAGATAGTAGGTCCCCTTCTCGCCTTCCTCGCCGTACGTGAACTGCGTCGGGACGCGGTTTTGCGAGCTCTTGAAATGGACGTTTCCCTTCCCTCCCTTGCCGCCTTTGCAGAGCACGAACTCCTGCCCCGGCTCGGTGAGATCGACGATGATCTCCAGCTTGGTCACGTCCAGCGGCTCGGGCCCGCCTTCCTCTCCCTCGGCCGGCTCGACCACGTCTTCCGGCGATTTCTCGAGGTTGATGTACTGCGCGCTCGTGCCGTATTCGACGGAAGCCTCCAGCCCCGTGCGCTCCTCGGGCGGCTGCAAGCGGTAGACGATCGTCCCGACCGGCACGCGCAGGATTTTGTCCTCGGCCGACTTGCCGTAGCACTCCTTGCCCATGCCGTGTCCGCCGTGCCGCCCCTTGATGATCGGCTCGTAAAAGAACGAAGTGAGATTGTCCGTGTGCGTATCGGCATGCAGCACGATGGACGAGCCACGCCCCCCGTCGCCGCCGTTGGGACCGCCGCGCGGCACGAAGGCTTCGCGGCGGAAACTGACGCAGCCATTCCCGCCGTCGCCCGCCTGCGCGGTGATTTTGATATGATCGACAAACATGTGATTTTCTAAACGAACGCTCAGATCTCCTTCTCCAGGCGCTCACTGAGCCACTGCTTGATCATACTCTGGTAATTGAGGTAGCGCGAGCGCGCGATGCGCTTGATCCGCGCCAGCATCCGGGGGTCGAAGCGCAGCGTGATCGTCGTCGACTCGCGCGTGTCGGCCTTGAGGATGGAGTTGTTCATCAGCCGCACGTCCAGCCGTGCGCCGGCCCAGAAGAGCGCCTCCGCCTCCTCGGTTTCGAACGTCGGCAGCTCCGACCAGCGCGAGATTAATTTCATGGGTGGGAAAGACATGGCTAAAACCCCGCCTCCGAGTTCTTCCGGTCGTAAAAGGCCGCCTCTTCCGGCGCCATGTCGCGCGCGGCGATCGCGCGGTAGCGCTTTCCATCCGTCCAGAACACCGTGAAGACTCCGCGGTCGCCGACCGACTTTCCGAGATTGAAATAGCGCGCGTGCTCGCTCCCCTCCATCCCTTCCGGCATCAGCCGGATGGAAAAGGGGTCCTCAAACGATTCCTCCACCTCCTTGGGGGTGAGTTGGCGCAGGTCGAACGGGCAGTCGAGCCAATCGAATTCCATCGGTTAATCCTTTGCGCGCTGGATGATCTCGATCTCGTACCCTTCCGGTGCGTCGACGAAGGCGATGATGCTCCCGGTGCCGGAGGGCGAGGGCCCGTCGGAGAGCGGGTAGCCCTTCGCCTTCGCATGCTCGGCAAAGGCCTCGATGTCCTCCACCTCGAACGCGAGATGCGTGAGGTCCGGCCCGACGATGACCGGGCCGGCCTGCTTGAATTCGCACAGCTCGATCAGTTCCTCGCTCCCCGGCGTCTTCAGGAAGACCAGTTTCGAGCCGCGGGCCGACGTGCTCCGTTTCACCTCCTCGAGCCCGAGCACCTCCGTGTAAAAGGAGACCGTCCTTTCCAGATCCTCCACGCGATAGCGCGTGTGCAAAAGCTTCGTGACGATGGGTTGAGTAGCCATGGGCGGAGAATAGAGAGGAGCCGGCACGCGCGCCAGCCCCGCCTGTGTCTTACCACGGGGCGGCGGGCGAGCGCAATCGCAAGCGCCGGGAACGAAGATCCACCGGCAAGGCGCGACTTGAAGCCATCCTCTCCCTCTTCTTCATCCTAACCCGGCGGAGCCGGATGATGCAGGCGGCCCGGAGGGCCAGCAGGAGATTAGCCGGTGGTGCTGCGAGTGTAACGAGCGCAACCACCGGAACCCGCCGGACACGCGGAGGCGCCCCGGAGGTGGCGCCGGAACCGTGTCTCCCCAACAGCGTTTCCACCGTCCCTTCGGGACGGGTTTCGTTTGGTTGAGAATTCCGGTGGTTCCGCTCGTTCCTCGCTCCACCACCGGCTAATTTCCTTCGTCCCTCCGGGACGGCTGCCTTCGCTCAGCGCTCGCATCGCAGCCCAAAGATCGTCGAAAACGTGTTCGTTGTTTGTCGTAATTATCATCTTCATCCCCACCGTTCTTCGTTCACCGCTCCGGCGAGAAAGTAAGCTGAACGATGGGGATGAAGATGATGAAGAAGATGAGGAGGATGGTTTCAAGCCGACGTCCAGCGTCGTTCACCTTGGAGGCCGCGCCGCGCCGCGTGGCGATTTGAGTTTCCGCGCAGGCGGGCTTCATTTCAATCTGGCGCCCGAGCGCCGGCGCGAGCACGCTCCTTCTTCCACCACCTTCATGATCGCCCTCGGCATCGACAGCGGCACCCAAAGCACCAAGACCCTCGCCCTCGACGTCGAGACGGGGCAGACCCTCGCCACCGCCTCTCACGCCTACGGCCTCATCGAGGGGCTGCCGCCGGGTCACATGGAGCAGGATCCGCAGAGCTGGCTCGACGCCGTCGCCGCCACCGTGGCCGAAGTGCTCGGCAAGCTCGGCGCGCGCCGGAAGGAGGTCCTCGCCATCGGCGTCAGCGGCCAGCAGCACGGCTTCGTCCCGCTCGACAAGAAGAACAAGGTCATCCGCCCGGCGAAGCTTTGGTGCGACACTTCCACGGTCGCGCAGTGCAAGGAGTTCGAGGCGGAATTCGGCGGCGCCGAGGGGTTGATCGAGATCGCCGGCAATGCGCTCCTCCCCGGCTACACCGCCCCGAAAATCCTCTGGCTGAAACAGGAGGAGCCGGCCCATTACAAAGCGCTCGAGGGCATCCTGCTCCCGCACGATTACATCAACCTCTACCTCACGGGGGACCGCAGCATGGAGTACGGCGACGCCTCCGGCACCGGCCTCATGGACGTCCGCAAGCGCGAGTGGTGCGAACCGCTCATCGACTTCATCGACCCCGAGCTGCGCGCCTGCCTGCCGCCGCTCGCCTCCTCGCGCCGCGCCGCCGGGTTGCTCCGCGACGCCCTCTGCCAGGAGTGGGGCCTCGGCAAAAACGTCGTCGTCTCCGCCGGCGGCGGCGACAACATGATGGGCGCGATCGGCACCGGCAACGTGCAGCCCGGCGTGGTCACCGTCTCGCTCGGCACCTCCGGCACCGTCTACGCCTTCAGCGCCGAGCCGGTGATCGATCGCGAGGGCGAAGTCGCCGCCTTTTGCGACAGCACCGACCGCTGGCTGCCGCTCGTCTGCACGATGAACGTGACCGTCGCCACCGAGCAGGCGCGCAAGATGTTCGGGTGGAACCACGCCCAGCTCGAGTCGAACATCGGCACCGTCCCCGCCGGCGCGGGCGACCTGCTCTTCCTCCCGTACCTCACCGGCGAACGCACGCCGAATCTCCCCAACGGCACCGGCAGCTTCCACGGCGTGACGATCGACAACATGACACCCGCGCACTTTGCCCGCGCGACCATGGAAGGCGCCACCCTCGGCCTCGCCTACGGCCTCAACCGCTTCCGCGAGCTCGGCATCACGCCGACCGAAATCCGCCTCACCGGCGGCGGCAGCAAGAGCGCCCTCTGGCGGCAGATCTGCGCCGACATCTTCGGCGTCCCGACCGTCTGCCTGCAAAGCGCCGAGGGCGCCGCGCTCGGCTCCGCCCTCCAGGCCGCCTTCGCGCACGAAAGCGCCAGCGGCCACCCGACCACCTTCCGCGAGCTCTGCACCCGCATCGTCAAGCTCGACCCCGCCACCCGTGCCGAGCCGAACGAGGATCACAAGGAAGTGTATGGGCAACTGCTGACCCGCCAGAGCGATTTGACGCGGCGGATGCACGCGGCGGGGTATCTGTAGGTGCCGCCGGGTCGAACGCGAATTTCGTACGCGTTGGCGCCCCACGCGTGCGCTTCACTCAGCGTGGTGGAGGGTGCCGCGAGTGGGGTATCCAAGGGCGAAGCCCTTGGCTGGTTGGAATCCGTTGGATAGAGAAGACGATTGTTACAATTTAAAGACAGAGGGGTTTTGACCCGTAAAACCCGCTGGATGGTCGGAAGTGCTGCCGTACGAAGGCTCGGGCCGGGGCCGGCGGCGGCTAAGCACTCGCCCGCGCGATAAAGAGGCTCCGGTACGGTTTCTCCGGCACAGGAACGTCACAATCCCGGACTGGCAGCAGGGAGGGTACGGGATTACAAGACGCGACGCAAAGACTGCCTGTCCGAATACCCACTTGCATGAAGCAATCCGCTCAACTTTTCCGACGCCTGTGGGCCGCCGGAGTCTTCGGACTCGCGGCCGGCGGGAGCGGAATGTTGACGGCACATGGGGCGGTCTCCCCTGGTATGCCAGCCCCGCCTGCCGAAGAGCCCGGCGGCACCCTCGCGCCGGCCGCGCCCCTGGCCAAGTTGTATATCCGCGAATATCGGATCACGGGCGTCAAGAAGCTCAGCCCGCTCGAGGCGGGAGAGGCCGTCTACCCTTTCCTCGGGCCGGAGCGCACGGCGGCCGACGTCGAGCAGGCGCGGTCGGCCCTCGAGGCGGCGTACCATGAGAAGGGATTCCAGACGGTCATCGTGGAAGTGCCGGAGCAGACGGGCCGCGGGGGCATCATCGTGCTCAAGGCGGTCGAGCAAGAGGTCGGGCGGCTGCGCGTGAGAGGCGCGCGTTACTTCGACCTGGAGCGCATCAAACGGGCCGTCCCGTCCGTGAGTCCGGGCTCGGTGCCGAATTTTAACGCGCTCACGCAGGAGAACCTTGCGCTCAACAAGTGGCCGGATCGGCGGGTGACCCCCTCGCTGCGTCCCGGAGTGGAGCCGGGGACCGTCGACATCGATTTGACCGTGGAGGACAAGCTGCCGTTGCACGGATCGGTGGAGCTGAATAATCGCTATAGCGCCGACACGACTCCGCTGCGGCTTAGCGCGTCGGCCAATTACGGCAACCTGTGGCAACTGGGGCATGCCGTCGGTTTCACCTACCTGACGGCGCCGGAGCGGCGGGACGATTCCGAGATCTTTTCGGCCTATTACCTCCTGCGTTTGCCGAAGGTGGATGGGTTGACGCTGATTTTCCAAGGGACCAAGCAGACAAGCAATATCACCTCCAACAACATTGGCAGCGTCACGGTCGCCGCCCCCGGACAGACCTTGGGAGTGCGGGCGAATATCTCGCTGCCGGCCGGCAAAAATTTCTATCAGTCGGTGAGCCTGGGTCTGGACTACAAACATTACGAGGAAAGCGTACTCCTCGGCGGGGTGCTGACGGCGTCCCCGCTGACCTACTGGCCGCTCAGCGCCACGTATGATGGCACTTGGGCGGGCAAAGGGTACACCACCTCCGTCAACCTCGCCGGCGTTGCCGGGTTGCGCGGCGCGGGCAGCAGCCCGGCTGAGTTCGAGCTGAAGCGTCACGCGTCGGGTGGAAACTTCGCCTATGTCCATGGCGAACTTTCCGACGAGCGCGACGTGGGGAAAGTGGCGCAGACCTACGCCCGCGTGCAGGGCCAGTTGGCGAGCCAGGCCCTCGTAAATACCGAGCAGGTGGCCGGCGGCGGTTCGTCCACGGTGCGCGGCTATCTCGAATCCGAAGTACTCGGCGACAACGGCATTTTCGCCACGGTGGAGCTGCGCACGCCTTCGCTGCTCGGGTGGGTGAAACCCAAGGGGAACGAGTGGCGCTTCTATGCCTTTGCCGATGGCGGCTATGTCAGCGTGCGGGACTCCCTGCCTGGGCAGGAGAAGCATTACCGCCTCGCCAGTGCCGGCGTCGGGAGCAGCCTGCGCCTGCTGGATCACCTGAACGGCTCGATCGATCTCGCCATGCCTTTGATTAGCCAATCCGAGACGAAGCGGGGCGATGGCCGCGTCAACTTCCGCGTTTGGGCCGACTTTTAATTAGTTTATGAATCGATTATTAATTCTATTTTTGCTCGTGCTCGGCGCGTCCGCCCAAGCTGGGGATTGGTGGGACAAGGAGTGGACCATCCGCAAGAAAATCACCGTCGATACCACCGCCAAGGGCGCCGCCATCGACGACCCGATCGGCACCACGGTCGCCCTCATCCGGCTGCACTCGGGCAACTATAAGTTCGAGGCGGGCCGGGAAGACCTGAGCGATTTGCGGTTTGTCGCGGACGATAACAAGACGCTGCTGACCTATCACTTCGAGCGGGTCGAGGCGCAGCTTCAGGATGCCTTCGTGTGGGTGAAGCTGCCGGAGGTCAAGCCGGGCGCCTCGACCACCTTCTGGCTCTACTATGGGAACACGGGCCCGAAGGCCGTGAATGTGAGCGACTCGAAGGCCACCTACGATGCGGACACGGTGCTCGTCTACCATTTCGGCGAGCGCAACGCCCCGCCGAGCGACTTCACGAAGAACGGCAACAACGCCCAAGCCGCGGGCGTCGGGCTCGACGGGGCGCTCATCGGCGGCGGCCTGCGCCTGCTCGGCGCCCCGCTGACCGTTCCCGCCGCTGAATCCTTGGGCTGGAAAGACGGCGCGCCGGCGACGATCTCCTTTTGGTTCAAGCTCCCGGTCCTGCAGCCGAAGGGCGTGGCGCTCAGCCGTCGCGAGGACGACCGCGGTTTCGCCATGGGCATCGACAATGGCATTCCCTACGTGGAAGTCACCGATGCGAGCGGCACCCGGCGCACGCCGGCGGGGGCGCCCGTCGCGGTCGGGACGTGGAGCCACCTGGCGATGGTCGCGGAGGGCGGCAAGATCACGCTGCTGCTGAATGGCGTGAGCTATGGGACGGTGACCGGCGGCCTGCCGGCTCTCGCCGGCCCGCTCCTCATCGGCGGCGACACGGTGGAAGGGGCGACAGGGCTCAAGGCCGAGCTCGACGAATTGGTCGTCTCCAAGGTGGCGCGACCGCTCGGCGCGCTCAAGCTGGCCGCACTGACCCAGGGCGGCGACCCGGCCTCCAAGGCGATGGTCTTCGCGGACGACGAAGGCGGCGGCAGCGGAGGCGGCCATGGCGGCCACATGGATGTCATCGTCAATTCGCTCACCCTCGACGGCTGGCTGACCATCGTCATTCTCGCCTTCATGGCCGCGCTTTCGTGGTATGTGATGTTCACCAAAGTCGGCTATCTGAACAAAGTCTCCAAGGGAAATCAGCTGTTCATGAAAGAGTGGGGCAAACTCGCCTCGGACCTCACCGCGCTCGACAGCGGTGACGGCGCGAGCATCAAGAGTCTCGGCGGCCGCGTGGATGAAAAGGGGCAGCGGGCGCTGCGGAAATCCTCCGTCTATCGGCTCTATCACATCGGCTCGGAGGAGATCCGCCATCGGATGGCCGTGGAACACAGCGACCGCGCGCTTTCGGGCCGTTCCATCCAGGCGATTCGGGCGGCGTTGGACGGCGGACTGGTCCGGGAAAAGCAGGTCATCGACCGGCTGATCGTGCTGCTCACCATTTGCATTTCCGGCGGACCGTTCCTGGGCCTGCTCGGGACCGTGGTCGGCGTCATGAGTACCTTCGCCGGCGTGGCCGCGGCGGGCGAGGTGAATGTCAACGCCATCGCCCCCGGCATCGCGGCCGCGTTGCTGGCCACCGTGGCCGGCCTCGCCGTCGCCATCCCGGCGCTGTTCGGTTATAACTATATCCTATCGCGGGTGAAGGAAGCCACGGCCGACATGCATGTTTTCATCGACGAATTCGTCACCAAGATGGCCGAGTTCTACTCGGGCAAGGAGGAGGAACGCGCGGCCGCGCGCACCAACGCCGTCCCGCTCACCGCCGCGAGCCTGATGGCGCTGCTCCAGAACTACTATCGCGCCAACCACAACGCCGAAAACACTCCCGCAACCGTCCGCTAACCAACTCATCCCATGCAAGTTTCAGCCGAAGACAAACCGTACGACGACATCAACATCACCCCGATGTTGGACCTGGCCTATGTGCTGCTGGTCATCTTTATTCTCATGTGCACCGCCTCGGTGCAGGGAATCAAGGTCAACCTCCCCAAGGCGAGCGCGGCCCCGAGCCTGGCCAAGCCCAAGACCAAGGCCATTACCATCAATAACCAGGGCGGACTGGCGCTCGACACGATTCCCGTCAGTCTCCAAGAGCTCGAGCAGCGGCTGCAACAGGCCAAAGCCGAGAACCCGGAAATGCCGGTGGTCGTCCGCGGCGACAGCCTCACGCAGTACCAATCCGTGATGGAAGTGCTGGACGTGCTGGGCCGCGTGGGATTGTCGCAAGTCGGCCTGGCGACCAAGTCCGGAAAGTAGCGCTCTTTTCCATGATTAAGTTTTTTCTCACTTCCCTGCTGCTCGTCTGCCTCGTCGCCGCGGCCGGCGCCGCGCCCGAGCAGAGTCAGGCGGAAGTCAAATTGCGCGAGACCTTGCGCAATACCATGCTGCAATTGCGCAACCTCCAGGGCGAGAAGGACACCCTGCAGGCGCAGAAAGACCAGGCCGACCTCGACAAGAGAGCCGTCGAATCCGACTTGGTGAAGAAAACCAAGGAGAGCGATGCCGCCAAGGCGGAGGCCGAAAAGACGATCGCCGACCTCCGGACGAAACTGGAGGAGCAACGAGCGGAAGGAGAACGGCTCGCCGCGAGCCTCGCGAAGTGGAAGGCGGCCCACCAGGAGGTCACCGCGCTCGCGGAGAAACGCGAAGCAGCGCGCGTGAAACTAAATTCTGAGAAGATCGAGCTCGAGCGCAAGGTCGCGGACCAGTTGCGGAAGAATCAGCAGATGTACAAGATCGGGAGCGAGGTTTTGACCCGCTACGAGAACTTCGGGCTCGGCACCGCGCTCACAGCGCGCGAGCCGTTCGTCGGCATCACCAAGGTGAAGCTGCAAAACCTGGTGCAGGATTACGGCGACAAGTTGGCCGACCAACGCATCAAGCCCGACGCGAAGCCGGCCGCGGCGACGCCGGCGCCCGGCAACCACGCGCCGGCCACGCCCGCCCCGGCCCGTGGCGGTCCCGCACAGGCCACCCGCTGATCGAGTTATGAGCTACTTCGACGACGACGACGACGAGGGAGGATTCTTCCGGCGCAACCGCATCCTGATCATCGTGGCCACGGTGGGCCTGATCGGTGGCGGAGTAGCCCTGAAGATGCACAAGCCATCCAGTTCACACGCCGCGCCGGAGCGGATCGTGATGATCTCGCCGCTCCCGCCGCCCCCGCCGAAACCGATTCCCACGCCGCCCCCAGTGCAGCAGCCGCCACCCGAGCAAAAGGTGACGGAACAGAAGCAGGTGCTCGAGCCGGAGGCCAAGTCGGACCCGAAGCCGGAGCCGCCGAAGGACGAACCGCCCCCCTCCATGGGCAGCAACATCAAGGGCGCGGGCGACAATTTCGGCCTGAGCGGTTCCGGCAACGGCGGCTTCGTCGGCGTGGGTGGAAACGGCAACGGGGGCGGCAGCCGGTACACGCGCGAAGCCTCGCAAATCAAAAGCCGCATCGCCGACGTCTTGAAGCAGAACAAGCAGACCCGCTCGGCCGTGTACCGGGCGAAGGTCAGGCTTTGGCTCGACTCCAACGGGGTCGTCACGCGGGCCGAGTCGGCGGAGGGCAACGACGCCGGTGCGGCCGAAGTGTTGAAAGGAGTCAAGATGCTCGACGGCTTGCCCCAAGGCATGCCCATGCCGGTCACGACGCAGATCAACAGCGTGCGGCCGTAACCGCGGATTTCAGCGGCCATGAGCGAAACCAAAGCCAGGCGTGGATTGTCCCGGCGCAGTCGAAGCCGGCTCATGCTCGCGGCGGTTGCCTTGATCGGCGGAGGGCTGGCGTGGAAATGGCATCCGCCGGCCCAGTCCACTGCGCCGGCCCGCGAACAAGTCAAGTGGGCCACGATCATTCCGGACACCAAGCCGCTCGCCACACCGCCGCCGCTCGAAACCCCGCCTGAACAGAAAACCACGGAGCCGAAACAGGTTCTCGAAGCCGCACCCGAGCTCGCCGAGGCCAAACCCCAACCTTTGGCGGTCGTCGATGAACCGCCCGCGCCCGCCATGGGCGGCAAGATCAAGGGGGACGGGCCTTTGGCCGGCGACGGCGTCGGAATCGTCGGCGGCCGGAGCGGCGGGAAACGGGGCGGCAGTCCGTTCGCCGGCCTCTCCGCGCAGATTCAGGGCCGCATCGAGGCTGCCCTTCGGCAGGACAAACGCACGCGCGACGGCGCCTATCAGGAGAAAGTGAAGCTCTGGCTCGACGCCGAGGGCGTCGTGCTCCGCGCGGAATCCTCGGAGGGCGACAAGAGCGGCGCCTCGGCGGTGTTGCTCGGCGTGAAGATTCTCGATCGCACGCCGGCGGGCCTGCCGATGCCGATCCAGACCTCGATCAACAGCGTCCGTCCCCGATAGGAGACGCCGGAGGTTTCGGCTCACGCTTCCGCGGGACCGGGATCGCTTCGCACACCTCGCGCCAGCCGGGGAAGTTCCACTCGTTCGGAAAGGCCCGGCATTGTCCCGGCTTCAC
>DASYIS010000447.1:0-19620 GCA_035997375.1 Chthoniobacteraceae bacterium
CGGGGCGTGTTTTGGGAAGGTAAACTGATCTACAACTATCTGTACGACGAAAAGGGGAACAAGCGTTTCATCCCAGTGCTGCTGCCGGGAGCGAAGCAGGAGGATATCCCTGGTCCAATCAAGAACGACACGCGGTATCACGTATCGTCGTTCGAACTCGCGGACCCAGGCTACTTGCAGCTCTATCGCGAATTGACTGCGCAGCCGGCGATTATCAAACCCGCACTCGGCGGGCTCGTTCCCCTGCCGCCCGACGCGAACACGCCTGTCGCCACCGCCGCCCCACTTCCTGCGCGCCCCGTCCTCACGCGTTTCATTCCCGCCGACATTTCGCGGATCATCAAGAACGCCCCGATCGATCTCATCGGTCGCGAGGCGGAGACGAAGCTGCTCTCCGACGCGTGGGACCAAGCCGTTCGTGGCGAGCCGCAGCGCCTGCACGTCCTCACCTTTGTCGCCCTCGGCGGCGAGGGGAAGACTTCGCTCGTCGCGAAGTGGGCGGCGGAATTGGCGCATCGGGACTGGCCGGGTTGCGATTCTGTCTTCGCCTGGTCCTTCTACAGCCAGGGAACGCGCGAGCAAACCGCCGTTTCGTCCGACTTGTTTCTCGCAGAGGCCCTCGCCTTTTTCGGTGACGCAGCGATGGCCGGCAGCGCACAAGGCGCCTTCAAGAAGGGCCGGCGGCTTGCCCAACTCGTTGGCGAAAGGCGTGCGCTGCTCATCCTCGATGGTCTGGAGCCGCTGCAGTTCGCACCCACCTCACCCACACCGGGCGAACTCAAGGACCAAGGCCTCGCCGCTTTGCTCAAAGGGCTGGCCACGAGCAACCAAGGCCTGTGCGTCGTCACTACTCGCTACTCGATCTCGGATCTACGCGCCTTCCTCAGGAGAGGGGTATTGGAGGAAACGCTCACGCGCCTGTCCAATGAGGCCGGCGTGGCGTTGCTCAGAAGCCTCGGCGTGAGGGGCAATCCGTCCGAGTACGCGAATCTGGTGGAAGATGTGAAAGGCCACGCGCTCACCCTCAACCTGCTTGGCAGCTTCCTCCGCCATGCCCACGGCGGTGACATTCGTAAACGCGACCTTATCAAGCTGCAGGAAGCCAATGCCGAGGAACAGGGCGGCCACGCCTTCCATGTCATAGACGCATACGTCAGATGGATGGCCCCAAGCGGTATTCTTGCCTGGCTGCGCTGCCTCTTCAGCAAGCCGGCGAGGGAACAACGCCAGGAGGGTCAGCGCGCGTTGGCGCTGCTCAGGCTTCTGGGCTTGTTCGACCGGCCCGCGACCGCGGATTGCTTGGAAGCCATGTGGAAAAGCCCGGCAATCACCGGGCTGACCGGGCCGCTCGCGAACGTAAGCGAGGCGCAGCGGAATCGATCTCTCCAGCGCTTGGAAGACGCCCGGCTTTTGACCGTTAACCGCGATGGATCCCGCCGGCTCGTGTCACTTGACGCGCATCCGCTGCTGAGAGAATACTTCGGCCTGCACCTGCGCGAGCGGCAGCCTGAGTGCTGGCGGGCCGCGCATCGCCGGCTCTACGAACACCTCTGCGCGACTACGAAGGAAGGCGACCTACCCTCCCTCGAAGACCTCCAACCGCTCTATCAAGCCGTAGTCCACGGCTGTCAGGCAGGGTTGCAGCAGGAGGTGTGTGATGGGGTCTTCTTCACCCGCATCCAGAGAGGAAACGAAATCTACAGCGTGAGAAAACTTGGGGCGTTTGGCTCCAACCTGGGAGCCATCGCCTGCTTCTTCGAACCAGCATGGAGCCGTGTCTCACCCGCGCTCACCGAGGGCGACCAAGCTTGGTTGTTGAACGCAGCCGCGTTCACCCTGCGCGCCTTGGGCCGCCTGACCGAGGCCCTTGATCTGACGCGGATTGCGCTGGAGATGCGCGTCAGGCAGGCCAACTGGAAACAAGCCGCCATCAGCGCGAATAACTTGAGCGAGTTGGAGCTGACGCTGGGCGAGGTGAATGGGGCGGCGGCGGACGCAGAGCAGTCCGTGACCTACGCCGACCGCAGCGGGGATGAGGCTATGCGGATGGTCATGCGCACGACCCATGCCGACGCACTGTACCAGGCGGGCCGCCAAGCCGAGGCAGCGGCGCGATTTCGCGAGGCCGAGCAGATGCAGGCCGAGCGTGAGCCCGCCTACCCGATGCTGTATTCCGTGCAGGGCTTCCAGTATTGCGACCTCCTCTTGACGGAAGCGGAGCGTGCCGCATGGCAGCATTGGGGCGCAGGCTTCCAGCTTGTGGGGCCATCGGGCATCGCGCCCGATGGCGGCGGACCTGCGGGCAAGATCCCCGCAGATCCCACAGCTGAGACGGCTGCGTTCCGATCCTGCTGCGCCGTCTCCGAGCGCGCGGCGCAGACGCTCGACTGGTGGACGAACCATTTCACCAACGCCTCGCTTCTCGACATCGCCCTCAACCACCTCACCCTGGGCCGCGCTGCGCTCTACGCAGCGGTGCTTTCCTCCCACTCCGCTCGAGTTGTTGTTGTTGCTGGTGATGAAGCTCAAGCTTCGGGCGCTGTCCCGCTGGGCTCGACTCCGATTAATAACTTGGAGTCCGCTGTCTCCGGCCTCCGCCATGCCGGCGCGCAACACTTCATCCCCGCCGCCCTCCTCACCCATGCTTGGCAGCGGACTGTCACCGGCGCCCGCACGGGTCCCGAGAGCGCGCAGAGCGGTCTGGACGAAGCGTGGGAAATCGCCGAGCGCGGGCCGATGCCGCTGTTTCTCGCTGACATCCACCTCCACCGCGCGCGGCTCTTCTTTCGCGAGACGGCTTACCCTTGGAACCAGCACCCGGATGGCACGCCGCGCGGGCCGGTGGACGATCTTAAGGAGGCGCGCCGCTTGATCGAGAAACATGGGTATTGGCGGCGGAAGGAAGAGTTCAATGATGCCAGGGCGATCATTCTTCCTTTGTTTTCAGGGGCATCGCTGGAATCACTGGACTAACGCTTGCTCGGCTCCGCGCCTCCGCAGCCGCCCACCCGCGCGCGCTGGAGCGCACCTTTGGGCGGTCCACGAACCCGCGCCGGGAACGGAGAGCGGAGAGGCCCCGGCGTCCTTTTTCATCCTTTACCTCTCCGGCCATGTTTCTGACGCTTGAACGTTCATGTCTCAGTCGTCTTCAATTTCATCCGCAGAACAGGCCCGCAAAATCTTTGGCACCGATGGCGTCCGTGGCGTGGCCAATATCGAGCCGGTCACCGCGGAGACGGCGCTGAAGCTGGGCCGCGCGGCGGCGCACGTCTTTGCGCAGTCGGGCGCCCATGGCCGGCGGCGCGGCGGCCGGCCGACGATCGTCATCGGCAAGGATACGCGCCAATCCGGCTACATGCTGGAGAACGCGCTCGCCGCGGGGGTGATGTCGCTCGGCGCGGACGTGCTGCTCATCGGGCCGCTGCCGACGCCGGGGGTCGCCTACATCACGCGCTCGCTGCGGGCGGATGCGGGAATCGTGCTCAGCGCTTCGCACAATCCTTACGAGGACAACGGCATCAAGTTTTTCCGGCACGACGGCTATAAGCTCGACGACGAGATCGAGAAGCGGATCGAGAACCTGGTCTTCAGCGGCGAGATCGAGAGCATCCGGCCGACGGCGGGCAAGATCGGCCGCGCGACCCGCATCGATGACGCGCTCGGGCGCTACGTGGAGTTCTCCAAGGCGAGCTTTCCGCGCGGGCGCACGCTCGACGGCCTCCGGGTCGCGGTCGATGTGGCCAATGGCGCGGCCTACAAGTCGACGCCGGCCGTCCTGCGCGAGCTTGGGGCCGAGGTCATCGTCGCCCACAACACGCCGAACGGCCGCAACATCAATCGCGATTGCGGCAGCACGCACCCGGAGGAAATCACCCGCATCGTGAAGGAGACCGGCGCGGACATCGGGATCTCGCACGACGGCGACGCGGACCGCTGCCTGCTCTGCGACGAGAAGGGCGAGGGCGTGGACGGCGATGAGATCATGGCGATCGCGGCGCTCGACATGATCAAGCGCGGGCAACTGCACCACAACACCCTGGTCGCGACGGTGATGAGCAACTTCGGCCTCGATGAAACGCTGCGCAACGCGGAGGGCCGGGTGTTACGGACGAAAGTGGGCGACCGCTACGTCATCGAGGCGATGATGCGCGAGAACTACAACCTGGGCGGCGAGCAGAGCGGCCACCTGATTTTCCGCGACTACAGCACGACCGGCGACGGGCTGATCGCGGCGCTGCAGATCCTGCGGATCATGGTCGAAACGGGCAGCAAGCTCTCGGAGCTGAAGAGCTGCCTTGCCAAATACCCGCAGGCGCAGCGCAATCTCCGCGTGACCAGGAAGCCGCCGCTCGAGGAGCTGCCCGAGGTGCTCGCGCTCGTGCAGCAGGCGCAGCGGGAGCTCGGCGATCTCGGCCGCGTGCTGCTCCGCTATTCCGGCACCGAGCCGAAAGTCCGGCTGCTCATCGAGGGCCGCGACGGCGCGGTCATCAACCGCCAGGCGGACGGCATCGCCGCCCTGCTCCAGGAAGCGATCGGCGAAAACTGACGCGGGTCGACAAGCATGGTCACCTCGGTCTGACGCCATGAACTTTTTCCTCACCGGCACAGACACCGGCGTCGGCAAGACGTACGTCGGCTGCGCGCTGGTCCGAGAGTGGCGCGCGGAAGGCCGCCGCGCCGTGGGGCTCAAGCCCATCTGTTGCGGCGACCGCGGCGACGCGCTCGCGCTCCACGCCGCCGGCGACCAGAGCCTCTCGCTGGAGGCGATCAATCCAGTCTGGCTGCAAACGCCGGCGGCGCCGTACGCGGCCTCGCTGCTGGAGAGCCGGCCGGTGGATCTCGACCTCGTCCGCCGCTCCTGCCGGACCGCACAGCTCGGCCATGACCATGTGCTGGTCGAGGGCGTCGGCGGCTGGTTTGTGCCGATCACGCGGAACTATTTCATCAGCGACTTGGCGGCCGAGCTCGGCTGGCCGGTGATCGTGGTGGTCGCGAATCGCCTCGGCGCGCTCAACCACACGCTGCTGACGGTGCGCGCGATCCAGGCGCAGGGATTGACCTGCGCGGGAGTGATCGTCAACGAGCTCGTCCCGCCTTCCTTGAACAACGCGCTCATCACCTCGGGCAACCGCCTGATCCTCGAGACGCTCCTCGACGTGCCGGTGCTGGGAGAGCTCGCCTTCGGCGGGCGGACCGTCCAGTGGTGGCGTCAACTGTTGTCGGGAAAGAAGACAACTATGCTTTAGACAACGACACCTTGCGGGTGCCACGGCGCGGGTTTACTCTGTAGAACAGCGGTGGCACCTGCGTTGCTAAAGTAGAATGGGCATGTTTATCCAAAAGGTTCTTCACATTCACCGCAGCCTCGATGAGACCCGAGCGCAGCTCGCGAACTTGGCCGGCTTGCGTCGCCGGCTTCCCGGAGTCGAGACCGCGGTGATCACCGAGGATGGCACAGGCCAGTTCGATTGCGCGCTTCCGCGCGGGCTGCGGGTCCATTGTGTGCTCGTCGAGCTGCCGACGGCGGACCCGAACCAGATCCTGTTTCAATCGACCACCGGGAACGTCGACCTCTCCGGGCTGCTCGAGTTCACGCCGGTGCGCGAGAATCTCACCGAGGTGCAGATCACGCTGGAGTACGGATTCAAGTCACCGCTGGCTGCGATTTGCGACCGGCTCTTTCGTTGCGTGGAGGCATTCTTTCTGCGGCAACTCGCGGCGACGCAGGTGCAGATCGAAGGCGCGCTGGCGGTGGCGCGGAACGGTGTCGCGTCGCAGCTCGCGCCGTAGCGCCGGCGTCATCGCGCCCCCCGGTTGTAGCCACGGCCCTGTGGGCCGTTTGGACGTGTGAGTTGCGAATCGTGCTCGCTCGAAAAATAGCCTCCGCCGTTGGCCGCGTCCAGACGGCCCACCGGGCCGTGGCTACAACTCTGCATTCGCGGCGAGCCGCCTACTTCTTCAGCGCGCGATCGATGAACTCGTACGCCGCCATTCGCTCCGGCTCGGGCCACTCGTGGCCGGCGTCGGGATGGACGACCTTCAGCCGCTCGGGCACGCCCAGCGCCTGGTAGACGGGCTGCACTTTCGCGATCACGTCGTCGACGCCGGTCACTTCGAAATTATGGTCGCGCAGCGGCGACATGGCGAAGAAGGCGCGCGGGCAGATCGCCAGCACCACGTCGTCGAAATCGAACGGCATCTTCTTCGGGTCGTTGTCGTAGACGCTCGCGATGCGCGGCATGTAGCGGTCGCTCGTCCAGCCCTTGAGATTGCCGCCCATGTATTTGTGAAAGCTGTTGAACCCGCAGCTCGAGACGGTGACTTTCAGCCGCTCGTCAAACGCCGCGGTGTACATGCTGTTGTGCCCGCCCAGCGAATGCCCGATGACGCCAAGGCGCTCGCCGTCGACCTCGGGCAGCGATTGCAGGAGATCGACCGCGCGCAGGTTGTTCCAGATCGCCTTCATGGTGCCGGACTGATAGAGCCCCGCGGCGAACGCCGCCTGGAAGTCGTACTTGTACTCGCCAAAGCTCGGGTAGTCCGGCGCGAGGGTGACGTAGCCGCGCTTCGCGAGATCGAGCGCCTGCCGCTTCGAGTCGAAGTTGCCGAGCCCGACCGGCTCATCCTTCCCGATCGGGATCGTCTGGTGGAGACAGAGCATCGCCGGGTGCTTGCCGCCGCCCTCCGGAATCAACAGCCACGCCGGCACGCGATCGTCCTTCTCCACGGCGAAGGTGATCTTCTTGCGCACAAAGCCCTCGAACTTCTCCTCGGAGACGACTTTGACGTCGAGCGGCACCTTGCGGTCCTCGCCCGGCAGCGGCCCCATCGCCTGCTCCATCTTCTTGAGCAGCGCCGCGCGATCCGGCGCCTGGGCGAAAACCACGGAGGGAATGAGCAGGACAAGCGAGAGAAAAAGCGCGCGCATGGGGAGGGCTCCAGCCGACCACAACGCGCCGGCGATTGCGAAAGCAAAATGGCCCCGTCAACCGCCCTGGTCCTGAAGGAGGTAATACACATCGGTGCGGATCTTGGAGGGATCCGTGTTCCAACTCTCCTCCCAGTGTCCATAGATCTCCCAGGAGATACCGGCCGTCAAATATCCGTGCCCCGCGCACCACTCGCGGATCGCGGCGTGGGCTGCGGAGAGACGCTGGTATGGTCCAAAGTGCACCGCCATCGCCACCCGTCCCAACGGCAACTGAGAGCACTGCACACGCTCGTTGCCGGCAAACGGCGCGGAGACCTCCGCCCCCACCTCGACGGACCCTTGCGCATCCAGATAGACCGCGACGTGTCGGCCGGGTCGCGGGAGGCCGGCGGCGCGAATGAACGCCCAGACCTCGCCGCACGCGGCCGGCACGAAACGCGGCAACTCCTTTGGCTGCACGCGACTCCGGATGACCGCCGTATGCACCGGCTCCGCCGTGGTTAATTCGATCGGCAACAACATATCAATGCATTGGGAATTGCTTCGGTTTCAACGTCATGCCGCACCTCGGGCATTTGCCTGCCTTGTCGGAAACGACGTCGGGATGCATGGGGCAAACAAACAGCGCTTTCCCCGCCGACGCCGGCGCCGTTGTCTTTGCCATGTCGACCCCGTCGCGACGCAGATCTTCGGCGAGCGCAAGACTCGCCCGTGTACCGGCGGGCGCCTGGTACCAGCCGGGATCGACGTTATAGTCATCGATTTTTTCGCGGATTTTGATGTTCGTATACATGCCGCCCATCGTGATGTAATCGTGCGGCCCCGGAGCGCCGACCATCGGCACGGAATTGCGCGGAATCTTCATGCCCATCTCGCCCATTTCGGCCATGCCGGCCTCGCCCATCGTCATGTAGCCGGGCAGGAACTTGCGCGCGTTCTTGTCAAAGTCCCCGCGCTGGACGCCGATCATATTGGGCACCTGATGTCCCATTTGATTCATAACGTGATGCGACATGTGACAGTGAAAAGCCCAGTCGCCGGGGTTGTTGGCGATCCACTCCACGGTCCGCGTGGTGCCGACGGGAACCAGCACCGTCGCCTCCGCCCAGCGCGCGCCTTCCGGGATGATCCCGCCGTCGGTTTCCGTAACCCACCAGACGTGCCCATGGAAATGGATGGGATGATGATCCATCGCGCTGAGATTCGCGAGCCGAATCCGCACCCGGTCCCCTTGCTGAATGATCATCGGCGCGGTGCCGGGATAGCATTTGCCATTCAGCGTCAGGATATTGAAGTCCGTCATCTCCACCGGGTTGGGCCGCGAAGTGCCGGGGTCGATCCGCCACTCGCTCAACATATAGACGAAATCGCGATCGGCCGGCGGCCCCTTTGGCTCGCGCGGATGAATGACCAGCACGCCGAGCATCCCGAGCGCCATCTGCGTCATCTCGTCGTGATGCGAGTGATACATAAACGTGCCATGCTGCCACACCGTGAATTCATACTTGTAAGTCTCGCCCGGCTGAATCGCCCTCTGCGTCAAGCCGCCCACGCCATCCATTCCATTCGGGAGAATGATCCCGTGCCAGTGCACGGCCGTCGCAGCAGGCAGGTTGTTGGTCACATAAACACGAAGTCGGTCGCCCTCGACCACTTCAATCGTCGGCCCATGCACTTGTTTGTTATAACCCCAGCACTGCGCCCGCAGCGCCTCATTGGCGGAGGTCTTGGGCACGAACTCATGCCAGACCTCGTCGCACGTCAGGTGAAATACCTTTACGCCGTCGACGAGCTTCCACGGCATGGTGGAGCCATTGGGAGTCACCACGGGTTGGTAGTGTTTGCCCGGCTCGCCGGGTTCGGGATGCGGTGGGCGGGTCCAAACGGGCGGCGCTTTATCGGCGCGAGTGGCGTTGGGGTAGCCGCTCGATTGCTGGGCGACCGCAGGGGCGCGGCTCAAAACCGCGGCCCCGGCCGCGAGGGCGGTGCCGGTGAAGAGTTGACGTCGAGTGATCATGGCTTGCGAGTTTTCGATTTGATAAGCGTCTTGTTCTCCGCGACGGCAGCTGAGCCGGCTCGTGGCGTGGCTTCCAGGTCTCCTCCCACTGCCCGCTCCAGTTCCGCCCGTGTAATCCAATAATCCCTAGTCGCTTCAATCATCCCCCGCTCCGCCTCCACATCCTCCTTGCGCGCTTGAAATGTCTCAAACGCGCCGACCAGCATCGCGTTGTATTGCGCCAGCGTTTGCTCGGTGATTCGGCGCCGCGTCGGCAATACCTCATCGCGGTAAAAGCGCGCGAGGTCGCGTTGGCTAATGAGCCGGTCGCGCAGCTCCCGCACGTCGGAGCGGATCTCGATCGCGAGGCCCTCGAACTTCCGGTGCGCCATGCGCAGTTGCGCTTCGCCGCGCGCGATCCTTGCCTGCCCTTGGTTGAAGACCGGCAGCTCGAGCCGCAGCGACGGCCCGAGCAGGTTCGTCTTGTCGGGATCGGTTTCGCCGGCGAGGCCGAAGTCGAGCGCGCCGATGAAGCGGAAGGTCTTCTCCAAGCCGAGCGCCCGCACCGTGCTCTCGAGCCCGACCCGCGCCGCGGCGAGATCGAAACGGTTGGCCACCGCGAGCGTCTCCAACCCGCGAAGCGACGGCTCGGTCTCGGGCACGTGCGGGAGCTCGCCGGCGAGCCGCCACGAGGTATCGGCGCCCCACGTGCCGAGCAGGCGGTTGAGCTTTTCGCGGTGCGCGCGGCCCTCGGCTTCCGCGCGCGCAATCTCCAGCCGCCCCTGGCTGTACACGGCCTGCTCTCGCGAGAGGCTGAGGTCCGGCACGTTCCCCGCCTCATGCAGCTTTTGCGTGAGCTGGAGCGAAGCGGCCTGCCCTTCCTGCATCGTCCGCAACCGCGCCAGCAGCGCTTCGTCGCCCTGCAGTTGGTAGAACGCAACTTTCACTTCCGCGACCAGCTTCACGACCTGATCCGACACCCGGAGTTGCGCCGCGGCGAGTTGATCGCGGGCGACCCGCGACCGCAGCGGGATCATCAGCAGATTGAGGAAATTCTGCGCGATGCCCCACTCGTACATCGGCGCGGTCGGCGGGCGATCCGGGAACTTCACCGCGAGGTCGGCCGAGGGATTCGCGAGCAGCCGCGCCTCGCGCACATCGGCAAATGAGAGCCCGACTTCCTCGAACCCCGCCTGCAACTCGCGGTTGTTGAGCAGCGCGACCTGGACCGCGCCCGAGACCGTCAGCGGGCGGCGCAGGAGCGCGCGCGCTTGCGCCAGCGCTTGCTCCTGCGCGGCCATGTCCTGGCTCCAGCGCACTTCGCTTTTCGTGCGGGCGCGGACGTTCTTTTCGACCGGCGCAAAGGCGTTCTCTTTGGCGGGTCCCGAGGCCGTCAGCGCGATCCCGAGGGCGAGGGCGATCAGATGATTCTTGGTTCTCATGGGCGGGTTCCGTTCGGCGTCGGGATTGTCTGGCCGGCCGGCGTCTCCGATTCCGCGGCGGCGGCCTGCCGCTCGCGTTGCGCGAGAAGTTCGCGGGTGCGCAGTGTGTTGGCGTCCGCGCGCAGGGTGGAGCGCTCCGGTGACATGGAAGCTTCGGGCGCGCTCGGGCTGGCGGGATGGCTCGCCGTCATGGCGAGCGGGGGGCCGGCGCAACCGGCGCAAAAAAGTGCGGCGGTGCATGCAAGAAGGTAATTTGAGTAAGCCATCGAAAGTGTGGTGAGCGGAGTTTGGTTGATTTGGTTCTATCGGCGGGCCGGGACCGCCGGCGCGGCAGCGGGACGCGAATGCGTGACCCAACACGGTCAGACAACGACGGCAACGCCGGAATCGATGCGGCGCGACTGCGAAAGGCTCGTAGTTCCGCCTTCAGGCGGCCAGGCGTTGCATGGTTGAAGCGCCCCGGACGTTCAAAGCCGCCTCTTATTCATGAGCCCTCGCCGCCTAAAGGCGGAACGACAAACTCGATTCGCGGCGGCGCGTCGCTAGGCTGCGTACGGCGGGGCGTGGCTGAGCAGGCTCCGCTGGAGGACGGATTCCGCGAACGAAACTGCTCGTGGCGGACCTTCTTCAAAGAGAAGCGACGCCCCCTCCTGACTGACCGGGCTAAATGAAAGCACCGGCGGGAACGCGAACCACTCCAGCGCGACCTGAGGGCTCTCGAACTTCCCGCCCACCTTCTCCGGCACCGGCGCGCCCTGGATCGCCCGGCAGCACTCCCGCGTTCCATCCGCCGGCGCCTGCTTGCCCGGGGCGGGGCAGCCGTGGCACTGCGCGTGCACCGCCCCCGCGACCGGCGTGGGCTTCATCAACCCGAACGCGCAGTGATTCGTCGCGACCAGCCATGACACCATCAGCCACACCGCCGTGAAGAGGCGGGCGATGACATGGAGGCGGAGCGACTTCACAGGACGAATAGACTGCCATCTTTCAGAGTCCGTTCAACGCATTCCTGAAATAGATGGGGCGCCCGCGCCTCGAAGAACCGGCGCAAGCATGAGCACCCACTCGCGATCGGCACGGCGTTAGCTATGTCCCCAATCGCCATGAAAAAATCAGCCTCTTCCGCCTCCCGCATGACCATCGACCCGAGCCGCTTCGCGCTCTTCTTGAATCTTTTTGTCGCCGCGCCGGAGCGCGCGGGCAGCCGGCGCGTGGCGCGACGCTAAGGGGAAAAGTGATCAGTCATCAGTGCGGAATTCAGTGATCAGTCCCTGCACTTCGCGGGCGGCGCGCCCACGGATGACTGCCCCACTGATGACTGATTACTTCCCCAAGAGAGCCTGGCGGGCCGCGTTGTAGTCGGCGATCTCCCGGTTGAGGGCCTCGGCGCCGGCGTGGTCGCCGGGCTGGAGCCGGCTCTTGCGGGCGAGAATGTCCTGCTCGCGCGCATGGAGCGCGGCCATCTTCTCTTCGTAGGACGGCTCGCCCTGCGGGGCCTTCGGAGCGGGCTCGGGCTTCCCGAACCGCATCAGCGCCTGGATGATCCCTTCCTGCAGACGGGGTGAGTTCTTTACGTAGTTCTCCAGTTCGTCCTTTGGCATCATGAAGACCGAGCCCATGCAGAGGGCGCCGCTGAGGAGGTAGAGGAAGAAGGGCCGCTTCGCGTCACTCCAGGCGACGATGAGAAATAGGAGGTTGGCGAAGGGGACGAACAGCACCGCCAAACCCCAAAGCACATGACGGCAGAAGGCCTGCACGATCGACCAGATGCCCGCGTAGATCATCGCCAGTATGGAGACCACGAGGAGGATGAGAGAGAGCAGCAGCATGGATTTGTTCTTCGCTTTGCTTAAGCAAAACCCGCGCCCGCAGCGCCCGCGCATTGTCTCCTTGTCTGATTGTCCCATTGTCTCATTGTCCCGCCAACCAGCCACCCCCACCCCGCAATGCCCACCATCGCCGTCCGCCATCACCGCTGGCGGCTGAGCGCGCTCTTCTATCTCGCGGCGCAGGCGCAGGCGCTTTGGTATGTGCCCTTCTCCAAGGTGTTGCGCACGCATGGGCTGGAATGGCTGATCCCGTACGCGTTTGCGATCGCGGCCATCCCGGCGCTCGTCTCGCCGATGATCGGCGGGGCGCTGGCCGATGAACATCTCCCGCCGGAACGCCTGCTCGGCGGGCTGATGGTGTTTGTCTCGCTGCTGCTCGGGGCGGTGTATCTGGCCATCCAACGGCAGTGGGGCGGGGCCTGGGTCGTGGGGCTGTTGCTCCTCCAGCAACTGGCGTTCGCGCCGACCGGCGGCCTCATCATCGCGATCATCTTTGCCAGCGTGCGCGATCCCGCGCGCGACTATGGCCCCATCCGGGTCTGGGCGACCATTGGCTGGATGGTGGCCGCGCCGCTCGCCGGCTTTCTCCCCTTCGCCGAGACCTCCTTTCTCTACGGCTATGTCGGCGCGGCGATGTATATGCTGGTGGCGCTCTTCGCCTTCGCGATGCCGGCCACGCCGCCGATCTCCTCGAGCGGTCCGCGGCGCTGGCGCGACCTCCTCGGGCACGACACCATGGAGCTGCTGCGCGAGCGCGACGTGCGGGTCGTCTTCATCGTGGCGGCGCTGTTCAGCATGCCGCTGGCGGCGTTCTATCCTTTCACGCCGCTTTTCCTGACCGACGGCGGCGAGACGCACGCCACCGCGCTGATGTCGATCGGGCAGGTGACGGAGGTGATCAGCGCCTTCATCCTCGCGCCGCTGCTCGCGCGTTTTCGGCTGAAACACATCCTCACCGCGGGGCTCGTCGCCGGCGTGGCGCGCTATGTCCTCTATGCCGTCGGCGCGAAGGGCTGGGTGCTCCTCGGCGTCTCGCTGCATGGGTTCGCGTACATGCTCTACTTCGTGGCGGTGCAGCTGTACCTGGAGCGCCGCATCGCCCCGCGCTTTCGCAGCCGCGCGCAGGCCTTCCTGAACCTCATGATGGCGGGCATCGGCAACCTCGTCGGGGCGCTCTTCTGCGGCTGGCTGCGCGACTGGTGCGGCTCGCCCGGCGGCACGCGCTGGACGCTCTACTGGAGCATCCTCGCGGGCTGCACGGCGGCGGTGATGGGCTACTTCCTCCTGCGCTTTCGCGAGCCGGAATCACCGCGCGTGGACTTGCCCGATGAGGGCTTGCCCTTGAACACGCTCCCCGGCGAATGACGCCGCTCGCGCGCGGCGGGCGCGCGCTCGGGGCGCGGCCTCGCTTTCACCGCGCCCTCGGATGAGTGGACCTCGGAGCCGGCGACCGGCGCGAAATCGATCTGCCGTTTCTGCGCGTCGACCCGCGCCACGACGACGGCCAGGCGGTCGCCGACCTTGTAGCGGCGCTTCGTGCGGCGGCCGGTGAAGCAGAGCTTCGTCGCGTCGAAGAGATAGAAATCCTCCGGCAGCGAATTCACGTGGACCATGCCGCCGGCCATGATTTCCGGCAGCTCGACGAAGAGGCCAAACGAGCGGACATCGACGACGATTGCCTGGAACTCCTGCGGCTTCTTGGAAGCGATCTGCCGCTGGAAAAACTCGACCTTCTTGATCGTGACCGAATCGCGCTCGGCCTCGGCCGACGTGCGCTCCGTCTGTGAAATGTGCTCGGCCAGCGTGGCCATGTTCTCCGCGGTCGGCGGCGCCTTTTTCTTCCCGCCGCCGGTCAGCACCTGCTCGAGCGAGCGATGCACGAGCAGGTCCGCGTAGCGGCGGATGGGGCTGGTGAAATGGGTGTAATTCACTTTCGCCAGGCCGTAGTGGCCGAGCGGTTTCACGTCGTAGACCGCGCGCTTCAGGCTCTTCAAAAACTGGAGCTTGATCGCGTACTCCTCGGCCGAGCCGCGGATCGCCGCGAGGATCTTCTGCACCTCGGCGCGGTTCGTGAGATCGCCCGCGCGGAAGCCGTAGCCGGCCGCGAAGTCGCGAAATTCCTTCAGCCGTTCGGGGTCCGGGTTCTCGTGAATCCGGTAGACCGACGGCACGAGCTTGTTCTTGATTTCGCGCGCCACGACTTCGTTCGCGGCGAGCATGCACTCCTCGATGAGCTGGTGCGACGCGTCGTTCTCGACCTTCTCCATCCGCGCCGCGCGGCCTTCCGCATCGAGCCAGATTTTGACCTCGGGGAAATCGAGGTCGAGCGAGCCGTTGGCGAACCGGTTGCGCCGCAGCGCGGAGGCGAGCTCCCAAGCGGCGTGCACGCGCTCGGCGATGGCGGGATCGACCGGCACCGGCGGCCCCTCGGAAAGCGTCGCCTGGCCGCGGACCTCCTCGCGCGTGAGCGCGGCGGGCAGTGGCGGCATGGTTTTCGCGCCGTTCAGAATGGCGAACGCCTGGCGGTAGCTGAGCCGCGCCTTGCTGTTGATCACCGTCCTGGCAAAGCGCGCGGACTTGATTTTGCCATCCGCGGTGAAGTCGATGAACGCGGAAAACGCGAGCCGGTCGACGCCGGGCTTGAGCGAGCAGATACCGTTGCTCAGGCGCTCGGGGAGCATCGGGATGACGCGGTCGACGAGGTACGTGGAGTTGCCGCGCTGCTGCGCTTCCTTGTCGAGCGCCGTCTTCGGCTGCACGTAATGCGAGACGTCGGCGATGTGGACGGAGAGCCGCCAGCCGCCCGGGCGCAGGCGTTCGACGTGGATGGCGTCGTCGAAATCGCGCGCGTCGTCCGGGTCGATCGTGATCGCCGGCTGCGCGCGCAGATCCTCGCGCCCTTGCAGGTCGCGGCCGGTGAGCTGCTCAGGAATGCGCTCCGCTTCGCGCACGACTTCGGCCGGGAACTCCGGGCGCAGGTCGTACTTGCGCAGGATGCCGATCATGTCCACGCCGGGGGCGCAGGTCGGCCCGAGCACCTCGATGATTTCGCCCTCGGGGTTCTCGTTGCGATTCTCCCACGGCGCGAGGCGGACGACGACTTTGTCGCCGACACGCGGCGGCTGCGGCAGCGACGCGGCGCCCGGTTTCACATAGACGCAATGCGGGAAACGCGGGTCGTCGGGGATGACATGGAGCAGCTCCTGGCGGCTCTTTTGCAGCGTGCCGACGACGATGTCGGTGTTGCGCTCCAGGATGCGGATGACGCGTCCCTCGACGCGATTGCCGGGACGCGGGCGGACCACGCGGCCGCCGCGGTCGAGCTGCACGACGACCTGGTCGCCGTGCATGGCGGTGCCGGTGTGCTGCGCCTCGATGAAGACATCGGGCTTGCCGCGGACGCCGCTCAGCACATGCGCGCTGCCGTTCTTATGGACCTCGAGCTTGCCCGCGACGAGATCGGCGATGGCGGGGAGGACGTAGCGGTCGTCCCGGATGCGGGCGATCTCGCCGGTGCGCTCGAGCGAATCGAGGAAGTCGCGGAGTTGCTTGCGAAAATCCGGGGCCAGGCCGAGGGCCTTGGAGATGCCGACCTTGTCGAGCGGCTGGTAACCGGGCCGCCGCAGGAGTGCGAGCAATTGGCCGCGGAGGCTTTGTTTTTCAACTGACATAACTAGACTGGGTGTACACAGGGGTACATGAGGGCCCGGTGTACGTCAGGCCCGATTAAGAAGCGGCAACGGGCGTCGTGCCCGGCCACTCACAGTTCGCGATTCTTGCTGCACTTACGCCCAGACCCTCAACGGGCAGACCAATACATTCAATAACACAATCCGCAGCGAGTATGGCACGGGCCGGGGAATTGGCAAGGGCAATGTGTGACGATGGGATCGAAAAATCCGCGCGCGTTGCAGAGGAAGACCGGCGGCGCCGTGACTCTGGGCTTCCAATCCGCAGCCGGCCCGGTGGAAGATCAGCCATGCCGGTCCGCCCCTTCCTGCTCATGCTCATGCTCCTGCTCTTGACGATCCCGGCCTTCCTCGCGCCCGCGGCGCCGGAGGCTGCGGCGCCGGGCGCGCCACCGCCGGAGTTGACCGCCGCCATCCAGCGCCAGGTCGCCGAACGGGAAACCTTGCAAAGGCAGGCCGCGGACTCGAATGCCGCGCTGAGCAAGTGGTACAACGCCGCCATCGACGCCGTGAAAAAGGGCGCCGTCAGCCAGGGCGATCTCGAGGCGGTGCTCACGCTCGACCAGGAACGCGACCGGGTGGAGCGCGACCTCACGCCGGAGGAGAAGGCCAAGCTGCCGCCGGCCTTGCGTCCGGTTCGCGCGCAGCTCGACCAGGCGCGTCTCCAGCGGGCGGCGCAGCAACGGGCGGCGGGGACGGCGGCGCTGAAAGCCTACCTCGCCTCGCTGGAGGCCCTGGAAAAACGCCTCACGCAGAAGCTCGACCTCGAGGGCGCGATCGCCGTGCGCAAGGAACGCGCCGCCGCCGCGGAACTCCTCTCCGCCGGCGAGCCCGCGCCCGCGCCGGCCCCGGTGAATCCAGCCTTGCCGCCGCCGGCCGCCACTCCGCGCCCTCCCGCCACCGCGGCCCGACCCGGTTTTGCCACGCCTGTCCCGACCCCGGCCCCCTTCGGCGTGGCGGGCCGGCATGTCGTGATCACGGGGCGCTTCGACACGGACGACCTCGTCATCGAAAAGAACGCGCTCCACATCGAACATCGCGGCGGCACCAAGCCCGACGGCGTCACGGTCAACGGCAAGAAATGGGACCTGAAATGGACGGACAACCGTTCCAACGATTTCCCGTTCAATCCGCCGCTCGTCTTCGGCGCCTCCGAGGCCGTCCTGAAAAAAGTCAAGACGCGCGCGCAGCTCGACATCGTCGCGCACCCGAACACCGGCCCCGACGCCAAGCTGGTCATCCGGATCCGCGACGACGCCGCCGGCCAGGCGACGGTGGAGCTGACGGCACAGTGGTGAGCGGGCAAACATCTCCCAGGTTCGGCAAGATTCCGTGGCCGACAGCTTCCTTGCGCGCCTGCGTTCGCAACCGTAAGTTCTCATCGTGATCCTGGAAAAACATCCCGAACTCGCCGAGTTGAGTGCCGAGGAGAAACTCGAGCTCATTCGCGAGCTCTACTCCGCGATGGAAGCGAAGGGCGACCTGGAGGAAGGCGCGGAGCATCTCCGCCGCGAGGCCGCACTGGGCTCCCGAGCCGACTTCGAGCGCGTGCTCGCCATGGTCCCGAAGGTCGCCCCGGAGCCGCACGACGCACTGGAATAGCGCCCTTTCCAAGCACCCGTCTGCGTCAGCCCGGTGTTGAAATGCTGGTTGGAGTTAACTAAGCTGAACCATGAATCCATTGCTTCGCACCCAGGAGACCGCAGCCCGCTTCAACGAGGAGGAGGCGGTCTGGCAATGCTACCGGCGCAAGCGCGAAACCCGGCGGGTACTGGGCGGCGAATCTGCAATGGATGACGCCGCGCTGGATCGCGCGGATTGGCTCGCGGCGGAAAAGGAATGCCGCACCCTGCCCGTGCTGCCCGCTCCCCGGCCTCACGAGTGATCCGCTCATGAAGAAGAAAACCGCCCCGCCCGTGGCTCTCCCGGATGCGCCCCTCATTCCGATCCGCGAAGTTCGCGGCCAGCGCGTCCTGTTGGACTCGGACCTGGCTGCTCTGTACGGGGTTCCAACTTCTCGATTTAACGAAGCCATCAAACGCAACGGCGCGCGTTTCCCTTCGGATTTCCTGTTCCGACTAACCAAATCGGAAGCCGCCGCGCTGGGATTGCCACCGGCGGACGCTTTGATATCGCAAAATGCGATATCAAAACCGCGCCGAGGTGGCCGGCGCAAGCTACCCTACGCCTTCACCGAGCACGGCGCCCTGATGGCAGCCAACCTCATCAAAAGTGAGCGCGCCGTGGCCATGAGCGTCTACGTGATTCGCGCCTTCGTTCAATTGCGCGAACAGGTCCTCGCCAACGCCGCCATCCTCCAGCGGCTCGCCGAAATCGACAAAACCCTGCTCGAACACGACACCGCCCTCCGCGCCGTCTGGACCAGGCTCCAACCGCTCCTCTCCCCTCCACCCGATCCTCCCAAGCCGCGCATCGGCTTCGATCCTTAACAGGATGCGCGCCATTTTCTCTCGTTCGCAGATTCAGTCAGACAAGGCCCGGGCGTTCTGCCCGCCGGCGGCTGGGAAATGGGCCGCGGTTGTTTGGCGTTGAAGGGGCCAATTGTCCAGACGCTGTCTGCACAATTCGCCAATCGGCCGACGGAAGGCGCCCATCTGATTTCGCAGGCCGATTTGGCCCGACAAAATCGGTCGTGGAACGGCCCGCGGAGAAGTTTTTTCCCGAGAGAATGCGCTGTGGAACAACTTTCAAGTAGGTGTTGTGAGAAAGGGTGCTGCAATGAGGGGATGTCAAGACGTGGACCTCTTCTGATATTTGCCTCCGCCGCGCGTGCGGCGGGAGCGGCGCCCGGGAAGAGGCCGCGGACCCGGCCTTCGGCCGTGTGTGTTTTCACGCGGTCGCAGGGTTTCATGACGAGGAGTGTGTTGGCGCCGATGGGTCGGGGCCACCCCGGCTCCGTGAACGAGGCCGCGCCGGTCGAAATCCCGTTCGCCGCTTTTGGAGGCGGTTTGCATAATTCCCGAAATGCGCCCGCGACGGTCAGCCCCACCGCCGGCCCGGCTTGGCCGGCCGGAAGCGACGGAGCGCTCCCCTCCAGGGCTCATGCCTGCGCTCGACGCATTCTCTCTGTGGACGATTTGCATAATTTGCAAAACTCACCCGCGCCGGCGCGGCGCCACCCGGAAGTCGGGCGATTTACTCTGGAGGCGATTCCCATTATTCCCGAAAATTCACGCCGGGCTCACATCGGCGCCCCATGCGTTCTCCCTGAAGGCGAGTTGCATAATTTGCAAAATTCACCCGCGCCGGCGGGGCGCTGCCCGGAAGTCGCGCGAATTACTCTGGAGACGATTCCCATTATTCCCGAAAATTCACGCCGGGCTCACGCCGGCGCCCATGTGGTCTCTCTGTGTGCAAACCTTCCCGAAAGTGTCGCAATTTAACCACCCCTCGGATGAAAATGCCTGCAAATCTGTTTCATAATGTATCGAAAGTCCTCCCGAGGTCAGGGACGGGAGTCCGCTACCGCCCGGTGGGCGCGCCGGGTTCATTCGTGCTTTGCGAACTCCGCCATGAGCCGGCGCCGGGCTTCCACGAGCTCGGGCCGCTCTTCGCGCCGGCCCTGCTTGACGGCCGTGAGCGAGCGTTCCCACTCCTCCACGAACTTCTTCAGCGCCTGCTGCACCTCGGGATAGGTGGCCCGGCTGTCGAGCGCCTTCAGCCGGGCCAGCATCCGGTCCACGCGCTCCATGCCCTCGGGCTCTTTCTGCGC
>DASYIS010000448.1:0-15932 GCA_035997375.1 Chthoniobacteraceae bacterium
CGCACAGTCCTCTGTGCGGCTGCCGTCGCCCCCCGGCCGCACAGGGGACTGTGCGGACCACAAGACAGCGCGGCTACGGGCTGACCGCGCCGGCCTTGATCGCCTCGAGGAAAGCATCGGGGCCGCTGCCGGGGTTGTAGCCGACTTTCTTCACCAGCGCGTTGCCGTCGGGATTGATGATGACGATCGTCGGATAACCGCCGGCCGGGTACTTCGCCTCGAGCGCGGCGTTTTGCTTGGTGACCTTGGCGCTCAGCTTCTTGGTGTGGGGAAAATCCACCTGCACCAGGACGACATTCTTCTGCGCCCACGCCTTGAACTTGGGCGTGGCGAAAACCTCCTTGTCCAGCTTGAGGCAAAAGCCGCACCAGTCGGAGCCGGTGAAATCGAGCAGCACGTTCTTCTTTTCGGCCTTCGCCTTTTCGACCGCCTTGTCGAAATCGTCGGTCCAGCCGGCGGGCGGCGCGGCTTGCAGACCGCAGAGCGGCAGGACCAGCGCAACGAGGAGGAAGGGGAGGAAGCGTGCATTCATAGTGCGCAAAATATCGTCCCGCGGGGCCATGGCTGCAATTCGGCAGTTCGGTCCATCGCCCGCTTTACTCGCGGGGCATCGCGCACGAAGCTCCGCTGTTTTCCCAACTACCGAATGACCTTCTTCATCGTCGTCTTGCGCGGGCTGCTGCGCCGGCCCGTGCGCACCGGGCTCACCCTCGTCGGCATTTCCATCGGCATCGGCGCGGTGGTCGCGCTGGTCGGCATGTCGCGCGGCTTCGAGACGAGCTGGACCGACGGGATGAAATCGCGCGGCACCGACATCGTCGTCAACAACATGAGCAGCGGCCTGACGCCGAAGCCTTATCCCGCCGAGGCGCGCGACCGCATCGTGAAGCTGCCGGGCGTCGCCGCGACCGCCACCATCGAGGTCGAATTCATGAGCCTGGAGACCGCGGAGATGGCGATCATTTCGGGGCGGGAATGGGGCGGTTTCAACTGGGACAACCTGAAGGTGGTCGCCGGCCGCCTGCCGCACGACGATCACGAAAAAGCCGTCGTCCTTGGCACGGCCGCGGCGGAGATGCTGAAGAAGAAAGTCGGCGACCCGCTGCAGATCGAGACCGAGGAACTCCAGGTCGTCGGCATCGTGGACGGCGGCGCGGTGGTGGAAAATGGCGCGGTGACACTCGCGCTGCCCGTGCTGCAGAAAATCATGGGGACCGAGGGGAAGATCAACGGCATCGACGTCCGCGTCACCCCCGGCGCGACGGAGGCGGAGGTGAAGGCCGTGTGCGACCGGATCAACGCCGTCATTCCGGAGGCCCGCGCGCGGCCCGCCGGCGAGAACATTCGCCACAGCCAGGGGTATCGCATCATCAACGCGATGAGCTGGGGCACCTCGCTCCTCGCCGTGCTGGTCGGCGTCCTCGGGGTCATGAACACGATGCTGATGACGGTCTTCGAGCGGAAGCAGGAGATCGCCATCCTGCTCGCGATCGGCTGGCGCCGCAGCCGCGTCGTGCGCATGATCCTCTGGGAGTCGGCGCTGCTCGGTTTCATGGGCGGAGTCATCGGCTCGGTCCTCGGCATCTTTGGCATGAAGGCGCTCGAACACACGCCGACCATTCGCGGGCTGCTGAAGCCGGATCTCAGCGTGGCGCTCGTCGTTGTTTCGGTCGCCATCGCGGTGGTCGTCGGGATCCTCAGCGGTCTCTACCCGGCCTGGCGCAGCTCGCGTTTGAGCCCAAGCCTGGCGCTGCAGGGGTGAAGCCAGTAATCAGTAATCAGTAGGACAGTGAGCAGTGCGTTCGTCGCCGAGCGCGTCTGCTTGAATACTGATTACTGCCCCACTGCATACTGATTACTGCCCTCACGGCGCCGGCGGCTTGCGCACCAGCTTCATCACTTGCTCCGCCGTCGACTCGAGCGCGTTGAGCGACCGGAGCACGCCCTTTTGATCAATCAGCCAGACGGTCGGCAGCGTGTTGATGCCGAGCGCGCGGACGGTCGGGCTCCCCCACCCTTTGCCGTCGAAACCGACGGGCCACGTCACGGTGTTCTTGTTGATGGCCGCGGCGGTTTCCTCGAGCTTGTTGTCGAGGCTGATGCAGAGAACCTGGAGCCGATCCGGCGGCAGATTCTTCACCTCGCGCTGGAGCTTCGCCAGCGCGTCGATCGAGGGCGGCGACCAGTTGGCGAAAAAGACCAGCAGCACGACTTTGCCGCGGCTTTCCTCGAGATCGATCGCCTTGTTTTGCGTGGTGGTGAAGCGGAGCGACACCGGCTTCCCGAGCTGATCGATCCGCTTCAGGTCGTCGGCGATGCGGAACTTGAGCTCGTCGTCCTGCGCGATCGCCTGGGCGCTCAGGAGGAGCGAGCGCTTCGTCTCGGGCTCGGCGTCGTAGAGGGTGGCGATCTCCGCGAGCAGGCGCGGCAGCCGACGGTCGCTCGGATGATCCACCTGGAAGCGCCGGGTCGAGAGCAGGAGCTTCTCGCGGTCCTTGGCCGTCGCCTCGCTCACCAGCCGCATCTGGAAAGTGATGCGCGCGAAATCGACCTCGACCCGCTGCTCCGCCGTCGCGGTCAGGCTCAGCTCGTCGAGGATGCGGCGGGCCTCCGCGCGCGGCGCTTCCGCCTTTTCCAGGCCGGCGCGAATCTGCAAGAGCCGCGCCAGCCGCAGCCGCGCCTCGAAAGCATGCGCATCCTGCGCGTGCGCCGCGAGGAAACCGCGCAACGCTTTTTCCTGCGCGGCGAGATGTCCGGCGGCGGCGGCGCGCGCCTCCTGCTGCGAGCCGGGCGTCGCGCGCGGGCCGGCGTCGAGCGCGGTCACGGTGTTCCAGTCCGTCTCCGCATCGGCGGCGCGCGCGGCGAGCGGCGCGCCGACGGTGAAGCCGAACATGAGCGGCAGGAGGAGAGAGGCGCGTGGCGGCATTTCGAGGGAGCGGAACCATGCCGTCGAACCGGTCCATCGTCCAGCGCGGGCTGACGCCCTGACCGCCTAAACCCAGGCACGACCTTCGTCCGGTGCAGCAGAAGGTCCAAAGCCTCGTGCCAGCGCGCCGCTCGCCGCCTAAAGGCGGAACTACGAACTCCGGAGCCGCCGGCTGGCCCGATTGAGCCTCGCAATCCTGGCCCATTTCGACTACAGCCCCGAGCCTATGCCCCCCTCGCACCCCCGAGCACTCTGCCGCACGCGGCGTGCTCTTTTCAGCTTCCTCGCCGTCTTGCCCCTGGGCATCGGCTCGGCGCGGGCCGAAGAAAAAACCACGATCTTCATCGAGGCCGAGACGGCGGGTGCGACGGAGGCCGGCGCACCGGGTTGGACGACGAAGGAACTCGCGGGCGCGAGCGGCGGGAAGACGCTGTTCGAGCCTTCGCGGATCAAGGCGGAATCGGCGGCGATCCCCGTGACGATTCCGCGCGCGGGCGCGTATCGCATTTGGGTGCGCTACTTTCGCGCGGCTCCGACCTCGCCGGGGATGTTCGTGCTGTTGCGCGACGAGGAAGGAGAGGAGGCGGCCTTCCACTTTTGCGATTGGTACGACTGGCTCCCGACCGAGACGCCGTACGAAAAACCGAAGCCGCTCGCCGGCGAACGCTCGGGGTTCGTCTGGGAGTCGTTCGATGCGACCATCGAGCGGCCGATGGCGGCCTCGCTCGTGTTCGGATCGTACCCGACGTACGGCATCAAATACGCGGGCGGCCAAACGGATCGCCAGGTCGATTGCCTGCTTCTCACCACGGACAAGAGCCTCGATCCCGAGAAGCTCGAGGTGCCGTCGCTCGCGGCGTTGGCGACGGCGGCTCCGGTTGAACAGAAGGCGCCGGCGGGGTTCACGATCTCGAAGGGCGTGCCGGCGGTGACGACTTTTTTCGATGGCATGGCCGACCCGCTGCGACGCTTCCAGGCGGGCCTGATCAACAACGGCTCCTACTTCATCGACCCGGCGCGCGCGGTGCGCATGGGCTTCAACCGCGACCACTCGCTGCCCTCCGGGGACTTGATCCGGCACGGGGTGCTGACGCAGGGACACATTGAGAATTATTCCGGCGATGCCCTGGAGCTCCGAAAGGCGTACCCTTCGCCGACGGGGCGCTTCGTCAATGCGGAGGGGCTGGTGAGCGCGAGCTTCAGCTTCAACTTCCCGCCCGTGGCCGAGTCGTCGGTCGGCGCGCTCGAGCGCAATGTGCGGCGTGAGCTGGAGCACAAGGACAGCGCCGCCTTTGGCGCGTGGCGGATCAGCGACGAGAGCGGCGGACTCCTCGATTATTCGCCGGACGCGCAGGCGGCCTTTCGCCAATGGCTGGCGGGGAAACACGGGACGATCGCGACGCTGAACGAGCGCTGGGGCGCGGAGTACCACGGCTTCGAGGAGATCGTGCCGCCGGCGAATTTCGAGGCCGGGCACGCGGCGTGGCTGGAGTTCCGCGCGTTCTCCGGACGGAGCTACACCGAAGCGATCGGCCGGCAATTGCCGGTCATCCGCCGGCTCGATCCGCAACAGCGGCCGCTGATGGGCGCGAACTCGAACCTCGATTTTTTCACGCCCTATTTCAGCCGGATCAGGCCGATCGATTTCGACGAGTTCGTGAACGTCGCGCTCGCCGGCGAGAAGTTCGTCTCGTGGGACACCTATTGCGCGGACGATCAACTCGGCGCCGAGACCGACCTGATCACGAATTTCGCCGACGGGACGAAGAAGCCGATTGTACAGGAGTGGAGCAACCACTGCGTCGATCCGCGGATCGCGGCGCGCAGTTACTGGACCTTCGTTTCGAAGGGGGTGGCGGGGGTTTTCCTGTTCATGTTCCATGAAGGCTTTCACGCCACCTATCCCAAGTGGGCGCTGCTCGACGAGCGGCGGGAGCCTAAGGCCAAGCTCGCCGCCTACTCCGACGCCGCGCAGGAAGTCCATCGGCTGGAGCCGCTGCTCATGGCCGCGCACCCGGTCCATGCGGTGAAGCCCGTCGCCCTGTACTGGTCGCGGATCGACCTCTCGCTCGCCGAGCCGCACGAGAGCCTCTATGGATGCGCGCTCGACTCGCCGTTCCATATCTATGAGGCGCTGCGCGGGCAGGGTTATGCGGTGCGATTCATCACGCCGCGGCAGATCGCCGCGGGCGGGCTGAGCGAGGTCGGCGCGCTCGTGCTCGCGGATTGCAATCACATCCCCGGCGACGCGGCGAAGAGCATCGAGGCGTGGGTGCGCGGCGGCGGCGTGGTCATCGGCGATCGCTGGCCCGGCGGCTGGGACGAATACGCGCGGCCGCAGTCCACGCTGGCCGCGGTGTTCGGCGTCCGCGCGGCGGCCGGCGGCCAGCAGCCGGGGTCGAGCCTCGCCTTGCAGGAATCGAAGCAGGGCTACGGCGAAGTGACCGACGCGGCGGTCGTGCAGAAGAACTACTACGAGAAGATCGACGAGCTCGCGCAGCAGCCCTACGCCGTGCATCCGCTCGCGCGCGCGTTTGGCGACCTCATGCTCTCCGGGGTCAACCTCGACCGGGTCGAGTGCGTCGCCGGCCACGTCATCGCCATGAGCCATCGCGGCCGTCCGGGTTTGGTCGTCAACGACTACGGCCGGGGCAAGGCGCTCTACTCGTCGATCCTGCTCGGCACGCTCTATGAAAGCGGCGGCACCCGCTACGAATGGGACACCACCCACAGCGGGCTCTCGTTTGCGAAGATCCTCGATGACTTCCTGAAATACGCCGGAGTGCAGCCGTCCTGCACCGTCGCCGGTCTCGCGCCGCGGGTGCGGGCGAAGGTGCGCGTGGAGTCGCCGCTGGTCACGCCCGAGGGCAATTTCGTGATCGGGTTGACAAGCCTGAATGACGACGCGGTCGGCGCCTTCGACCTCGGCGTGGAGCTGCCCGCGGGCGCGGCGCGCGGCTTCTCGCGCGTCTTCGCGGTCACGCAAGGCAGCCGGCAACTCCAGCCCGTCGCGGTCACGATCGCAGGTTCGCAGATGAAGCTGCGCATGCCCTCCTTCGACACGCATGCCGCGATCGTCGCGCTGCAGGATTCCCAGCCGCTGGTGGGCCTGAAGCTCACCGGCGTGGAGCGCGGGATCGCCGGGCTGGCGACGATCGGCACCGGGCAAGCATTCGAAGTGGAGGCGACGGTCTACAACCCATCGCCCCGCAAGTTTGCGGCGGGTGAGCTCCGGCTGACGATCCCGGCCGGCTGGCTGCAATCGGCGGAAGCGGTGAAGCTCGAATCGATCGAGCCGGGCGGGGAAGGGCGGTGCACCTTTCAAGTGCGCTCGCCGGACCTGGCGGCGGCGAAGCGGATTCTCCCGCTCGTGGCGCACTACCAAAGCGGGTCGGTGAAATCGTCGCCCACGACCGAGATGGTCTGGTGGGGAGCGACCGCGCCGACGCCGCATGAGTAGGCGGTGGTTGATTCCGGCCCGGGCATTCCCCAGCATGCGGACATGAACCTCACTCTCCCCGGTCGCGCCTCGCTCGCTGCATTGCTCCTTTCAGCCACGGCCCTGGCCGAGCCGCCCAAGCTTTTGCTTTCAGAAGATTTCGAGAGCACGGCGGTGGGGGCGATCCCGGCCGGCTTCACCAAGACCGGGGAAGTCGCGGTGGTGGACGACATGGCGCACAGTGGAAAGAAGTCGCTGCGCATCGAGCCCGCCGAGAGGGGCGGACGCAAGATCACGAAGCAGGGGCCGGAGATCGTCGCCCTGGGCGGACAGCACTGGGGCCGGCTTTATTACAAGGTGATGCTGCCCTACCCGGCTCCAGTCGTGCCGGAGGGCAAGACGTCCGGCATCATCCATTCCACCCTCGTCAGCGGACAGGCAACGAGCCCGCTCGCCAATGATCCGATCGAGGTGCGGATGCTGGGCACGATCCTGAGCTCGAACGGGACGTTCAAGTATCTCTACAACGTTCAGCCGCGGAAACGGCCGGAGTTCGCGATCGGCGCGAAAACGCCCGTCACGCCCACCGAAGATTGGACGTTGGTGGAGTGGTCGGTCGATCACGCCACGCAGAGCTTCCGGTTCTTCATCAACGGCGAGGAGATCAAGGAGATGGGCTTCAACAAGGGCGAGGGCCGGTTTGAAGGAGCCGAAATCCCCGCCGTCTTCGACAATCTCTCGTTCGGTTGGACCAACTATCAGCCGGCGGCCGGCGCAGGGTTCACCGCGTGGTTCGACGACATCGCCCTCGGCAAAGAGCGGATCGGCCCGACCCCGACGGCCATTGCAGCCAAGGCGAAGTAGCGGCGCGGCGATCGGCTACCGCCGCGGAACGATCCGGCCGAAAAGCCCGTGCCCGTCCGCGATGTCGGCGGTGAAGTAGAGCGTGGTCTCGTCTTCATAAAGCTCATCCTCTCCCGCGGCGGCCAGGCGATCCGGCCGCGGCACGGTCCGAAAGCGCAGCGCACGGAGTCCATCGAACACGAGCGGCTGGTTGTCGACTCCGTGCAAGGTGCCGTGCGAGACGCCCGAGAAGGTGCCCGCTACGCTTCCGGCGGCCAAGCTGAAGCGATGGATCGTCCCGTCGCCATGATTCGCGACCAGCACATTGACGCCCGCCTTGTTGAAGCCGTTGTGACGCGCGATGGCCATGCCCCACGGGGCATTAAGCCCGTTGCCGGCCGCCGGTTCCACGAGCCGCTGCACGAGCGCGCCGTCCGGTTTGAAGATGCTGAGATAGCCAAACCCATCGCCGTGGTCCTCGTCGGTGCCGGCGCCTTTCTTCGCGTAGGCCACGATCAAAAAGCGATGCACCTTCCCCTTATCGGTCATGGCGAAATGCTTGATGTTAAAAGGCGCATAGCCCGCCACGGGGTCGCTGAAGGGCGTGCCCGGTAGCGTCACCGGAGCGAACGTGTTGTCGAAGACGTCGACCTTTCCCCCGGCGAAATCCGCGGCGTAGAGCCGGTGATTCCCCGAGCCGTCGGTGCAGAGCGCCACCCCCTTGTAGACGGCGTTGGCGGTCGTCACTTTCAGGATCGCGTTCGTGGCATCCACCTCCTTGTTGTAGCCGAGGATCGTGCCGTCCTCGGTCACCAGCAGGAGCTTGCTCGGCAGGCCGGGCGCCAGGACGAAATCGGTCGCGGCATTCGGACCGAAGGCCTGGTAGTTGAAGCGCAGCCCCGTCACGGCGCCGGTCGCCCCCTGCGCGGCTGCGGCGGGCGGCGGCACGGCCACCACCACGGGCGCGCCGAGCGGAAGCCCTTTCCCCGCGGCATCGTAATGCGTGAGCGAACCGGTGCCATGGTTCGCGACCCAAAATCCCTTGTCGGGCAGATGCGCCTCGCCCCAGGGATCGACCAGGTTTGAGTCCGTGTAAGTCGCGACGCCGTGGATATCGGAGTCGAGGTTGAACCAGGCGAAGCGGTCGGCGGCGGGCGAAGAGGCCGCGCCGGCGAGTAAGGCCAGCAGGGTGAGCGAGGCAGGGAGGAAGCGAGTTTTCATAAGGAAGGGCCACTCCGATCCCGCCGCCGCACTTCCTCAAGCAGGATCATCGGGTTAATGGCGACGGTAGTCCTGAAGCCGCGGAGCGCAAAGCAACATTCCCTAAATTCATTGTCTATGCGGCCGCTGCGGTTCACCCGGCGACGATTGCGTTGCCCCACGAGGCCGGCTTGCTACGCTCGTTCCATGAACAACCTGGCGCATTCGCTTTCACGCGGCGCTGCGACCGCGGCGCTCTTGATCACCTGCGCGCTGGGGGCCGAGAATCCCAAGCCCGCGATCCAGCCGACGAGCGGCACGCCCAAATCGGCCAACGCGCGCGCCGTCTGCACGTTTGAAAGCATCGGCCTGTATTGGACGCCTGCCAAGGGCGCCAAAGAGAACCCCTGCCGCGTGCAGTATCGCGTGAGCGGCGAGCCGGCATGGCGGGATGCGCTGCCGCTTTGGTTCGACGAGCGCATCGGTGAATACCGGGGCAGCATCGTGCAACTCCGCAGCGGCACCACTTATGAGGTGCGCCTCGCGCTCGAGACCAGCCCGACCAGCACGACCTGGACCGACCTGAAAGCGCGCACCTGGAACGAGAAGTTCCCGATTGCCCGGACGATCGAGGTTGGCGACCTGAAATCGAAGACGCTGCAGGTGGATCAATCGGGCACGGCGGGCGGCTATGTGCTCTACACCCATCGCGCCGGCGCGGCGACCGCGACGCTTGATGGCGCGGATGCGGTGGACCAGTGCGTGAATGTGAAAGCCTCGTTCGTGATTTTGCGCGGGCTCACGATTCTATCACCGAAGATCCACGGGATTGTGCTGGGCGAAGGCTCGCATGACATCGTCATCGAGGGCTGCGACATCAGCGGCTGGGGCCGCATCGCCCAGGACGGCTGGGGGGTGGACTACGACGCGGCGGTGTTTTCGAAGTTCCAGCCGCTGACGCGCGTGGTCGTTCAGCGCAATCGGATGCACGATCCGCGCTCGAATTCCAACAGTTGGCAGGAGTTTCGCGAAGGCGGCGGCCGGTACCACCCGATGGGACCGCAGGCGATTTTCTTCAGCAACTGCGAAGGCAACCACGTGCTGCGCTACAATGAGTTCACCACGGACGACAAGCATTTCTGCAATGACATCTTCGGCGGGGAAAACAACACGAGTCTGCGCGGTTATCCGGGCGCCGACTCCGACGTTTACGGCAATCGCCTCGAAGGGTGTTGGGACGATGGATTGGAGATCGAAGGCGGCGGCTGCAACGTGCGCGTGTGGGGCAACTATCTCGACCGCACGATGGTGAAGATCGCCATCGCCGGCCTCTCCGTCGGACCGACTTACATCTTCCGCAATGTCGCGGGCAGCAGCCGATTCGGGCACGAAGGATGGGGCGGCGGTCCCTTCATCAAGATGGGCCACGCGCCGCTCACGGGCGGCGGGCGCGCGTACATCTTTCACAACACGGTCCTGCAACCCGAGGGTCCGCCCGGCGCGCCCGATACGATGGGATGCAACGAAGGCCTGAGCCAGAGCGGCGGCCCCGAGTTACTCGGCATCGTGTCGCGCAACAACATCTTTCACATCCGCAAGGTCGGCGGCGCTTCCATTCGCGACGCCTCGAAAGAGCCGAATCCCGAGTACGACTACGACTACGATCTGCTGTCGGGCAAAGTGGTCTCGACGGGATCGAAAGAGCCGCATGGCATCAAAGGCGCGCCGATCTACGCCGCGCACCGTGCGCCGGGCGACTTTGCCCTCGATCCGGCCAGTCCCGGCTTCGACGCCGGCGAAGTGATCCCGAACTTCAACGATGGATTCGCAGGCAAAGCGCCCGATGTCGGAGCCTTCGAAGCGGGCTCGTCGCCGATGGAGTTCGGGGTGAAGGCGCACCTTCCGCGGTGAATGGAGGGAGCGCCGGTTCGGCGTCATTGACGCGTCACGACGACCTGTGTTCTCGTGAGGACATGTTGCGCGGCCCGACTCTTCAACCAGCAACGCTTCGCCGGTGGCTGCTTTTCCTTTTGGCGGCCAGCCTCCCCGCGCGCGCCGCCGACATCGAGCGCATCTGGCTCACGCATCGCACGCCCGACGACGCGACGATCACGATCCACTGGGAGACGAAGGAGCCGGGCGGTTCGGTGGTCGACTTCGGCCTCGACGACAAGCTCTCTGACCGGGTCGCCATCCAGGAAAGCGCGACCCTGCATCACGTGGACGTTCCGCTGGCGCAGACGGATACGGTCTACGCGTATCGCGTGAGCACGGGCGGCCGGCGCTCCGAGATCCACCATTTTCGCAGCCTCCCCGTCGATGAGCTGCGCGTCGCGGTGGTGGCCGATACCGGCGCCTCGATGGACGCGTGGCCGGCCGCGGTGCTCGCGCAAAAGCCGCATCTCCTGTTGAGCGCGGGCGATCACGTGCCGGCGCTGCACGGCGCGCAGCCGGTCGCTCCCGACACGACGACGGCCTTCAGCACTTGCGTGGACAAGGCGCCGGAGCTCTTCCAGACCACGCCGTGGATTCCGCTGCTCGGCAATCACGATCGCGAGATCCGTTCGCGCGGTCCCGGCCCGAAGCCGCCGGACGAGCCGGTCTACGATGTGGAGGCGACGGCCTACCGGAAGTTCTTCGGCCTGCCGGCGACGGGCTGGCGCTGGCACTTCGACGTGCCGCGCTTCGGGCTCCGCTTCGTGGCGGCCGATCTCAGCCATCTCAGCGACCTGGGGACGAACTGGCAGACCTGTCATCCCTTCGCCAAAGGGAGCGCGCAATTCGCCTGGTACGAAGGGCTGATGAAGGAGAATACGCAGCCGTTCCTGATCACGCTCTACAACGAGAAAAACTCCACAGTACGCGGACTGGAAAAAGGCGAGTGGGGCCGGCTCATCGCCCGCGGCAGCGCGGCAATCACGGGCTTCGGCTACTTCGCCGAGCGCGCGGAGGTGGACGGCTTTCCGTATTTCAACACGTCGGTCAAGGGCAAGGGCGCAACTTACAAGGATCCGAAGACGACCGCTTTTTTCAGCGAAGACAACTTCCTGCTGCTCACCTTCCAGCGCGAGCCGCGGACGCTCAAGGTGGAGATCCGAGCTGTCGACGGCCGTGTCCTCGACACGCGCGAGATCGCACCGCGCTGAGGGCGCGCGAATTTCCATGCGCGCCGTTCTGCAACGAGTCTCCTCCGCCTCCGTCTCCATCGATCTTGAGCGAGTGGGAGAAATCGGCGCCGGCTTGGTCGTCCTCGTCGGGGTGGAAGAGGCGGATGGCCCGGAGGACGTGGAATGGCTGGCCGGCCGGATTGCCGCGCTCCACCTGTTCCCGGATGGAGAAGCGGCCTGGGCTCGCTCGGTGTCGGAGCTCGGCGGTGAGATCCTGCTCGTCTCGCAATTCACCCTGCACGCGAGCACGAAAAAGGGGACGAAGCCCTCGTGGCACCGAGCCGCAAAGCCGGACGCCGCCGCACGCCTGTACGAGGCCTTGAAAACCCGCCTGGAGACGCTGCTCGCAAAACCGATCGCCACCGGACGATTCGGCGCGATGATGAAGGTGGAGTTGGTGAACGACGGGCCGGTGACGCTGATCGTCGACAGCAAAAATCGCGAGTGAAGCGCGACGGAACGCACCACCGAGCCGGCGGCGCATTCGCCGAGCGCGCCTACCGCACTTCCCCGCGCCACGCGCCGGATTCGACCCCGCGCTTTTCCACGAAGCCCTTGTACCGCTGGAGGTCGCCTTCCACGCGGCTCGAGACGAGGCCGAGCGCGTCGCCGACTTTTTGCACCGCGCCCATCGGCTGGTAGTCGAGGATGAGGTTCACGCGCGTGATGTTCGGACTCACGGATTGAAAGCTGACGGCGCCGGCGTTCGGCGCGCCGCTCGTGGAGCGCCAGGCGATGCGCGCATCGGGGATCTGCTCGTAGATTTCCGCTTCCCATTCCGCCTTCTTGCCGGCGATCTCGGCGCGCCAGAAGAGGTGCGTGTCATCGAGCTGCCTCACCTCCTGCACCCCCTCCATGAACTGCGGGAACTCCTCGAATTGAGTCCACTGGTTGTAGGCCGTCCGCAGGGGGACTTCGACGTCGATCGATTTTTCAATGCGTTCCATACGAATAAAGGTTGCGACCACACTTTGCATCGCGCGCGGCGGCACGCGAGGTTGCTTTTTCGCGCGCCCGCGGTAGGCGGAACTCCGAACCCGGCAGCGACGCCGGAGGCAGGGGCGGATTCCTGCGACTCCCGGCGTGAATTGGATCAGGAATGTTCGCCTTCCGGATACGTGGCATGCCCCCTGCTTTGCTTGATTCAACGATAAAACATTTCCACTCTTATGCGCGCCTCTTTTCTTTCCGGTCTGGTTCTTCTCTTTATCAGCGCCTTCGCCATGGCGGAGAGCGAAACTTCGCTCCTCGTGAGCGTGCCGGATCAGAAATTGGTTGTCGTCCAGAATGGCCTGCGCGTCGCGCAATACCCCGTCTCCACTTCCAAGTTCGGCATCGGCGATACGCCCCGCAGCTACTCCACGCCGCTCGGCAGCCTGCAGATCTCCGAGAAGATCGGCGCGGGCGCTCCCGAGGGCGCGGTCTTCAAGGGGCGCCGGCCAACCGGCGAAGTGCTCCGGCCCAACGCTGCAGGCCGCGACCCCATCGTCACCCGCATCCTGTGGTTGCGCGGCCTCGAGGCGAAGAACGCGCGGGCGCACGATCGCGGCATCTACATTCACGGCACCCCGGTGGAGAACCTCATCGGCCGGCCGGCGAGCTACGGGTGCATCCGCATGCGGTCGTCGGACGTGGTCCGCGTGTTCAACACCACGCCCGTCGGCGCGCGGGTCGAGATCGTGAACGTGCCGCTCAGCCGCGCGCTGCACGAAGTGGCGGCGAACTGAGTGGCGCCGGCTGCTCGTTGCCGAAGAGGCCGGCGCGGCCGTTGTCGCAAGTTGCCCTCGGCCCATCTGAGCCGCCCTCACAGACAACTCCTGAGGATGACAATGGTCACGATGGTGGCGATCACGACCACGCCCGTCCGCCAGGTGGGTTTCCATTGCTTGGGGGCGTTCGGGGTGGGAGCGGGATTATTGGGCTGTGAGTTCATCGAGCAGTTGGTTTGTGCAGTTGACGGGCCGGCCTCGGGCGCAGCGGGTTCCACCTGATTCATAACCATTCCGGCGCGGAGGTTACGCCGAGAGCGGCGGCGCGCTTACTCGCCGCGCCCACTGCGTCCGCCCAAGGCAAAAATCTCCATGCGCGGAGGCGGGGAGAAGCGATGTTTGACGAGGGCAGCCTTTCTCCTCGACTGCCACTCCCACGGACGCCTTCGCCGTGCAGGTCTTCCAAATCGCACGGTGGGACCACCGTGCATACCCCCATCGAACATGGAAACCCCGCCCGCCGGCTTCCCGTTCCGAGTCTTTTCCGCCTTATGAAGACCACGCATCGCATCGAGCCCCTCGAACCCCGCATCGCCCCGGCCACGCTCACCGGGCATCTCCTCACCTATACTGACACCGATGGCGACCATGTCTCCATCGCTATCGCGAAAGGGTCGTTCGCCGGCGTCGTGTTCAGCTTCGACGTCGGGAGCATGGCCGGTGACAACTCCGTGCACCAGCAGTTGCGGAGCATCGATTTCAGCGGCGCGACCGACCTCGACCACCCGGATCTCACGATGCGCGTCGTCAAAGCGGGCGGCGACGGACTCGCGAATGTCGGTGTGATCAACGCGACCGGCCACGACCTCGGCGCGGTGACCCTCGCGGGCGATCTCGGCAACATCCAGGCCGGCGACGCGACGCCCGGCACCGGCCTGGGGCTCAAGTCGCTGAACGTCCGCTCGCTCGGGCGCTTCTACACGGCGACCGGCGGATCGCTGAATGCGGACCTCACGATGGAAAGCGACATCGTCGGCGGCATGGGGCCGCTCGCGATCAAGGGCGATTTCAATGCCGTCTGGCTGCACGTGACCGCCACGCCCGGGGCGATGACCGACGATGGCACCATCGGCGCGATCACCATCGGCGGCTCGCTGGTCGGTGGAGGAACGCAGCGCGCCGGCGGCCTGGAGAGCAGCGGCAACATCGGCGTCGTAAGAATCACCCATGACATCCAGGGCGGCACCGCCTCGGCGGCGGGCTTCCTCCAGAGCGACCACGGCCTGATCAAGAGCGTCACGCTCGGCGGCTCCCTCATCGGAGGCACCGACTCGTATACCGGCGAGATTCGCGGAGGCGCCGGGCTCGGTCCGGTGCGGATCGCCGGCGACGTGCGCGGCGGCGCCGGCGCGCAATCCGCCTTCATCGCGAGCACCACCGGATTCGGCCCCGACCTGGGCGACATCGCGAGCGTCACCATCGGTGGCTCGCTCCTCGGCGGCGGTGGCGCCAATAGCGGCGAGATTCTCAGCTCCGCCAACCTCGGCGCGGTGAAGATCCTCCACGATGTGCGCGGCGGCGACGGCAACGAATCCGGCAAGCTCGACTCCGCCGGCAAGCTCACCAGCGTGACCATCGGCGGCTCGCTCATCGGCGGCGCGGGCAGCGAGATTACGTACGTCGACCCGAACTCCATCATTCATCGCGGCGCGGTGTTCAGCGTCGGCGACCTGGGGCTGGTGAAGATCGGCGGCAGCATCGTCGGCGGCCCCGGGAATTCCTCGGCTCGCATCACCACCCGCGGCGCGCTGGCCGGGGTCAGCGTCCACAACGACATTCTCGGGAATGACGGGGCGATGGCCGACGGCAACGCCGCGATCGGAGCCGTGAGCGGGCTGGGCCCCGTGCATGTGGGCGGCTCCATCTTCGGCGGCGCCAATGGCTCCGCCTCCATCGAGCTCACCGTCGCGATCGCGAGCGGCGGGAAGCTGGCCGGCGTCACAGTGGGCGGCTCGGTGATCGGTGGCGCGGACACCGCTTCCGCCCGCATCCTCGCGACCGGGAGTGACAGCGACTCCTTCATCGGTCCCGTTCGGATTGGCGGCGATCTGGTCGGCGGCGCGGGCGGCGAGTCCGGCGTCATCACGAGCAACAGCGCGATCAAAAGCGTCACCGTCGGCGGCTCGATCCTCGGCGGCGCGGGCGGCTCCAGCGGCGGGATCAGCGCGGTCGGCGCCCTCGGCCCGGTGCGGATCGCGCACGACCTCGCCGGCGCCGGCATCGCCGGCTCGGCCGCGCTCAACTTCTCCGGCTTCCTCTCGGCGCGCACCATGTCGAGCATCACCATCGGCGGCTCCATCTTCGCGGGGGTGGACAACAGCAGCGGCGCGCTCGTCGGGAGCGGCGGCATCTTTTCGGGTGGCGCCATCACGACGCTCAGCGTCAAAGGGAGCATCGTCGGCACCGTCGGCGCGTCCGGCGACCTCACCCCGGTGGTCATCTCCGCGCCGGGCGGCTTTCCCTCCGCGGGGGGAAATCCCCTCGCCATCGGCAGCGTCACCGTCGGCGGCCGGGTCGAGCGCGCCCTCATCCTCGCCGGCTACCAGAACCCCGCGAGCCTCCCCATGCCGGCGCAGATCGGCACCCCG
>DASYIS010000449.1:0-2546 GCA_035997375.1 Chthoniobacteraceae bacterium
CGTCGACGATTTGCGTGACCGGAACGCCGCGGATTTTCATCGCGATCAGCGTGCCCATCGAGACCGGCGCGCCGGAAACCATGGCGCGAATCCAGGTGCCGATGAAGTTGAAAAGGACGATCGCGATAATCGCGATGACGACGAGAAGACCGATGAGGAAGGGGGTGCCCATACCGCCTGTTTAACCAACGCCCGCGTGCAAGGGAAGGATTTCCCTGTGATTCTTTAATCCTGCTCCTGCTCCTGCTCCTGCTCGTGCCTGCTGCTCGTGAAGATCAAGAGCAGGAGCAGGAGCAGGATTAGGAGTTCCGTTACCGGTCGCTTAGCGACAGCAAGTCCTCATCCCCCGGCTTCTTCTCGGAGAGCGTGGCGCGGCGCAGCGGGACCGCGATCGCCTGCGTCCCGGCCTGCAAGATGACCTGGCCATCGAGGATGCGGATGACCCGGACCCGCACGCCGGGCGGCAGGGCCGGACCCGTGGAGGCGGCGGCGGCCGGCGCGCCGGCGGCCGGCTTGACGGGGCGCGCGGCGCGGAGGTAGTCGCCTACGCCGTAGGTCCGGCCGTCAATGAGCGCGAAGGAATAGCTGCCGACAGAGATGCTGGTGACTGCAAACTGCTCGGGCGTAATCACGACGACCGGGGCGGGCGCCTCGTTTTGCGTCGTGGGAGCGTTCGTCGGCCGCCAGCCGATCGGCCAGAACGGCGCCCGCGCGCCCGGCGCCACCTCGAAGGTCGACTGATTTTTCAGGTGATAGCCCGCGGTCTTCACCTCGGCGGCATTGTCGCCGGCCAGGGCCGCGGAAGTCAGCATCGCACCGAGGCTGAGGGTTAGATAGAGAGGCCGGGTAATCATTGTTTGACGATATTGTTAACCGTGAGCAGGACGCGTTGGGTGCCGATGGAGTCGAGCGTCGTTTCAATCTGCACGGCGGAGATCTCGGCCAGCAGCTCGTTGTTCTCGAAACTCGCGACGGCTTCGGCCATCGGCGCGAAGTCCGCCTTGGTGATCTCGACGCCCCAGGTGAGCCGCTTGTAGCCGGCCAGTTCCTTTTCGGGGGCTTCCTGGGTGACCCGGGTCGTCGTGCGATCCAGGCCGTATTGCTTGAAGAGCTCCGTCACCCGCACCGGGAACCAAGCCACGGGCGAGCCGTCGGGAATGAGCGCGTTGATTTGCTTCAACACCAAGGCGTGCTGCGGCGCGGAGGCCTCCATGTCCTGCTTTTGTTTCAGCTCTTTCTTGGCCGCCGTGATCTTGGCGCGGAACTCCTCCGTCTTCTTTTCGTTCGCCGCCTTGCCGGTCCCGAGCGGCCCGAGGAGCATCGCAAAGTAGCAGTAGAGGAGGCCGATGAGCATCAGCCCACCGAGGCATATTTTCTGGATTTCGTCTTTTCCGAGTTTCATAGCATGGATTCTTTGCCGGCCGCGGCTTTCTTGCCGGCCTTGGGCGGCGGTGGCGGCGCTTCGTCTTCGAGTAACTGCAGCGTGAGTTTGATCGTGAACACGGCCGTCGGCATGACCTGGCCGCTCGTCCGCACGCCCTCCTTGCCGTCATCCAGCAGGGCAAAGGTGGCGGCCACGTGCTTGTATTGCGGTGAAAATTTATCGATCAGGTTGCGGCGCAAGTCCTCGGCCACCTTGCGCGGCTCGGCGCCGGCGGAGATCCCTTCCATCGTCAGCGTGCCGTGGCGCGCGGCGTCGCTCGCAATCTCGCCGTTCAGCTTCGTGATCTGCACTTCGCCCGGCACCACCTCGGTGAGATGTTGCAGCACGCCGGCCCAGTAGAAGCGGCCCTCGATGCGCTTGACGAAGGTCTCACTCGTCTTGATCTCGCCCGCCAGTTCCTCCTTCCGCTTCACCGCCTTCTCGGCCTGCGGCTTCAGCTTGTTATACTCCGCCTCCACCCGCGAGAGCTCGCTCGCGGTGGCGGCGGCCGACGCGAGCTGCAAGGCATAGTAGCCCGCGAGGCCGGCGGCGACGAGGCCGATGCCATACATGGAGAGCTTGAGCGGATCGCGCCGTTTCAGCGCCTTCTGCTTCTCGATCTCGTGAAATAAATTTAGATGGAGGGCCATGAGAATTAGGCGATTTTAAAGGCTTCGGCGGCCGCGCCGCAGGCCACGTTCAGGTCGAGGCTTTCGCGCTCGAAATCCTGGCGGCGGTTGGACGGGAGTGAATTTTCGCAGGCGTCGAGCGCGCACCACGGCTCGCACGGGATGCCGAGCTCTTCGCGCATCAGCTTGAGGAAGGTCTTCGATTTCGCCGGCCCGCCGGTGACGTAAACGTGCGCGATCGTTTCCTCATGCCGCGCCTCAAAAAAACCGATGGAGGAGCCGATCTCGCGGGTCAGGCTGTTGAGCGCGACGCGGGTGTATTCCACCATCACCTCGTCTTCCATTTCCAGCGCCTCGAAGACGGAGGACGGCCCTTCCCCCGAGAGGCCGGCGAGCGCTTCCAGCAGCGCCTTGCCGCCGAAATCGATCGAGCGGACCAGGACCATCTCGCGTTTCACCCCCGCCACCACCGTGGAGGTCGCGTGGCCGACATC
>DASYIS010000450.1:0-5051 GCA_035997375.1 Chthoniobacteraceae bacterium
CGCTGAAGTACTCGAAGATTCGCTCCCGCCCGAGGCAGCTCATCGCATACTCGCCGATGGGGTTCACGGCATCGGTTTCGCACGACCCGCCGCCGGCCACTCTGGTAAGGCCATAGACATTGCCGGTGGAATACGCTACCATGCGGCTCATGCGATACCGGGCGCAGACCACGCCGGGCAGCCACGTATTCATCGCCCAGGTCGCCGAGGGTCGGGTGCTCGCCCCGAACTTGAATCCCGCCAGATAGATCACGTTCGGCGTGTCCGGCAGCCGGGCGACCTGCGCGTCGTCGAGCAAATCGCACCGCACGGTCTCGATTCCGTCCGCGTTCAAATTCGCCTCTTCCTTCGACGCGGAAAACCGTGACACCCCGATGACCCGGCGCGCCACGCCGGCGAGGTCGGTCGCTCGTTTCGCCATCCGCGCGAGCGAAGGCCCGATCTTCCCGCCGACCCCGAGCAGGACGATGTCGCCCTCGAGCCGGCGCATCATTTCCACGACCGCGTCGGTTGGCTCGCTGAGCATCTGTTCGAGGTGCTCGGGGGATTCGATCGATCTCGTGCCGTTCAGGGAGGAAGGGGGCATGCCACCGTCATACGGGAAAGCGGTGGGAAGACAAAGCTGTTCCGCGATCCGCTGCATGCGTGCGCGGCGTGTTGTTCTTTAGCCGAACATCAAGACCAACACTTGGGCGACCAGGATGCGGGCAAACATCGCGAGCGGATAGACGGCGGCGTAACCGGTCGACGGCGCGTCGGATTTCCCAACGGCACAGGCGAAGGCGAGCGCGGGCGGGTCCGTCATGCTGCCGGCGAGCAGGCCGCAGACGGTCAGGTAGTTCAGCTTCATCACTCCGCGTGCAAACAGACCGACGGCGAGCAGCGGCAGCACCGTGACGGCGAGGCCCGCGATGAACCAAACCGCGCCGCGCGCGCTGAGCACCGTCTCGACAAAGAGCGGCCCGGCCTTCAATCCCACGCAGGCGAGGAACAGCGTGATCCCGAGCTCGCGCAGCGCGAGATTCGCGCTCGGCGGCATTTGCAGAAGCAGCGGCCCGAGGCGGCCGAGACGGCTGAGAAAGATCGCGAGCAGCAGCGGCCCGCCGGCGAGGCCGAGCCGGACGGGAAGGGGCACCCCGGGAATCTGAAACGGCAAAGCTCCCGCGAGGACGCCGAGGGCGATGCCGACAAAGATCGGGATGAAGTTGGTCACCTGGAGGGCGCGTTGGGAATTGCCGAGCAACACCGTCGCGCGCTCCAGGCCCTCCGGCTCGCCGACGAGCTGCAGGCGATCGCCGAACTGAAGCCGGGCGTCCGCCCGCGCGGTCATCTCGAGGTCGCTGCGGCGAATCCGCGTGATCGTCGCCGAATCGTGCAACCGGTGGCCGACTTCGCCGACCGATTGCCCGATGACGCCGGGCTGGGTCACGACGATTTCGCGGAAACCCAGCGCGCCCGTCGTGTTCATCAGGTCGGCCTCGATCCGGCACCCGATCACATATTCGAAGCGCCGCAGATTCGTCGCCGTCCCGACGACGAGCAGGCAGTCACCCGCGTGCAGCACCGTGTCGTCCGCGGCGCGCAGGACGCGGGTCGACCGGGCGGGCAGGATGCGCGAGATGACCACGTTGGTTTCGCGCAACGCGGGAATCTCGGCGATCGGCAGCCCGTCGAGATTCGGATTTTCCACGAGCAGACTGGCGCGCTCCAGCGGCTCGCTCCCCGCCGCCCGTAGTTGCTCCGCCTCGTGTTCCGGCGAGATGCGGAAAATGGCGCGCAGCAGCAGGAGCACGACGATGATGCCGACGACGCCGCCCGGATAGCTGACGGCATACGCGAGCGCGGGGAGCGCCGAGGACTCGGGAGTGCTTTTCCCCATGATCGCCAGCGTTTGCTGCACGGCGCCGAGCGCCGGCGTATTGGTGCTCGCGCCGGAAAAGAGCCCGAACGCCGCCGGAAAGCCGGCGACCCCGAACCGCGCCACGGCCACCGTGAGCACCGCTCCGGCAAGGACCACCGCCAGCGCGAGCGCATTGAGCCGGAGCCCGTCCTGGCGGAGCGACGCGAAGAACCCGGGCCCGAGTTGCAAGCCGATCGTGAAGACGAACAGGATCAGCCCGAATTCGCGGACGAACTCCAGGATTTCGTGCGGGATGCCATAGCCGAAATGCGCGAACGCGATCCCGGAAAACAGCACGCCCGCGACGCCCAGGCCTAGCCCGCGCACCTTGAGAGAGGCGAGCGACAGCCCGCTCGCCGCGACGAGGGAAAGGACGAGCACCGCATTCGCGACCGGCTGCCCGGCGAGGATTTCGTGGCTCTGGGTCATCGAGGGAGCACTAACTCTTCCGCCGCGTTCGGGGAAGCCTGCCCCGCGTCATCGCTGAGCATTCCTGCCGGCCCGCCCCCGCTTGCCGATTTGTACGCACGGTGGGTGCATTGATGCAGTCGCCGCGCTCTGCCCTGGCGAAACGGCGGGCGCTTCCCCTGTAAAACCGTCTTGGCACTCCGCCTGCTAATGCCGCCGCTGCCGTCCCCGACGGCTCCGCCGATGAACAGCACCACCATCATCAGCACCGCGCGCGCTTTGTCCGAGACCTTCGCCACCATGCGGGAGCTCGGCATCAATGACCGTCGCCTGTTCGACTCCATCCTGCGCGAGACGCTGGCGCAAAACCCGCAGTACCTCGGCGTCTGGACGGTGTGGGAGCCGAATGCACTCGACGGCCGCGACCGCGACTTCGCCAACGCGCCGGGGCACGATCGCACCGGGCGCTTCATTCCGCTCTGGAATCGCGCCGGCGGGATCCATGTGGAGCCGAACCTCGGGTACGATGTGCCGGGCTTTGGCGACTGGTATCTCGTCCCGATGCAGCGGCGCGCTGAGACGGTGATGGACCCGTACGAGTTCTCTTTCGGAGGGCGACAGGAGTTCATCACCAGCCAGGTCGCGCCCATTTTTTTCCGGGGTGAATGCGTCGGCGCCACCGGGGTCGACGTGGCGCTGCAAGACCTCAGCCGGCCGGAGGCGAGCGGCCTCGAGGAGACCTTGCAGCGCGGCTATATCTTCCTCGCTGGCGACGGTGCGGTGAAGTACTGGAGCACCCGTACGCGCGACCTGCTGGCGCGGTTCATCGGCTGCCGGCTGGAGCAGGAGCTGCCGGCCTCGATCGCCGGCCACGTGGCACGCCTGCGCCGGATCGGCGATCCCGCGGAGTTGCCGCCGCTGCGGCGCGGGCAGGCGGTGCTGCGGCTGAAATTCGCGCGGCATCCGCAGGGCCGCGGCTTTCTCATTACGCTCGAGGAAGCCGGGGCTCCGTCGCCCGAGGAGAGCCTAACGCCGCGCGAGCGCGAGGTGCTGGAGTGGCTGGGGCAGGGGAAGGCGAATGCGGAGATCGGGATCATCCTCGGCATCAGCGTGCATACCGTAAAGCGGCACGTGGAGCGCGTCCTGGCGAAGCTCGGGACGGAAAACCGCTACGCCGCCGCGCTGGTCGGACTACGCCACGATGCATAGGTCTGCCGACCTATATCCGCCGGCGCCCGCGCGGCCTATCCATGTCGGCATGAGCCAAAGCGTCCACTCCACCTCCGCGGGCGACCTCGGCGTGCTGAAGCAGGATCTGATCGACAAAGGCATCAAGTACTGCCTCGGTGCCTATGTCGATCTGCACGGCGTGCCCAAGGGCAAGATCGTGCCGATCGCGCATTTCGAAGACTTCGCCAACGGCTCGGAGCTTTACACCGGCTATGCGCTGGACGGCGTCGGCCAGTCGCCGAACGACGACGAAGTGGCGAGCCTGCCGGACCTGACGCGCGGCGTGCAGCTTCCATGGCAACCGGAGGTGATGTGGTACCCGGCCGACCTGACTTTCCATGGCGAACCGTATGAGGTCAGCACGCGGGTGGTCTTCGGCAAGGTGCTCGAAGAGGCGCGGGCGCTCGGCTATACTTTCAATCTCGGGATCGAGTGCGAGGTCTACTTTCTCAAGCTCGACGGGACGAAGCTCGTGGTGCCGAACGCCGACGACGACTTGATGAAGAGCTGCTACGACGTGAAGCGCTTCCTCGATGTTTTCGGCCTGGTCGATAAGATCGCGACGACGATCAACGACTTGGGCTGGGACCTGTATTCATTGGATCACGAGGACGGGAACTCGCAGTTCGAGTTCGATTTCAAATTCGCCGACGGCATGACGATGGCGGATCGCTATATCTTTTTCCGCTATCTCGCGAAGAAGATCGCGGCGGATGAAGGCTTGCTGGCCACCTTCATGCCGAAACCGTTTGCCGATAAGACGGGCAACGGCGCGCACTTCAACATGTCGCTCGCCAGTACCGAGAACGGCGCGAATCTCTTCAAGGCCGGGCCGGGCGAGGAAGACAAGTACGGGCTTGGCTTAACCAACCTGGGCTACTCCTTCATCGCCGGCATTCTCCGTCACGGGCGCGCGCTCTGCGCGGCTTTCGCGCCGACGGTCAACTCCTACAAGCGGCTGATCCGGCGTGGCGCGATGGGTTATTACTCCTGGGCGCCGGTGTTCAATTCTTTTGGCACGAACAATCGCACCAACTCGGTTCGCGTGCCGATGGCCGGCGGGCGGTGTGAATCGCGCAACGCGGATTCCGCCTGCAATCCCTACCTGGCCGGCGCGCTGGTGCTCGCAGCCGGCTTGGAAGGCATCCGCCAAGGTCTCGATCCCGGCGCTCCGCAGACCGAGAATCTCTACGAGTTCACCGATGCGCAACTCATCGAGCGCGGCGTGCAGCCTTTGCCCAAGACCCTCGCCGAGGCGGTGGATGCCTTTGAGGAAGATCCGTTCACGGAACAGGTGCTCGGCGCCGCGCTGAAGCAGGAATTCATCACCTACAAGCGCGCCGAATGGGAGGAATACCATCAAACGATCAGCGCTTGGGAAATCCTGAAATATGCGAGGCTCTATTAGTACCTCTCTTGACAACGCCTGCGGTGTCGATGCGCCCAGATATGAGCGCGTGCTGGGTGAGGCGCGGAGCTGCGCGAAGCGCTCCAAAAACATGTGTAGAGGCGG
>DASYIS010000451.1:0-20392 GCA_035997375.1 Chthoniobacteraceae bacterium
GGATCGTCTGCGGAGCCTTGGCTGGGTCGGCGGCGCTGTCGAGGAGCACCAGGGCGGGCACGCCGCCGGCGGCGCGGGCGAGGGCGGCGAGCGTCTTCCGCGTGACGGCGAGATCGACCACGCCGGTAAGCTGCGATTTCCAGGCCGGGACGAAGTCGTTCTCCCCGAGATCCTTCAGGAAATGCAACTCCCCGCCCTCGGTGAGACCCCAGAGCGCCTGGGGCGCCAAGTGGAGCCGCGCCAGGCCCGGGAGGGGAGCGGTCTCCGTCCACACAAACATCTCTTTGTCCTTCCGTCCGCCGCCGTACACGCCGAGGTGGCCAGCCCCCGCGGCGGCCAGGCGCACGCCATCCGCGGCGACGGCGTTCAGTTGCTCCGGCGCAAAAGGCGCGGAGCTCGGCGGAACGAGCGAGCGGAGTGGGCCGTTGCCGACGACATCCAGCGCCTTGTCGCCGGTCACCTGGTAGATTTCCGAGGGAGTGGCGGCGAGATCGAGGACCGTGTCGTTGCGCAGCTTTCGGTCGGCCTCCGCCGCGCCGGTGTGGTATTCCCGGCGCACTTCGAGCGCGGCGCGATCCCAGGCGCCGATCCCCTTGCCGGCCGTGCCGAAAAGGACCCGCTTTCCGGACTGCGCCGCGGCGGTCACTTCGCGCACGGAGGCGAGACCTGGAAAACGCGCGGCGCCGACCAGCGGCTTCCACGAGTCCGGGCCCGCGCCTTCCAGGGGCGTGCGCTGGAGGGCATACGGCTCCGCCCCGGTTTTCGTCTTGGCCACCGCGAGGCCGCCGCCCAGGGCCACCTCGTCGACTCGCACCCGGTCCGGACCGATCCACCCCCCCTTGATCTCCGAAAGCTCGTTGAACGTGATCTTGCCGGAGCTGCCGTCCTTGAGTTGCTCGTGGTACTGCCAGGCGCCATTGTCCGTGCCGACGATCACGGCCTGGCCGGTCTCCGCCTCGGTCGCGATGCAGGTGAATTTGTCGAAGGGAAACTCCGGCGGCAGGGCGAAACCCTGCGTGTCATGGGGTTGCTCGCGGTACCGCCCGAGCAGGCGGCGCTGGCCGTCGACGGCGAGAAACCAGGTGGTCGGGCCCGCGGGGCTGCTGGCGGCGAGACGCAGTCCCCCGTCGGAGATTCCCTCGAGTTTGCGCTCGCTGATGAGCAGCTCATGGCTAGGCCCGATCTCCGGGGGCGCCTCGGAGCGCGGCACGCCGGTCGGGTCGAGCATCACGCGGCCGAAGCCTTGCCCGGCCGTGCGATACCAGAGCGCGCCTTCGTGGGCTTTCAACCGTTGGATGTCTTCGCCGGCGAGGCCGTCGGCCAGCACGAACGTCCGCACGGGCGTGAAGGCGCCACGGCTTGCGAGGCGGCCCACGCACAGGCCGTGGTCCGTGCCGATCCACAGCACCGGCACTTCCCCCGTGGCCTGGAGCAGCGCCAGGTCGGTGATGTGATTGGAGGGGAGTTGGGGTGGCTTCGAGGGGAGTTCGGGTGACTGGATGGTGCCGATCCATGAATGCTTCACGGTGTCGTAGATGCCGACGCCCGCCGTGCGCGTGCCGATGAAGAGCAGCCGGTGGTCCGACGATTCCGCAAGCGCCGAGGCGGTCTGGTCGCTCAAGCCGGGAAAGCTCGAAAGATCGACGACCGGCTCCGGCCAGAACGCGTACTCGGCACCGTCGAGGGCGGCCAGTTGCGCGCCGCCGGGGAGCGGGATGCGGGGAACGGACGGCGCCGTTTGGTCCGGGGCCGGGGTGGTCGCGGAAACCGCGGCGAGCTTTCCGCGGAAGTCGAGGCTCAGGATGTGGTCCCCGAGCAGCCGGTCGCCGGACGACTGGCGGGTGATTTCCGGGAGGAAAAAGTGGTACTCCGGCGCGTAGACGCGAATGCCGCCGCCCTCGCTGCCGATCCAGACCCGCGACGAGGCCTCGCCCGCGGCCAGGCTGGTCAGCGGTTTGCCCTGGTACTGCGTGCCCACGCGCGAGTCGTAGATGCGGCCGATGGGGTTCCCGAGCCCAAACGCCGCCGCCATGGCCGTGAGACCGACCATGGCGCAGGCGAGCATGACGCCGGCGCGGATCGGCGCCCGCGCCGGTTCCCGCAGCCCCTCGGGCGAGAATTCTTTCACCTCTTGCGGATTCACCAGGACCCGCTGCGCGTTTTCGATGAGACGCTGGAGATAGTTCATGACTTGGGTTGCGCGGCGCGGGAGTTCGCGCGTTGCAGGTGGAGGACGAAGTGCAGGAAACGCAGCCCCGCCGGGTTGTCGGCGGGAGCCCACTCTTCCGGGAGCGCGGTGCGGTCGACGGACTCCAGCGCGCCGACCGTCCCCCGGCATTGTTCCTCGGCGCGGATCGGATCGGCGTGGAAGGCGCCGAGCGCATCGCCGGCCTTCGCGAAGGCGCCAACGCGGTCGAGCCAGGCGATCTCCGGGGCGCCCGCCGTGAGGTCGCCGTGATCCTTCACAAACCACAGCGGCGCGTCCTTCACCTTGCCGAGCGCCAGGCAGCAGAGGGCGTAGCCTGCGCCGGCGAGCACGACTTCCGTCCGCCGGGCGGGCGGCATGGCACGAACCGTCACCATGGCGGCGAAATACTTTTTCAAGTCGGTCAGATACTGCGCGGCTTGGGCGGCGAACTCGACGGCTTGGGCGGCGGACCTGGCATCGGTCTGCGCGCCGACGAAGAGCCAGAGCGCGAGATCGGCGGCCGCGGCGTCAGGCGAATCGGCGGCCGCGGCGCGGGCGCGCGCGGCCAGGCGGAGCGAAAGGAGGTTGCAGGTCAACCGCGCGAGGTCGACCGCCGACAGCGCGGACGTCTCCGTCAGCACCATCTGGTCGCCGCGCTCGAAGAAGAGCCAGTCGAGCACATCGAGCCAGAGCGCGAGCGTGGCCCGGCTCGCCTCGTGCAAATGCGCCGCGAGCGAGGCGGGTTCCACGGCCCCGGCGGGAGCCGGGGAGTCGCCTCGACGGTAGAGCCGCGCGCGCGCTTTCTCCGCCTCCACCTTCCACTTCCTGGAGCCCTCCTCTCCCTTCCGCTTCTCGGGCTTCTCGGGCTTCTCGGGCTTCTCGGGCTGCTCAAGCTTCTCAGGGTCCACTACGGGAACCTTGACCAGGAGCAGATGCTCGGCGTCAATCAGCGCCTCACGGAAAAGGACGTGCCGCGCGAAATGGTGGTCCGCCAGGTCCTGCGTCCGGCGCTCCTCCTCGCGCGGGAGCGCGGCGAGATAGTCGAACAAGATTCCCGTCTTTTGGCCGAACAAGACCCGGCGCGCGGCATTGGCCTCGTGCTGCGCCCCTTCGCGCAGCAGCGCCCGCACGAAGACGGACGGGTGCCCCGGCTCGCGCGCCGGCGGGCGCAGGTAGCGCAGCAGCCCCACCCACTTAAAGTGGATCAGCCCCAGCACTTGCCGCGCGCAGGACCGGTCCCAGAACGTGGGATAGTCGTTCGGAAACGACGTGGCCGGCTTGGTCGGGTCGCCCCCCTTCCGCGGTCGCACGCTGGAGGGGAGGCGCGCACTGGCGTCACCCCCGGCGCCGGGATCGAACGCCCGGCGGGTGACCAGGGCGGTGAGCCGGAAATACGTCTGGCAACGCGGATCGAGATCCAGCAGCGCCGCCAGCGGGGCGCGGCTCGTCCGGCCGCCGAGGCGAAAGCAGCGGATGACCCAGAGCACCAACAGCGCGAACGGCCCAATGACCAGGGCCGCCCGCAGCCACTGCTCCCAGCGCACCGGGATGCCGACGCCGAACCGCGGGTCGAGCCCCGGCACGCGGCTCTGCTCCAGGGCGGCGCGTCCCAGCATCACCGCGATCAGCGAGCCCGCGATCAGCCCGGCCGCGCGGTGGCGGGACCAGAGATGCACGCGAATCTGCCACACGCCGACGGCGGCCAGCGCGACGTAAGAGAGCGGCGCAAAATACCACCAGTCATTGACCAGCGGGAACGCCACCGCCGTGCCGAGCGCGAACATCGCCTTGGGGTAGTGGCCCAGGCTTTCCGCCTGGAAGAATCCGAAGAGGACGGCGGCGATGGCGACCAGCGGCAGCCAGCCGAGCACGTACTCGTGGAGGAAGAGGAGCACGTACCGGTCGTAGAATTCCGGGAAGGCGCCGCCCATCAGCCGCAGGGCCGCGGGCAAGGCCAGCCCGAGGAGAAAGGTCAGGGCCGGGACCCCGCCCCGTAACTGTGCAGGTTGTGCAGGCGTCTTCATGATTTGGCAAGGTGGGGGCGGGCTTTCTCGCGCCACGCGGCGATTCTCGCGCCGAGGACGCCGGTCTGGTCCACCGTCTTGGTCACGGCTTCGGCGGAAACCGCGCGGACGATCGGCTCGTCGGCCTTGCGCCGGCGCTCGCGAGAGCGGACCAGGGCCTCTTCGCATTGGTCGAATTCCCGCGTCCACATCGCCACGTCGGCATCGAGCTCCGCCGCCTCGGCCCGACGCTTCTGGTGGCCGTTCCAGACCGTGTACTGCATCGGCACCGGGCGCGGCAGCACGGGGAGCGTGACGCCTTGCTGGACGAAGCGCGGGCCTTCGTACGGCGGCTCGACCCGCAGGCCGAACAGGCGCCGCAGCCAGGCCCATAGGCGCGCGAAAAGACCGGGCCCCGCCGCCGCCGGCGGATCGACTTTCGGCTTGGGGAGCCAATATTCTTTCTGCCAGGCGCAGCGTTTGGGCAGCGCGAGGAATTCGCCAAACGCCGCCTGCAATTTGCGCAGCGCCTCCGTCGCCGTGGAGTCGAAGTCGCCGCCGAAAAGGCGCCCCGTCATCGGCGCCCCCGCGAAGGCGGCTTCGCTCACGACGCCGGGCGAAGGGCGCAGCGGCGTCTGGGCGGCGGACCACCGCTTGCCAAACTCGGTGCGGGCCGCCGGCTTCAACGCTCGCGCCGCTTGTTCCCACGCGCGCACAGCCGCGACACCCAAATCCTCCGGACGAACCCAGCCGAACGCGGACTCCTCGATGACTTTCCGCGCGGCGGCCTGCTGCCGGCAGTATTCGCCAAGGCCCTGGGCGGGCGAGCCCGCGCGCTCGAATTCCTCGAGGAGCCCGTGCACCGCCGCGGCTTGCCGCGGTTGTTCGTCGAACAGCGGCCGCAAGCCGGCCTCGACCTCCCGGGCCAGGGTTTTGACCGCGGCCGCGCGCGCCGCCGCCCCCTGGCGCAAGGCCCGAAGCCAATCCTCTTCTTCCAGGTTGGGAAGTTCGTCGTTCATGGGCGGGAGTTTTTGCCGCCGCCGAACCACCGGCCGACCCGGCCGGCAAGCGTCGGCTTCGGGGGCGCCAACTGGGTGCGGACGAACGTCAGGGCGTCCCCGGCGCGCTCGCGGAGCGGCTCGAGCGCGGCCTGGAGATCCTGTTCCTGGTGCAGGGTCCGGCTCCGCAGTTGCGCCAGGTCCTTTTCGAGGCGTGCCACCTCAGTCCGCTGCTGCTCCATCGCGCCGCGGCGCTGTTCGAGGTCCTTCGTCTTGCGCTCCGTCTCCGTTTTCGTCTGGTCGAGCTGCTGCCGCAGCCGGGCGGCTTGCTCGAGCTCCTGGTCGAGTTTCTTCAGCGCGGCCTGGGCGCGGCCGAGCTCGGCGTGGCCCCGCTTGTTCCGCGCCTCGAGGTGCGTGCGGACGAAGGAGAGGGCGTCCCCGGCATGCTGGCGGAGCGGCTGGAGCGCGGTCTGGACGTCCTCTTCCTGTTGCTGCTTCCGGCTCCGCAGTTGCGCCAGCGCCTGCTCGCGGCTCGTGATTTCCGCCCGGCGCGTTTCGATCTCCTTTCGCTGCTGCTCGAGGGCGAGGCGACGCTGTTCGAGCTCCTGGGTCTTCCGCTCCGCCTCCGCCTTCGTCTGCTCGAGTTGCAACTTCAGCCGCGCGGCCTGCTCGATCTCCTCCTCGAGTTTCTTGAGCGCGGCCTGGGAGCGGGTGAGCTCCAACTGGGTGCGCTGGTTTTGCACCTCGAGCTCTTTCGCCCTGAGCGACACGCCTTCGCCCTCGGCTACGACGGCCTGCCGCGCGGCATCGAGCGCCTTCAGCCCGGCCTCGATCTCGGCTCGCTCCTGTTTCAGCCGCGAGTGCGCGGCCTCGTGCAGCGCCTTGGATTTCGCCAGCAGCTCCTTGAAGTCCTGCTGCGCGCGGCTTTTCTCCTCGAGCCGGGCGTCGCGGCTCTTCTCGTCCGCGAACCACCGCGCGGCCGCTTCGAGCTTCACCGCCGAGACCCGCCGGTCGAGCTCTAGGACGTGGTTGACGAACTCCGCCCAGCCGGCGGCGGAGTCGAGGCAGGCTTGTTCCCCAATCTCCATCGCCGCCTCGGTGACCCGCAGCCGCAGCAGCGTCCCCATGGCCAGCTCGCGCGTGGCGGTCCAGCCTTCCTCCAGCTCCCGGAGGAGCTGCTCCGCGCGCTCCTGGAGCGAGGCATCGAGCTCGCGCACCTGCTCGGTAATCACGCCGTCCTGCTCGCCGATCAGGTCCAGGCCGGCGCGCTCGAAGGACTCGGTCGCCAGCCGGCGGCAGTCGATCGCTTCGTTGAAGAAGCCGATGGCCTCATCGAGCGTTTGCACCGGCGTGAGCGGGCAAAACGAGAGCCCCGGGAGTTTCTCGCCCGGCCCGGTGAGGATGACGGTATCGGCACTGCTGAGGTCGAGCTCGTCGTAATCGAGCAGCAGATCGCGGACTTTCGCGGCCATGTTCCCCTCGTCGATGTCGACGGAGAGCGCACAGTCGGAGCGGATGAACAGCGGCAGGGTCCACTCGCGCCAGCGGGCATCGCACAGCCAGGTGGCGTCGCTCGGCACCGCCAGGGCGGCGCCCCACGCGATGGCGACATCGCCCACGATGCAATGGCGGCGGCCGGTGGGGACGCGGATGACGAGGTAGCGAAATTGCGCGAGCTCGCCGAGCGGACGCCGCAGGAAGAGGCGCAGCTTGGCCGGGAGCGGCTCGCCCTCGTGCTGGTCGAAGGTGTAGGCGGGCAGCCAGGAATTGTGCCGGCGCGCCGTCAGGCGTGACTTGCGCGTGAGCAGATCCTCGAGCTCGCTGCCGCAGCGCGCGATGCGGCGCTCGATATCGTCGATGGCGCCGATCGTGTGGCGCTGGTCGCCGGCCTTGAGCTCCTCCTTCAGCCGCGTCTTCTCCTCGAGCTGCGCGGCCTCGACTTGCGCGAACTCCACTTTTGCCGGCAGCGTGAGGTCGTAGAGGTCTTCCGCCAGCGAATGGGAGGGGAGGGAGACGCGCAGCCAGCGGGCATGGTAGAGCGCCGCGTTGCCGGCCGTGCGGAGAGTGCCCGCGCGCTTGCCCGCGCTGACCAGCAGGAGCTGCGGCACCGGCTCGAGCTTGCCCTCGGCGTTGCGGACTTTCGCGCGGTCGTCGTAGAGCGCGGCGAACTCCGCGGGCTTCGGATAGGCGAAGCCCCACTCGACGTAGAGGAAGCAGGAAGGCTCGTTCCACGCCTGCTGGAAGACGAGGAGTCCCTGGTCGCGGAACGGCTGGAGGCACTTGAAGTCGAATTGCGACGAAACCTCCCGGATCTCGACGGCCGCCCACGATTCCTGGTCCAGGTTTTGCCGCACCGAGAAGCGGCTCTCCGCGCCATCCTGCTTCGGCACCGCGCGCCACGCTTCGTGCAGCAGCTTCATCGGCCGCGCGGCCTTGCACTGTTGCCGCGAGACGGCGAGCACCAGCGCATGGGTGCGGGGCGGGGCGGGCCGCTCGAGCAGTGGCAGGCGCCGGAGCAGATCGTTGAGCTCGATCTCTTCGCCGGGGGGCTCTTCGCGCGGGAAGATCGTGCCGCCGTATAGGAACGGCCCGTCCTTGCCGTCCTCCATGCTCTGGTCGCCGCGGGCAAACCCGATGCGGTAGGTGTTGCTTTCGCCGAGGTGAATGCGGCTGTATTTTTCCCGCTTGCGGGTGCGCCCGAGCGCCTCCTGGCGCGTGTGGCACGCCACGAGGAAGGCGAACAAGTCGCCGAGCGCGTTGAACTGGATGTACGGCACGGGTAGGTGGGGTTAAAAGGTGCGAACCGCCGCGCGCTCGCGGCGCGGGCCGATGACCATCGCGAGGAATTGGTCGGAAAGCTGCGGGAGGGTGGTGCGCGGCAGCGGCAGGGGCGCCATGTGTGCGGAGAGGAGGTTGGGGAAGGTCTTGCCGTTCCACGTCGAGGCCTGGCGATGCTGGGCGGCGCGGCGGGCCGCCCGCTGTTCCGCCGGCCGCAGATCGTCGGCCTGTTCCGCCGGGAGATCCAGCGCTTCGTCCTCGCAGGTGCCGAGCAGCACAAGCGGCGTCTCCGCATCCATCCGCGGCAGCGCCAGCGCGGTGGAGGGGAGGAAGTTGCGCCGCTCGTGCGCGCGGCCAAAGGCGGCGAGCAGCACCCCGCGATAATGCACCCGCGCCGTGGTGCGCGCGATCCAGTCGCCGGGGTCGCTGGAAAAACGCTCCACCTGCCGGCGGCGGCCGTGCCGGCCGCTGAACTGCGCGAAGTAGAGCGGTTGCAGGTCGTCCAGCACCAGGATGTTGCGCCAGGCCTCGTCGCGCGGTTGCACGGCGTCCAGCGCAAAGGAGGCCCCGGCCCAGCCGCCTTCCGCCTTGATGAACACGCCGACATCGACGATGACCTGGTCCCGCGGCACCTTCTGCACGAGCGCGAACAGCAGGTGAAACACCGCCTGCCGCGCGCGCGTTTCCGCATCGATCCCACGGAAGTAAACGTCGGAGCGTTCGGGCGCGGCGATCAGCGTGACGAGGACGCGATGCCGGCTCAGCGGGCGGGTCGGGTGGTGATGCTCGGTGATCAGCGGACTGCGATTGACGATCTTGTCGACCGTGACCGCGCGCGCTGCGGGACTGTGAAAGTACGGCGCGAGCTCCGAGGAGAGCACCTTCGGCAACTGCTCTTCGCGCGTTTTCACGTCCACTCCGCGCGCCCCGTTGAGATCGCCCCGCAACCGATCCTCCACTTCGCCCTCCAGGTGGACGATTTCGAGCCGGCGGGCTTCGTAATCCTCCTCGTCCCAGCGCGTGGCCAGGCAGAGGTCCATCAGCGCCACCGAGAGCGTCGACGTGAGGAAATGGTACGCGTAACCACGCTGCGCGAAGGCGGACATCAGCAGGGCGTGGTCGTTGGCCACCGGCTCCGAGCGGTCGCGCTCCTCCTTGCTTTCCCGCAGATAGCTCACGCCCAGCTGCTCGAGCCTGGCGATCTTGACCGGATCATTCTCCTCGGAGTCACCCTTCTCGTCCTTCTCGTCCTGCTCGTCCTGCGCGTCCTCCAAATGCTGCGAGGTGAACTCGGTGAGCCGGCGCGCCATGGTCTCGGCGAGGTAACGGACGGCGACCGCGCGCCGCTCGCCCTTGTCGTGATGGACGCGCGTGGCCAGCTCCTTCCGCAACTGCTGCCAGCGCGAGCCTTGGGCGAGGGCGTCGAGCGCGCCGCCGTAGTTCGCCAGATCGTGCCGCTCCTGCCAGTAGAGGATCGGCGCCGCCAGCAGCAGGACCAGGTCGCCGACCAGCGCCTTCTCCGGCGCGGGGTGAAACGAGCGGGAATCGCGCACGGCATTCCGGTAGATACTTTCCAGATCCTCGTCGTGCGGATTGGCAATGACGCCGCTGGTTTTCATTGGAACAGGTTCGCCGCCTCCACTTGTTTCTGCGTGATGTGATCCTGCACGAAGCGCTGGAGCACTTCCGCCTCCTGGAAATGCGGGGCGATGTAGCCCCACGCCCGCAGGTGCCGCATCTGGAAGGTGAGCGGCTCGTCGGGATCGGTCTCCAGCAGCGCGAGCGCGCGGCAGACGCGCAGGAGCTGCGCCGGGGTGCGGTCGGAGATGCTGTACTCGCGCCGCAACTGCTTGAACAGCACGCAGAAGTTCTTGAAGAAATCCGAGTCGGTGCCGCAGAAGGCCTTGTTCACGAGGACCTTGGAGAGCAGCCGGATGTCGTTCAAGCAGGCGACGGGAATCTTTTCCTCCTTCTTCTCGTCGCCGGCATACAGCTTCGCGGCGTCGATGACCTCCGCCTTCGCGAGCACCTCCTCGATGTCATCGTCGGGCACCGGCAGGCACGAGACGCGGATCGGGAAGCGGTCGAAGAGCGCGCCGAGCTCCTGCTGGTCCGGCGATTCGTTGGAGGCGCCGACGACAAAGGCGAGGCGGACCTTGAACGCCTGGCCCATGTTGAAGAAGATCTTCTCGTTCGTGATCGAGAGGAGCGTGTTGAGGATGGCGCTGTTGCCCTTGAAGATTTCGTCCAGGAAGGCGATCTCCGCCTGCGGCAGCAAGCCGACCGTCCGGCGCGAGTGGGAGTTGGCTTCCATGAGCAGCTTGATGTTCGCGCCGCCGAACAGCTCCTCCGGCGTGGTGTAGCGCGTGAGCAGGTACTCGAACAGGCGCCGGTCGGACTTGTCCGGGATGGGATTACCCTCGTGGTCGGCCGCCGCCTGGGCCAGGGTTTCCCTCACCGCCGCGCCCTCCTCACGAATGGGCCGCTCGGTATTCCGCACTCCGAGCGCCTGGGCGAACGTGCGCACCAGCAGCGATTTCGCGGTGCCGGGCGGGCCGAGGAAGACGATGTTCACGCGCGCCAGGGCGGAGGCGACCAGCATCTCGAGCGGGCGGTCGCGCTGCACCAACTGCTTCTGCGACGCCTCCAGGGCGGCGCGCAGACGCCGGACGGCGGGGACATGGTGGCCGGCCTTGACGATGCGCTCCACCTCCGCGTCGCCGACGTGATCGACCCACTCGTTCCATTCAGGGTCGTTGGCGAAGGCCCAATTGTCCCTCTTCGCGGGCGCCTGGGCGATGCTTCTCTTGATTTCTTCCGGTGAAAACATGGGTGATGGGCTGGAGTTGAGGTGATTGCTACTTGGACTTGTAGGGGCGCCGCTGGCGACGGGGATTGTCGGTCGACACGACTTTGACGGGCACGAAAGAGTCGCGCTCGGGTTCGGGCTCGGGCCGCGCGGCCGCCGGCGGGAGCTCGGGCGCCGGAGGCTCCCACGGCGGAGGAGACCCGTCGTCCGGCGAGTCTCCTTCGCCGCCGGGCAGTTCATCCTCGTCGTCCGGGGGCGCGCCGCCGTGGAGGTACTTGTCGAACACATCGGCCTTGCTCTCCTGGTAGGCCTCGATTTGCTCCTGGCGGCGCCATTCCGCCGCCCGGAAGGTGCGCGCGAAGCCCGGCAGCTTCATGGCCGCCTCCGCTTCCGCGCGCACGGTTAGGCGCAGCGAATCCTGGTCGCTCTCTTCATAAGCGCCCAGGATTTGCTCGAGGCGGGCGCAGAGCTCGCGCGCGCCCACCGAGCCGCAATTCGGCAGGTGAAAGCCGTCGAGGTTCTCCTCGGCGAGCGCGGCAAACGTGCGCACAAAGAACAGGTGAAACCAGGGATCGGCCAGCATCTCGCCGCCCAGCAACGCCTCGCCCGCATTGCGGATGCGGACGAACAACAGGCCCTCCGCGCGCGACGACGGCCGGCGCTCGGCCGCCAGAGCCGCGGCGCTCCGCAGAAGGTCGGCGATCCAACGCGGGAACCGCGCTTGATCCCCGGCCTCGATCGGGCCGCAGAGGATGGGCCAAAGTTCGCTCTCCGCGCCCCGGTGTTTCGCGCCGCCGCGAGCCGCAACCGGGGGCGCGTCCTCCGCCCGCGGCGGCTTGGGATGCGGAAAGGTGCTCAGCAGTTCCGCCAGCAGCCAGGTCGAGACATGCAAGCCCGAGCCTGCCGCGTCATTGTCGAGCAACGCCCGGCCCACCTCGGCCAGGCGCTCCCCGGACCGACCCTCGCCGGCCGCTCCCGCCGCCTCCCGCGCGATCAGCGCGAGGGCAAGATAGCCCTCCTCGCTCGCGGCCAGGCGCCGGAGGACGGCCGCCGCCTGGGGCGGCTCCTCGGCGGGGGTGCCGGCGAACAATTCGCCCGCCCGGCCGAGCAAATCGTGCGCCGCGAGCCGGCGCCGCAATTCGGCCGTCGCCGGCGGATGCGGATCCTCCGCGAGGCGCGGCTTGGGCGCCGCGGGCGGAGCCTTGGCCGGCAGGAAAATCCCCAGGCAGCCACGCGGGGGCGGGGGGGCCGCGGGCACCGAGCGCGGCACGCGCCGCTCCGCGTCGGCCGCGGCGTCGAGCGCCGTGACCAGCAGGTGGATCGCCGCGAGATCGCCGGAGTTGAGCGGCTCCTCGGAATCCGCGGCGAGCCACTGGCCGAGGAGCGCGAGCGACGGCTCGGTCGCGGCCGTCAGCGGCGCGCCGCTTTTCGGCGAGGCCGGAACCACGCTCACGCAGCGGGGGCCGGGCTTGAAATAGGAGATCAGATTGTTCGCCACGAGCAGCGCGGAAATCGTCGCCTCTCCGCAGCGCGGCGGATGCGCCTCATCGATCGCCACCCGCGTCACGAAATGGCGGGCCACCGCCGCCCGCAGGGAGGCCGGCGGCGCGGGCGCCCACAGGGTCGCCGCCCCCACGTGCCGTTGCACGATCGAGGTGCCGGTCGCCACATCCGTTGCGCTCGCGGGCGCGGGCTGAAACCAGCTCCCGTCCTTGGAAACGCCGGCCACCGAAGTGCCCCGCCGAATCGGCGCCTCGCACCGCAACCCCTCGCAATCCGGGAGCGCCCGGCACAGCGAAATGGACGGCACCGCGAACAGCCACGCTTGAGCCCGGCCGTTCCCGCCGAGGTCCGCCGCCCGCGACAGCCATGTTCCCGCCGCCTCCAGGGAGACACGCTGCACCTTGGCCGTGGCCGTCCGGCAAGCCGCGCATCCGGCCGGGGCGACGACACCGGCGTCTGGCGATTCTTTCAAGGTCACCATGGAGGGTTGTTCAAACGGGCTTTAGTGTTCAACGGAACGTCCAATTGGGGGATGGTTATTGGTTATACGCAGCCCGCGCCAAATCTCGCAAGGGTTGCCGCAATATGACTGGTAATAGGGCGGCTCCGGCGGGCCTGTGACCCTCATTCCGGCCGATTTTTCCGGTTCTCGCCGGCCGCTCGGAACGCCTGCCAAAAATCAGCACAGCAGACAAAGACGCGTTTCTCCAGGCACGCGCTGCGCAAGACCGCGTTCGCGCCTTCGCCCAAACGGTCGCCGAGCGGGATGTACCGGCTCCCCTGGCCGCCGGACGGGCGCAAGGTTTCCCGCAGCCCGCCGAGCAGCTCGTAGACCAAGGCGGCGAAAAGACCGACGGCGTCCCCCGGCTCCGGGTGCGCGAGCTCGGCTTTGGGCAGAATCGTGCCGCAGGCGCGGTCGGCCAGCAGCGGGTCGAGGTTGACGGGATCGAGCTTCAGCGCGAACGCCGGCCACTCCGGCACGGGAGTGTCCCAGAGCTTCGCGAAGCCTTGCGGGTCGATCTCCGCGGGGAAGTGGACGAAGACCTTGCGCAGCGAAATCTCCAGCAACCCCAGACCGCACGCCACTGCATAGTCGATGGCGCCCGGCAGTTCGCCCAGAAGGTGCAAAACCTCGCCGACGGGAATCTTCCGGCGCCGGCGCAGCAGATCGAACAGGGCGAAGCCATGGATCTGTTCGCGCGTCACGGACCATCCATCCGCCGTTTCCTCGAGCGAAAAATAGCGCACCAGACCGGGGTGGGAGATCTCGCCGGCCCGAGCGATCTCGGCGGCCAGCCGCTCGTGCTCGCCGGGCACCGGCTCCGGGGCGGGCGGCGGGTCTCGCCTGATCACGGTGGTGTCCCGCGCGACTTTGAAAAGGCGCTCCCGGTCCTCGGCCGGCTCGGGCACCGGGGCCGGCGCGCCTTCCGGCAGCTCGCGCATGATCCGCGCGATTTCGCGTTCCAATTCCAGCGGCATCTGCGGGCGCTGCGCGGGATCTTTCGCCAACATCCGGCGGAGGAGGCTCACGATCTCCGCCGGAAGATGCGCCAAGCGCTCGAAGGGCGGCGTGCGGGTCTGATGGGCCGAGATCACCTGGCCCGGCGACCCCTCGAACGGAGTTTCCGCCGTCAGCATGAACCAAAGGGTGACCCCGAGGGAATAGATGTCCGAGCGGGCATCCAGCTCCTGCTCCGCGCACTGCTCCGGACTCGCAAAAGCGGGGCTGCCCAGGAAGCCCGAAACGGTGACGCGCGAGGCGCCGGGACGCTCCGGCAAGATGCCTTTGGCCAGGCCGAAATCGATCAGTTTCAGCTCCAATTCGCCGCCCTCGCGCCCGGTCACCATGAGGTTCGCCGGCTTGATGTCGCGATGAATCAAATCCTGGCGTTTCGCGGCGACCAGCGCCCGGGCGGCCTGGTGGGCGAGTTGCAAGGCGGTGAGCGGCGCCAGCCTGCCCTGCCGCTCGACGAACTTTTCCAGGTCCTCGCCTTCCACGAATTCCATGGCGTAGAAGTCCGTCCCGTTCTCTTCGCCCAGGAAGGAGACCGACGCCACGTTCGGGTGCCGCAGCCGCGCCGCCGCCCGCGCCTCCCGCAGGAAGCGCCGGCGCGCCAGCGGGTCGTGGACGAGCGAGGCGTTGATGACTTTCAAGGCCACCACGCAGTGCAGCCGGGTGTCGAAGGCCTTGTACGTGGTGCCCATCTGCCCGCGGCCGAGTTTGAACAAGCTGCCATCTTCGTGGCGCAGCACTTCAAAGTGCGCGAACATCTGCGGGCCGCCGGTTTCGACGGGAGCCGGCGGCTGCGGCGCCGGGACGGCGGCCTTCGGGATGGGCGGCAGTTCGTCGTAACGCGCCCGTGTGGTGACGTCTGTGCCGTGCGCGGCCAGGAACGTCGGCCAGCGCACGCCGGACGCCCGGAGCAGCTCGCCCACCGCTCCGCCGCCGTCGGCGAACATCGCCTGGAGAATATCCCGGACGGTCGCCCTCGCCTGCCGGGCGGCCGCGGCCGCCTCGCGGGCTCCCCGCAAAGTGCGGGCCGCCGTTTCGCCGAAGCCGGGGCCGGGCGAGGCGCCGGCGGTCGGCGCCCTCGGAGGCACCATGGTCAGCACCAGGGCGCGCACCTCCAGCGGACGGGCGCCGGTCGCCCGCAGCAGCTCCCCGGCCGCTCCGGCGCCATCACCGATGAGCGCGGCCAGGAGATGCGGCGACCGCACCTCGGACCAGCCTCGGGCGCGCGCCAGTTGCACCGCTTCGCCCAGCACCTGCCACGCGACGTCATCGAACTCGTTGCGGCTGAACTTCCGCGCCGGGCCGTCGGCGGGCGCGGTTTCGGCGAACTCCTCCGCGACGGCGGGCGGGGGCAGGCTCTTCCCGGAAACCAGCGCATCGAGATCCACCTGCCATTCGGAGGACTTGAGCAGTTCCTTGAGACCGGGGTCGATCACCTTGCAGAGCGCCTTGAACAGCATCTCTTCCGAAATGCTGTCGGCGCCGCCCGCGGGCGCCAGCTCGCGCGCGCGTTGCAGCATCGGCGTCACGATGCGCGCGCACGCCCGCTCGTCACACGGAAACTCCCGGGCGGCCGGGGTGCGCGAGGCCTCGATCAGCGCTTCGCACAGGCTCTGCCAGGCGAGGTGATGGGCCTCGAACAGCCGCGCGGTGGCGCCCTCCGGGTCGCGCAGGAAAGCCGCGAGCACGAGGCGGGTGGGAATGGGAAAAATCCCGCACGCTTGCGCCAGCTCATGAGCCCTCTCCACGACCCGTTGCGCCTCGGGGCTCAAGGGAAAGACGGCGGGGCCGACTCCCGGCTCGACCGTTCGCAGCACATCGAGGTCCGCCACGGGCTCCGGCGGTTCCTTGAGCCACGTCTTGAAGGCCGTATTCGCCCGGCCGCAAAAGGCCGCAAACAAATCCCGCGGGGTGATCAACCGCCCGCCGGCCAGTCGCCCGGCCTCCTCGAGCACCGGAGTGACGATGCGGGAACACGCTTCCGCGCTGAGCGCGAAGGTTTTCGGGGACGGCTTCTTCGAGAGATCCTCCTGCGTCATGGCGATCATCAGGAGGTAAAACAACTGGGGATCGAGATTGGCCGCCTGAAACACCCGCGCGGCATGGCCTTGCGCATCGCTGAGGAAGGCCGCCAGCATCACCCGGTGGGCGATGGGAAAAATGCCGCGCTGCTGCGAAAGCGCGTGCGCCGTCTCGATGATCTGTCGCGCCTCCGGAGCCAGCGCCTCGAGGGAGATCGCGCCGTTCGCGTCGACCGCCGCGGAATCCTGGCGTTCTCGCAGACGCCGCCGGATCCTCTCCGGCGGCGGCAGCTCGAGCACCGGCGTCATCGTCCACCGGCCGCACTCGATGAAGGCTTCGAGCAGATCCTGCTCGGAAATCCGCTGGTCGTCGCCGGGCGCGAGCCGCTGCTGCGACCGGCGGTCGGCCTGCTGGAAGACTTCCAGAAGCTCGGCGCTGAAATCCTCCCGGCCGCGCACCAGCCAGCGTGCCAGGAAGCTCCGGAACACCGCCTCGCGTTCCTCCTCGCTCCGGCCTTCGCCCTTGAGCTCGCGGAGCAACTCCGCCGGCGAAACCGCGCGCACGGTGGACTCCGCCACTTTCCCTTCGTAGAGCTCATCCGGATCGAGCCCCTCCTGGCGCAGCAGGAAGCGCGTCAAATCTCCCTTGCGCAGCAACCCCGCGAGAAAATCGAAGACCGTCACCGTCGCGCGGCCCTCGAGATTTCGCCGGTTCGCCGCGCGCAGCAGGACCTCGTCGATGGAGAAGGCGAATTGCTCCGGGTCGAGTTGCGCGCCGGCGTCGAAGAGGCGGCTCGCCACGACGGCGACCGGCCCGGGGACATCGGAGCGGGGTTCCGGCGAAACGACCGGCGCCGCCGGTTCCACCGGCAGCGGCAGGGCCTTGTTCGGGTCGCCGAAATAGCGGTACGCGCCCCAGCACAAATCCGCGAGCCGTTGCGTCTCGTACCGCGCGAGACTTTCCGCGCGGGCCTTTTGCACCGCCTCCGCCAGCGCCATCCCGGCGAAGGCGTGGCCGAAGAAGCAGCGGGCAAACTCCGCCGCCTGGAAATTGACCACCGGCCAGATCGGCGCGATCACCACGCGCCCGCGCCCGCCGCGCGCAAACGCGTCGGCCACGCTGCGCGTCCGCTTCTCCAGGCCCCAATTGCGGCCGGATTTCGCCCCCTCGCAGGCATTGAGAAATACGAATTTCGGGGTCCGCGCCGCCTTGGCGATCTGGCCGGCCGTGAGCGGCCCGTCCTTGAGCCACAGACACCCTTCGCGCCCGCCGCTCGTAAAATACCCGTGCCCGAAATAATAGCAGGCCACGACGGCCGGATCGCCGATCGCGCTGAGCACCGGCTCGATGCGCGCATTGTCGCCCGTCAACAGCCGCGGCTCCAGGTTGGCGGCCCGGATCAAGCGCTGAAGCTCCTCGAGATGCTCCCGGCAGCGGCCCTCGCGATCGTTCCGGCCGCAGAGGTCGCCGTCCGCATCGGCGACGATCAGGAAATCGCGGCCGTTGCCGACGGGCCGGTCCGAGCCCTGGGCCTGGTGAGTCAAATGGCGCGTCAACGCCAGCTTGGTGCTGACGCGCTGCAATTTGCCCCCGCAGCGTCCGCAATGCTCGTGCGCCGGCCGGGGCGGCAGGTTGAGCTGGCAGTGCGGGCAGTGGAGATACGACTCCCCCATGATTTCCCAGGGAATCTCCGACGCCGCATCCTGGATGGTCGCAATATGCGGATGGTGATTCGCGGCCAGCATCCCGCCGAAACCGCACACCGGGATCACGTGCTCGGCCAGCACCGCGGCCGCCGACTCGATCTCCCGGTTTTCCCGCCGGCTCTCGAGGGTCAGCGCCTGGCGGATCATCGCGTCGACATCGTCCCGGATATGATCGAGCTGCCGGGTGAACTCGGCCCGGTCGATTTCCAGCTCATCCGGCGGCCGGACGGCCTCGCCGAGCGCCGACCCGCCGTGCGCATAGATCAGCGTATCGCGTTGCTCGTCGTGATTGTGCCAGACGCTCACGATCTCGGTGAGAATCGCCGGCGCCCGGCCGGGGAGCGGGTCGTCGCCCCCCTTGCGCTCCCGCGCGGGCGGCGGCTCGGGGTTGCCGAAGCCCGGCCCGTAAACGTTGAAGACGTGCAGCGGCACGTCGTGCTTCGCGTTGCGGAACCCCACGTCATGGATGCACTCGCTCCAGCGCGTGAGCCGGCGCGGGAAATGAACCGAGTTGGCGGAGGCCAGGATGTGGCCGGCCTCCCCGAAATCCATGATCCGCTTCGCCATGTCGATGCCGTCGCCCGTCACGTTGTCCTGCGCCTTGAAGTCTTTCCGGAGCATCAGCAGGCCGCTGTGCATCCCCATCCGCACGCGCACCTCCGGATGGCTCTGGAGCGCGAGGGACACTTCCACCGCGCACTCGATCGGGGCGACGGGATCGCGCAGAAACGCCAGGGCCAGCCCGTCGCCGGTCTGGAGGCTCACCAGCTCATTCCCCGCCTCGGCGCGCCGATACGCCTCGGTTTCGCCCGCGATCTGCTCGAGCTTTTCGATCAACTCGACCTGCCGGTCCGCGTGGTGGGTCGTATACTGGACGATGTCCATGAACAGGACATGCCCGGTGACGCGCTGGCTGGTCCCGACGGCCATCGCTTTACTCGGCGCCCTCCGGTGCGATCTGCAACGGGAGAATCCACGTTCGCGGGGTCGCGACTTCGCGGGTTTCCAGGGTGATCTCCCAGGAACCCGGACCCACGGTCATCGGCGTGCGCTGAAAGTCCGAAAGACGGCCCGCCAGCATCAGGGCGCCGGTCTGGGCGGATTTTATCTCGATCCGGACGCGGTCGAGCGGCGGAGTGGTCGCGGCTGCGCCCTCGAGGGCGCACGAGAGCATCGCCCGGCCGGAGGCATCGCCGCGCACGGCGATCCGGATCTCGCAGCCGGCCTCCTCATCCGCGAGCAGCCACTCCTTGGGCGGCGCCTCCGCCCGCGGCAGCTCTTCCACGCTCATCATCCCACCCGCGACGGCCGGAACCCTGGAAGGAGGTCCCAGTCCCGCCTCCAGGAGATCTCCGGCGCGGCCCACGAGCAGACGGAGGCCTTCCGCGAGCCGTTTCACGATCTTTCCGGCGACGCCGGACGCCTGCGCCGGCGGAGTCCAGACCGGCCGGGCTTCCCAGAGGCGTGCGCGGCTCGCGCGGCCGTGCGCCGCGGCGGTCCACTCCGACCACGCCTCGGTGAAGACGCGCGCTTGTCGGCCCAAGGCCAGGCAGGCGGCGCAGTCGGCGAGGTGCTCTTGAATCTCGCCCTGGCGTTCCTCCGGCAACCGGTCCTCGAAATACTCCGCCAGTTCCTCCGCTTGAAGATGAGGGGTGTTTTCGGCGTTAGGCATCTGGGCGTTCTCTGATGAGTTCGGCATCTTCGCGCTTTCTCGTACGAGTGCAGGAGCGGTCTTCGCGGCTCAGCAACTCCTTGCGCACCCGGCGAAAGACCGCATCCCACCACTGGACGATATTGTGCTCCGGGACGCCCGTGTAGAAATTGCCGAGGGTCGTCTCCCCTACGACCGCGCGCAGCAACTCCGGGCGGGCCTGGCGGTAAGTGGTCCACGTCTTGTTGTCCTCGGTCAACGGGCCGATCGCCTGCTCAAAGGTCACGCCCATGGCGCCCTCGAGGCGAAGAAAACAGGGCCTGAGCTCCTCCGCGGGGACCGCCGACACCCGGCCGTAGATTTGCTCCAGTTGCAGCGCCAACTTCCCCAAGGGAACTCCCGAGAGCTCGTCGACGATACGGCGGGGCTTCCATTCCAGCAGCTTGGCAAATCCGAAGGCGAGCAACTGGTGCGGCGGACTGGGACCGCCAAACGTCGCGCGGAGAAACTCGCGGAAGAGGCGTTCGGTCGGAACCCACGACTCCGGCGCCTCCGCCGCGGGAGGTTCGCGCTCCAGGGCCGTTTGCAGATTCTCGGAGCGGTACTTCTTCCTCAGGAAATCCACGCTTCTCCATCTGGCGGTCCGGGAGAGCCAGGTTCCGAATTGCAGTCCGTGTTGCGGGTCGAATTTGGAGAGGGTGCTTTTGACCGTAATCCAGATCTCCTGCGCCACGTCCTTCGCGTCTTCCTCGTTGAAAATCAGCGGCGCGAGGATTCCGCGCAGTCTCTTCTCGTAACGCTGCACCAAGCCGTTGAACGCCCCCGGGTCGCCCAGTTGGGCCTGCGAGATCAACTCCGCATCTTCTCGAGGGTCGCGCGTCATCACCTTCGGTCTGGGCACCGGCCATGGCCCTGCTCCAGCCGGCCGTGGGCGGGGTGGTCCGGCATGGGTTCACGGCAGAAGCAGAAGACATTCATGATCGAGATCGCTCAACCGGCATGGGGTCCACCGGGGGGCGGGGAAAGTGCGGCTCAGATTGCCCGATCTTCCGAAAATGCCAAGTTTCATCTGAGCCTTATCTATTCAGTTGGAGCGCAGGCGCCAATGTGGCACGGGCGGGACGCCTGGCAGGATGCCCGTGCCACGTCGGCGCCTGCGCGCCAAAAGTGTGGTCCGCACAGTCCTCTGTGCGGCTGGACGGACACCGTCCGTCCGGCGCG
>DASYIS010000452.1:0-9107 GCA_035997375.1 Chthoniobacteraceae bacterium
GTTGCGCGATCTTGAACAAATGCGTGCGGGTTCGACTGCTCCGCGGTGGAACCGCGTTGCAATCTCGCCAATCGGGAGATTGGCGTTCCCAGGGCTCCGCGCCGCATGCATGCGGTTTCCGGGGTTACTCCTTCGCAACCTTCGGGCCGGCGTTTGGAAACGGCTTCACGTGCGCGCGCTCGGCCCAGGCATCCCATTTCGCCGCGAGCTCCTTCGCCTGGTCGGGCTGCTCGCCGGCGAGATTGTGCTGCTCGGTGCGGTCTTTCGCCAGGTCGTACAGTTCCCACGCGCTGTTTCTGCCGGCGCGCACGAGCTTCAGGTCGCCGACCCGCACGGCAGCGTTGCCTTCGTGTTCCCAATAGAGCGCGTCGCGCTGGATGGGCTGATTGGCAAAGGCGGGAACGAGACTGCGGCCTTCGAGCGGGAGCAGCGGTTTGCCGGCGAGCTCTTTCAGCGGCGCCGCGCCGGCCACGTCCGCACAGGTCGCGATGATGTCGATGACGTGCCCGGGCTGCCGGCGCAGTTCGTTCTTCGCGGCGATACCCGCCGGCCAATGCGCGATGAGCGGCGTGGCGATGCCTCCTTCGTGGTTGAAGTGTTTGTAGCGGCGGAACGGCGTGTTCTCGAGCAGCGCCCAGCTCTCTCCGCAGAACCAGTCGGAGGCCGCGGTGGTCGGGTCGCCCTCCGATTTTCCGTTCGGCCCCGACTCGGCGTTGCCGCCGTTGTCGCTCATGAAAAGGATGAGCGTGTTGTCGAAGACGCCGCGCGCTTTCAGCCCAGTGACGAGGTCGCCGACCGCGCGATCCATGCGCGAGACGACGGCGGCGTAGACGGCCATGACGTAATCGAAATGATCGCGCCGCTCCTCCGGCAGGCTCTCCCAAGCCTTCACCGCCTCGGGCCGCGGCGCGAGCGGCCACGCCTTGTCGACGAGGCCGAGCTCGATCTGTTTCGCCTGGCGCTGGAGCCGTAGCGCGTCCCAGCCGGCCTGATATTTTCCGCGGAATTTCGCGATCTCCTCCGCCGGCGCCTGCAGCGGGAAGTGCGGCGCGTTGTGCGCGAGGTAAAGAAAGAACGGCTTCTTCGCCTCGCGCGCCTCGTCGATGAACTTCAGCCCGAAGGTCGTCCAGAGGTCGGTGGTGTACCAGCCGTGCGGCAGGCGCGCATCGTCGTTGGCGATCGCCTCGCCGTTCAGGAACAGCTTCGCCCGCGGCGAGCCGGCCTGGTAAAAGCCGCCCGCCGGCGCATTCAGGCTGCGCTGAAATCCGCGGCTCGCCGGCGTCACGCCATGCTCCTGGCCGACGTGCCACTTCCCCGTCATGGCGGTGAAGTAGCCCGCCGGATTGAGCACCTCGGCGAAAGTCGCGCACTGGTCATTGAGCCGGCCGCGATAGCCCGGCGCGCCCTGGTCTTCCACCATGTGCCCGACACCGGTCTGGTGCGAATACAGGCCGGTGAGGAGCGCCGCCCGCGTCGGACAACAGCGCCCGGTGTTGTAGAACTGCGTGAAGCGCAAACCTCCCGCCGCCAGGGCATCGAGGTTGGGCGTGGGGATTTCCGAGCCGTAGCAGCCGAGGTCGGAAAAGCCCATGTCGTCGACGAGAATGACGATGATGTTGGGCTTGGCGGCTTCGGCGGCGGCCCCGCGCCACGACGCGGACAAAGCGAGCAAGGCGGCGATAACGAGGGCGGGGGTCTTCATCGTGGGGCCAGGTAACTCGGACGGGGAGCGCGTTCACCCGCCCGCGCTTTTTTCCGGCAACGCAACTTACTTGCCGGTCACATCGGTCCGGAACGGCTGCGCGGGAAGGCCGTCCTGGTTGAACAGGTTCGCCCACGGGAAGTTGTTGCTGTTGCTCCACGCATAGGTCACCACCGCCGGCTTCGGGACGTCCTTGCTGGAGACGACGACCGTGTCGCCCTGGATCACGGCATCGCCCCAAACAAACTTGCCGTCCTCGCCGGCGATGGCAAAGCCTTGCAGCTTCTCGCCAATGGTGGGAGCGCCTTCCACCTTCTCGCCACTCTTAATGGCGAGGCCTTTGCCGGTGTGGCTGAATTTGATCGTCACCTTGTCGCCCACGATCTGATGCGAGGCGTAGAGCGGGCCGTAATATTCCTGCTTCTGCCCATAGACCGCGCCGAGCGCCGTCCGCGCGCCGCGGATGCCGTAACCCGACTTATTCGTCGGGTGCGTGCCGCCGCCGAGATCTGTGCTCGTGACCATGATCGTATTTGAATAATTCATCAGCCGGAGATAGACCGGGTGAGTATAGTCGCCACTGGGCGCCGGCGGCACGACCGCCGGCTGAGCGGCGATTTTGCTCCCCTGCGAGGTGACGGGATCTTTGGAGTCCCAGGCGCATCCACCGCCGCTCGGCTTCTGCACATAGAGGAACGGGAAGTCGCCCTGGCCCCAATCCTTGCGCCAGCCTTTGATGAGGGCGCCCATCAGCGGATACTGGTCGCAGCCGGTAATAGCGGTACCGCTTTCGCCCTGGTCCCAGAGCACGCCTTTGATCGCATAGCCGACGTATGGACGAACGTAGGCTTCGAAGAGATTGCCGATCTTGCCGCGCGGCTCGCCGGCATGCAGTGGAATGGGCGCCAGGCGCGGCTGGCCGGGCGGCACGGGCTTTCCTTCTTTCTTCGCGGCATCCGCCAGCGGCTGCCAGGCGGCGAGGTCCGCATCGTACTTGGCCTTGAGCACCTTGAACTTCTCCATCTCGGCGTCGTAGTCATAAGTCTTCGCGAATTTCTCGATCGCCGCTTTGCAGGCCGGATCCGCGTCATACATCGCCTGGCTGAGCCAATACCCGGACGGCGTGCCGCCGACGGCGCCGACCATGAGGCCGACCGGCACGTCGAGCTCCTTTTGCAACGGGACGCCAAAGGAAAAGAGCATGGCACTGAAGCCCGCATTGTTGGCCGGGGTCGCTTCCTGCCAGACCGCGGTAGCTTCTTTCTTGAGCAGGCGGATCTTGGGGTAGCTCTGCGCCACGATCTCCACCAAGCCTTTATCGCCGGCGGTGTAATTCGAGGTTGTCATGTCCATGTTCGACTGGCCCGAGCCGACCCAGACATCGCCGACGAGCACGTCGTCGATCGCCTTGTCACCGATGGTCAGCACATCCGGTCCGCCGACTTTCAGCGCGTCGAGCTTCACCGACCACTTCCCGTCCGCCCCCGCCGTCGCGGTCTTCGTCTGGTCGCGGAATTTCACCTCGACCTTCTCGCCGGCGGTCGCCGTGCCCCAGATGGGGACGGCCATCTCGCGCTGCAGTACCATGTGCGGCGTGAAGACTTTCGAGAGCTTGACCTCGGCCTGCAGCGAGAGGGTCGTGATGAGGAGGGCCGGCAAAAGGAGCCGGGTGAGCGGGAGGGATTTCATGGAGTAGTGGGTTGTGTGGGGAGGGGAGGAAACGAGCCGTATCAGGTTTGATCGAAGTGGGCGCGACTTCTTAGTGCTTACCGTGCGGAGCGGCGCGAAGCGCTTCCAATCGAGTGTAGAGCGCGGCTCTCCCCTGAGCCTGCGGCGAACGGGGGTGCCGCCTCCAATTCCTTGAGCGTCACCGCACGATCCACGCCCATGGAAAGCAGCGTCTGCGCCTTTGTTGGGCGCTGCTTTCGCGGGCGGCGCTCAAGGAAAGTGAGGCGGCACCCTCGCTCGCTTAGGCTCGGAGGAGAGCCGCCTCTACACAGGTGGAACGAGAACTGGCGTACGTTTCAGCGCCCAGCTTTTTGCTCCGGTCAGCTTTATTAGGCGGGCCCAAATCATTGCGAGCTACCGCTCGCGATATAGATACACCGGACCCATCAGGCCGCCGGTGCCGAGCTCGTTGATGAAGACGCGGGTGCCGCGAATGGTGACCTGGTTTTCCACGCCGAGCTTGAGTGCGGCGGTGATGTCGAAGGAGACCGGCACGCCGTAGCCGTTCTTGAATTCATCCTGCACTTCGCCCTTGGCGTTCACATACGGGATCGCCTGGCCGTTGATCCAGACCTTCACGTCGCCATCCTCGCGGCTCACCCAGAGGTAGACTTTCTTGCCGGCCTGGACCGCAGGCGCTTTCAGCTTTTGCCGATACCAGACGGAGCCGAAATAATCGGGAATCCCGAGCGTCGCAAAACGCTCGACGGCGACATCGGTCGTCTTCCAATCGGTGTCGTCGAAAGTCGGCGCCTGCCACCCTTGCGCTTCGCCCTGCTTCTCTTTGTCGACCGCATACTTCCATTGGCGCAGCGGCGCGGGGATGAAAACATGGGTCTTCTGCAGCTTGGCGGCGTCGAGATAGGGCGGCTGCCAAAACGACATAAACCACCCTCTGGCCGCATTCGGCGACCAGTACGTTTTCGTGAACGCATACTGCTTCGCATATTCATTGCCCAAATAAAGGTGCCCGCTCGCCCAGAGCTCACTCATCGGCCCGAGATTGGCCAGCCGGCCTTCGTTCAGATCCCACACCAGTTGCATCCAGAGCTCGAACTGCTTGAGCGCCGCATCCTGTATGGCCACGCGCCGATATTCCATCGCGGTGCCCGCGGCCGCCAGCGCCTCGTCCATGGCCTCGCGAGCGCTCTTCATGAACTCCGGCGTGAAGCGGCGCGCGTAGTCCCAGCCGCCGCCGGCGTGCTCGTCCACCTTGATCCACTGGTCGTCGAATAACATCCAGTAGCGGCGCATTCGCTTCTCGGCCGCCCCATAGAAGCGCGTGAAAAACTCGTCGAGGATCTTGTCCGAGTCTTCCTGCGGATTCCACGCCTTGCGCATGGACAAATAGAGCCCCGGCAACACCTGGTCGAAATTGGACATCCCCTCCGGCTGCCAGTATTTCACATTATTCGCATAGATGATCGGCAGCTCTGTCTTCATCTGGTGAATCATCGGATACGGCGCCGAGTACTCCGCCAGGTTGTACATGTAGTTGTAATACGAGACGCCGCCCGGCGCGACTTTGCCCCACCCTTCGATCATCGGCTTCATGCGCGCCCGCGAGGCGCAGTTATCAGTCATCGCGTGCGCGCGGCAGTAATTGATCGGCGCGTACATCGGCACCAGGCTCGGGTGCAGCTTTTCCCGAATGGGCGCCTGCGTGTATTGCACATAGGCGAGGAAGCCGAGTTTTACCTTGGGGTACTTCCTCGCGACCTGCTCCGCCACGATGTTGCAAAACTTGACATAGCGATCCGTGATCGACGGGCTGTTCATCACCGGATCGTAATCGCCGGCGTCCCACGCCTTGTCATCGCTTTCATCGAATTCTCCGCCGTCCTCCGGCGAGAGGGAAATGCTCGAAATATATTGTTTGTCGAGCTGTGCGATAATGGCATTGGCCACCGCCTGCTGCACTCCGGGATTGCTCCACTTCAGCCGCACCGGGCTTGGCTGCCCCTTGATGATCGCCCGCCACTCGGGATGCTCCGCACGTTGCTTCTCCGTGACGTAATGCTCGAGGGCGTGGCCGGCGGCGATGGGGGAGCCACCGCAGCGCGTGCGGCGCTTGAAGGCCTCGTCTCCGTACCAGATGCTGCGGTAGATCGTCCCCGGCGCGGAGGTGAAGTCGAGGTCGGGGAGCGTGATCGTCTTATTTGCCGGGATGCTTTCTCCCATCTCCGACGGCATAAACCAGCGGCAGCCGAGCCGCTCGAGTACCTCATAGACGGCATAGGAAGTAGCAAGGTAGCTTTCACCCAGCAACTGCAATTCCTTCTCTTTCACCACCACGCGAAAGCCCTGCCCGTAGGAATCTTTGCCGGCGACCTTGACGCCCAAGGTGGATGTCGATGAGTCCGCGAGGCCGATGTAAATCGGAATGCGTCGATCATTGAGATCGCCCGCGGAGTATTCGACTTTAGCTCCTGAGATTTTGCCAAGGTAGAACGCGAGGTCGACGACCGATTCGCGCAATCGGCGGCGGTTGTTCTCGGTTTCCCGCTCGGCTTCCGACTGTGAAGGCGTCATTTTCTGGTCCTCTCCGGTCACCTCAGGGGAGAGGACGATTACGCATTGGGCTTTCCCGTCTCTTACCAGGGTGACATCGGCCTTTGCCTGAAGAGAAACGCACAGCAGCGCCGCCAGCAGCGGTGGGAAATAGTGGCTCGTTCGATGGAGGGAGTTCATGGGAATTAGATTAAAAAGCGGAAGTTCCGCGCGGGGTCTTCTCAGATCGGGCACGGCATCGGCTCGGAGATCTCCTCTACCGGCACGGGGATGTCGCCGAGCGCGCGCCCCGTCATCCAGATCGCCTGGCGGTAGAACAGGAAGCGCGCGTGATGGAAATCGCTCCAGCCGGCGGCCTCGGCCAGCGCGCGGAATTCGCGATACGAAAACGCGCGGCGCACCGAGAGCCGCCCATCGTAGCGCGTCATGCGGTCGCGATAGACGAACTGCGTGATGAACCAGACGCCGACCGTCGCCGCCACCGTTCGCTCCAGGTCGGCGACCATCGCGTAGCGGTGCGAAAGGTCGCGGCAGCGGTTCAGCAACCGAATGGCGTCGTCTTCTGAAAAGTGATGCAGCGCGAGCGAGCAGCAGACGAGGTCGAACGTCCCTGCGCCATCGAAGGTCAGCGCATCCGCGCAACGCCAGTCGATCTCCGGGTAGCCGGCGCTCTGGGCGCGCGCGATCTCCAGCGTCGAGGCCGCGGCATCGACCGCCACCACGCTCACCGTCACCCCGCGCCGGCGCGCCCAGTCGACGATGAGCCGCGGAATATCGCCCGCGCCCGTGCAGAGATCGAGGATGCGATAGGAGCGCCCGGGTTCGAGCCACGCCTCGACGAAGCGACGAATGAGCGAATGCGAGCCGAAGTAGCGATTGAGCGAGCTGAGATTCGCGAGGTCGCGCTCCAGCTCCGGGGTGACCGGCTGGGGCACATCCATCAATTCAGGCTGGTTGGGGCGGAAATCGCGTTTCATGGACTCCACAGGCGCGGAGGTCCGGCGATTACGCCGTGCGCGGGCGGCAGGGTCAAGCGGCGTCCGGTTCGTAGTTCCGCCTTCAGGCGCCTGAAGGCGGCGAGTGGCCTGTGGGCAGAGGGCGCTCTGGAATCTCGGACGCGCTCACCGGGGGTCGCGCCTCGCCGCCTGAAGGCGGAACTACGAAGCCGGAGGGCCGCTCCGCGCCGCTTCGACTCGACTTCGGTTGTCGCTCCGCCATTGACGCCGACTCGCCTTCGGCTACTCTTCGTCCCGCAGGGGAGCCCCATGGCTGAGAGGTCCGAGTCCCGCAAGGGTTCGCGGACGACCCTTTGAACCTGATCCGGCTCACCCCGGCGTAGGGAGCACCGCAAAGAGCACTCTCAGCCTGCCCCACCTCCCCGGCAGCCCCATCTATGATTGCTCCCAGCGAAAACTTCGAAGCCACCAGCAGCGCCCCGCTCCCCAATTCCCGTCGGGTCTACCTGGAGGGCCGCATCCACCCCGATCTGCGGGTGCCCGTGCGCGAGATCGCGCTTTCGCCGACGAAGGACATGCGCGGGACCGTGATCCCGAATGAGCCGGTCCGCGTCTACGATTGCAGCGGACCGTGGGGCGACCCGGACTTCGCCGGCTCCTCCGATGAAGGCCTGCCCGCCCTGCGCGCGAGCTGGATCGCCGCCCGCCACGACGTAGCCCCCTATGACGGCCGCGAGGTGAAGCCGCAGGACAACGGCTACCTCTCCGGCAAGCACGCCGAGTACGCCAGCAATGCCGAGCGCAACCGCCTCGTGGAATTTCCCGGCCTCCGCGGCGAGCGCCGCCGGCCGCTCCGCGGCAATGCCGGCCACCCCGTCACGCAGCTCTGGTACGCTCGGCAGGGCATCGTGACGCCCGAGATGGAATTCATCGCCATCCGGGAGCAAATGACGAATGACGAATGCCGAGTGACGAATGGAGATCTCCGCGACGACATCAAGCGCGACGATCTGCACAAGCAGCACGCCGGCTCCGCCCAAATCGCCGCCTCCGAAGCCGCGGATTCGTCATTCGTCATTCGTCATTCGTCATTCACCCCGGAAGTGTTCCGCCGTTTCCCCCAGCGCATTCCCTCCAAAATCACCCCCGAGTTCGTCCGCGATGAAGTCGCCGGCGGCCGCGCGATCATCCCCGCGAACATCAATCACCCCGAGCTGGAGCCGATGATCATCGGCCGCAATTTCCTCGTGAAAATCAACGCGAACATCGGCAACAGCGCCGTCGCGTCGAGCATCGAGGAAGAGGTGGAAAAGATGCGCTGGGCCACCAAGTGGGGCGCCGATACTGTCATGGATCTCAGCACCGGCAAAAACATCCACGCCACGCGCGAGTGGATCCTCCGCAACAGCCCCGTCCCGATCGGCACCGTGCCGATCTACCAGGCGCTGGAGAAGGTCAACGGCAAGGCCGAGGACCTCACGTGGGAGCTCTTCCGCGATACCCTCATCGAGCAGGCCGAGCAGGGCGTCGACTACTTTACCATCCACGCCGGCGTGCTCCTGCGCTTCATCCCGATGACCGCCGCGCGCATGACCGGCATCGTCTCCCGCGGCGGCAGCATCATGGCCAAGTGGTGCCTCGCCCATCACCAGGAGAACTTCCTCTACACGCATTGGGACGACATCTGCGACATCATGGCCGCGTACGACGTCAGCTTCTCCATCGGCGACGGCCTGCGCCCCGGCTCCATCGCCGACGCCAACGACCGCGCGCAATTCGGCGAGCTCGAGACGCAGGGCGAGCTCACCCGCCGCGCCTGGGCCAAAGGCGTCCAGGTCATGAACGAAGGCCCCGGCCACGTCCCCATGCACCTCATCGAGGAAAACATGGCCAAGCAGCTCGAGTGGTGCGGCGAAGCCCCCTTCTACACCCTCGGCCCGCTCACTACCGACATCGCCCCCGGCTACGACCACATCACCAGCGGCATCGGCGCCGCCATGATCGGCTGGTACGGCTGCGCCATGCTCTGCTACGTCACCCCCAAGGAGCACCTCGGCCTGCCGAACCGCAAAGACGTCAAAGACGGCGTCATCACCTACAAGATCGCCGCCCACGCCGCCGACCTCGCCAAAGGCCACCCCGGCGCCCAATACCGCGACAACGCCCTCAGCAAAGCCCGCTTCGAGTTCCGCTGGGAAGACCAGTTCAAC
>DASYIS010000453.1:0-2124 GCA_035997375.1 Chthoniobacteraceae bacterium
GGCTTCCAACATCGGGCGGCCTTCGCTGCGGACGCCGGAGACGGTGCTCAAGATTTGCGCGGCGATCCGGCAGCGCGGCCACTCGGATACCCACGCGGCGGCGCTGGCGGGGGTGAGCTCGACGGCGGTGTCGCGCTGGCGGCAGGAGGATGAGGAGTTCGCGCTGCTGCTCGACACGGCGCGGGCGGATTATCTCGATGTGCGCTTGCAGGTGATCAACGAGACGCGCAAGCGCGACGGGTCGCTCGACTGGCGGGCGCAGGCCTGGCTGATGCAGGTGGCGGCGCCGGAGACGTATGGGACGCCGTCGCGCCGCTTTTCGCTCGCGCGGGCGAAGGAGGAGAAGGAGTGCGCGGAAGCGAAGGCGAAAGCGGACGAGGGGAAGGTCTTCACGCCGGAGATCATGGCGAGTCATCAACAGTGGCATGCGTATTCGGTCGCGAAGATGAATGGGGCGAGCGAAGAGGAGGCGCGATGGCTGGGGCACTTCTTGCATCACGACCCGAAGCCGGTCTTTCCCGGGAGCCTGGCGATCGCCGGGGCGGAAATCGGGCCGGGCCCGGAGTACACGCCGCAGGAGCTGGCGGAGTTGGCAAAGTACCGCGCCCGGCGCGACGCGGCCAAACGCGCGACGGCGGAACGCGCGGCGGCGGAGCGGCGGGCGGAGGGCGAGGCGGTGGGGGAGGATGGGGAGAAGGCGCCGGCGGGCGGCGAGGCCGTGAACCCCGGCAAGGAGCTGAGCCGCCCGCGCGCCGGGTTGCAAAATGAAGCAAATGTTCCCGAAAGTCGGGCCGTTTCGAATGCGACAATTGTTCCCGAAACTCGGGACTCCCAGAGAAACTGTCGGCGGGACGCCGACACTCCGAATGGGGCGGCGCGTGAGGCGGCGGAGGCCTTGCGGCGGCGCGCGGCGACCGACGCTTATGTTGATAAGCTGCTGGCGGGTCCTCGGTCGCGAAATCCCGCGGAGGCCAATGGTGCAAATGTTCCCGAAAGTCGCGCAGAGGAGGACGTCCCGTGGCGCATGGAGGCTGGAGGTTTATGTTGAACGGCGATGAATGGAACCGTCCTTCCTCCCATGAATTCCCGCCGCCACGCCGTCGCCCGCTAAGTAGACGGTCCTGTTGACGCTCGCGCGGCTGACCGTCATCCTCCGCCTTCGTCATTCGTCATTCGTCATTCGTCATTCGTCATTCGTCATTCCCCTCCCTCCCATGAAACCACATCTCGCCTCCCTGCTCACCGCGGCCGCCATGCTCCTCCCCTCGTTCGCTTCCGCGCAGCAAAACTCCGCGCCGCCCGATCATTACTGGGTCTATTTCGGCACCTACACCGACACGCAAGTGAAGGGCATCTACCGCTCCGATTTCGATCCGAAAGGCGGCAAGCTCTCGGCGCCGCAGTTGGCGGGCGAGTCGGCGAGCCCGTCGTTCCTGGCCGTTCACCCGAATGGAAAATTGCTCTACGCGATCAACGAAATCAGCAATTTTGAAGGCAAGAAGACGGGCGGCGTCGGCGCGTTCGCGATCCAGAAAGACGGCAAATTGACGCTGCTCAATCAAGCGGCCTCCGGCGGTGTGGGACCGGCGCATCTGGCGGTCGATCCCACGGGCAAATGGCTGCTCGTCGGCAACTACGGCGGCGGCAGCACCGCGCTCCTGCCGATCGGCGCCGATGGCAAACTCGGCGAGGCGACCTCGGTCGTGGTCCACGAGGCGATCAAGCCGCAGGTCTCGCACGCCCATTGGGTCGGCTTCAGCCCCGACGGCAAGTATGGCTTCGTCTGCGACGCCGGCGTCGACAAGATCCACCAGTTCAAGATCGACGCGGCCAAGGGCGCGCTCGTCCCAAACGATCCGCCGGCCGTCGCCATCGGGCCGGGCAAGGGGACCGGCCCGCGCCATCTCGCCTTCAGCACCGACCACACGCACGCGTACGTCATCAACGAGACGAACCTGACGATGACCGCGCTGAAATACGACGCCGCCAAGGGGACCTTCACCGCGCTCGACACCGTCTCCACCCTGCCGGCAGGCGTGGAGAACAATAAGTATTCCACCGCCGAGATCGTCGCTCATCCGAACGGCAAGTTCGTCTTCGGCTCCAACCGCACCTACGACAGTA
>DASYIS010000454.1:0-7753 GCA_035997375.1 Chthoniobacteraceae bacterium
CCCTCCGGGACGGTTTCCGTTTGTTGAGGATTCCGGTGGTTCCGCTCGTTCCTCGCTGCACCACCGGCGAATTTCCTTCGTCCCTCCGGGACGGCTTCCTTCGCTCAGCGCTCGCACCGCAGCCCAAAGATCGTCGAAACGTGTTCGTTGTCTGTCGTAATTTTCATCTTTATCCCCAGCTCTCATCCCTCATTCCTCCCGAGATGTGGGCTGGGGATAATGATGATGATGATGAGGATGGCTTGGTGCCACGTCCGGGGTGGTCCAGGTGGAATTCCCCATTGGCGCAACCCCGCGCTTTGCTGCTAAGTACCGCCATGCGTTTCCCGCTGTCCTCCCTTCTCCTCTCCGCCGGCCTGCTCGTCGCCCGCCCGGCCGCCGCCGGCGATCTCACGCGCGCGGAGGTGATCGCGGTCGCGCAAAGCTACGCCGCGTTCGAATGGGAGGGGCGCGCCGCGAATGTCCGCAAGGGTCCCGATGCGGCGGGCATCGAGGTGGTGACGCCGAGCATCCCAGCTGGCGGCGAGCCGCGCGCGGGCTGGTGGACGGTCGGGCAGAAAAACGCCGGCGTGCCTTACAAATGGGGCGGCTTCGACACGACGGCGAGCTTTGCGGCCGGCGTGAAGGCGGGGAAGGCGGCGGGCGATCTGTACAATCCCGGCAAGCGCGCGAAGGCCGACAGCGCGGTGAGCAGCGAGGCCGTCGGGATCGATTGCTCCGGCTTCATCTCGCGCTGCTGGAAGCTGACGAAAAAGTACGGCACCGCCACGCTCCCCGAGCTTTGCAGCAAACTGAGCAGCCCCGCCGACCTGAAGCCCGGTGACGTGATGAACTACGAGGGCGGGCACGTGGTGCTCTTCCACCGCTGGCTCGACGAGGCGAAGGACCGCGCGGAGTTTTACGAAGCCGAGCCATACTCGAAAGTCCTCGCGAGCGAGCGCTCGACGAAAGAGATGTTTGCCGACGGCTTCAAGCCGCTGCGGTACAAGAAGCTCAAGGACTGACGAGGCCGCATGAAAATCGCGACCTGGAACGTCAACGGCATCCGCGCGCGCGGCGAGCAGGTCCACGCGTGGATTCGGCGGGATTTGCCGGACGTGATCTGTCTCCAGGAGACGAAAGCGCCGGCCGCGCTGGTGCCGCCGGCGCTGCTGGAGATGGACGACTACTGGAGCTACTGGCACGGCTTCAAGGGGTACTCCGGCGTCGCGCTGCTCGTGCGCAAGGAGTTCGCGCCGGAGCCGCCGCGGTTCGTCCATCCGGCCTTCGACATGGAGAATCGCATCGTCGTCGCGGCGGTCGGCGGGATCACGGTCGCCTCGATCTATGTGCCGAACGGTGGCAAGAGCCTGGAGACCAAGCTGCGCTTTCTGAAGGCGATGCACGAGTACGCGGAAGGCTTCCGCGCCACCGGCGACGCGCTCGTCCTTTGCGGCGACCTGAATGTCGCGCACACCCCGATGGACGTTCACCCCAAGGAGCGCGGCAACTGCACCGGCCAGCTCCCCGTCGAGCGCGCGCTGATCGACGACCTCCTCGCCGCCGGCCTTGTCGACCTCGGCCGCGCGATGGCGCCGGACGACGAAGGACTCTACACGTGGTGGGCGCCGTGGCGGCAGATGCGCGAGCGCAACATCGGCTGGCGGCTCGACTACGTGCTGCCGAGTGCGGAGCTGGCGAAGACGGCGTCGAGTTGCGTGGTGGAGAAGACGGTGGGGACGAGCGATCACGCGCCGGTGGTGGCAACGTTTGCGTGAAGAATCGACTGGAGTCTCTGCGACCTGAATGGCGAATACTACTCACCGGCCCGTCGCCTGCACCGCTTCATCCCCGGCTCGCATCTCGGGCAGTTGCACTCGCACGAACGGGTAGAAAAGCGCCTTGATGTCGCGCCGCTTCAGCGTGTGCCACTGCCACAGCATGATGAAGAAGAACGGGATGACCGTCACACGCAGGAAGGGCGCCGGGACACCAGGCAGGATGGGAGTGGAATCGCCCGACTGCGTCGAGTGGACGATGATGTGTTGACCCGCCACGAGCTTGAGGACGGCGAAGGGGATTCCCGGCAGGAGCGGATTAAAGCTGAGCCAGCCGGCGAGTTTGGGACTGTAGACCTCTCCCATCAGCATGGCCGAAGCGAACCACCAGAGGAGGGTGCAGAGCAGCGCGAACTTGCGGCTGAGCGGCCAGCGGAGCCAAAGCCCGAGGGCGATCGGAAACGGGACGACGGCGTTGACGTCCAGTTCGAGGGAAGTGTCCATCAAGTGACCAAGCGCGCTCGCGGGTCCCCACTGCAGGACGTTCTTCAGGATCGCGAGCGCACCCCATAGCAGGAAGAGGAGCGGGAGCACCTTCAGCTCCCATGGACGAGGGATATCTTGCCGCATGGATGTGGCTTACCGCAAATTCCCGTCCGCATCAAACGCCATCTCCGTCGCCGGCCCCACGGCCTTGATCCGCGGGTCGCGCAGCGCTTCCTCCAGCAGGTTCTCCGAGATGAACATGCGATCCAGCGAGAGCGTATTCTTGATCCGCGCCAGCCGCACCTGGCGCGGATCGGCGATGAGGCAGGTCTTGATCGCGGCCTGGATCGCCTGCCGCTCGTGGCGCATCACCATCGGAATCTTGCCGACGCCGGCGGTGGTCGAGGTGAGCAGGTTGCAGTAGGTCTCGATGAAGTTGAACTTGCGCAGTACCCGCTCGGTGGTGAAATCCGCCAGCCCGAGCCCGGTGCCGTTGCCGTCGGAGACGTCGGTGATGTTGAGCACGACGAGGCGGGTGATGCGCGGATCGCGCTCCGTCAAGACCACGTCGGCGGTAGGGTAGCGGCCGACCACATTCGGGTCGAAGCCGGTGCCCGAGATGTTCTTGCCGACCTCGTCGATGAGCAGCACGTCGAGCAGGTGAATCGGCACCGTTGGCATCAGTTTGCGCGCCTCGTCCAGCAGCCGCGGCTCCTGCGTTTCGATTTCCGCGGCGGGCACGATCTCCACCTGGCTCGTCTCGTGGTACGCGTTCTCGATCAGGCCCACGCCGAAGAGGATCTTGTTGCTCGCGAGGATGGCGCGGCAAAGCGCGAGCAAATGCTGCTCCATATGAGGGTAACCGAGGTTGTGACACGTCTCGGCGCCTTTTTGTTTGCCGACGCCGATCACGATCATCTTGCTCAGCCCGCTTTCGATTTTCCCGCGGAACGACGTGTGCGGCTTGATTCGGTTCACGACGACGATGCCATCGGCCGCCGCCGCGATCGCATCGACATACGCCGGCAGGCCGTCGGGCGTGGCGCCGACCTGGACCACGTCCATCGTGGCCCGGATGGGCGTGCCCATTTTCTCCTCGGTGATCCCCATTCTCGCCAGCACCGCGCGCTGCCCTTCCGGGGTCGCGCCGCCGTGGCTCCCCATGGCGGGAAAGATGAACGGCCGCGCGCCGGCTTTCTTCAGCTCCTCCACGAGCAGGCGGGTTACCAGCGGCAGATTCGCGATCCCCCGGCTGCCCGCGCCCACGGCCACGCTCATGCCCGGACGGATGGCTTTGATCACACCCGACCCGTGGAGCTTTTCCACGAAGGTCCGCGCCACGTCTGCGAGCACCGGCCGGTCGAAGGCCGTCTCGATCGGCACCATGCGCGGCAGCGGGATGTCCTTCAACAGCGCCTGAATCGGCGAGTCCTCGGGATTGGCGAAATTTGGCGGCAGCACGGAGCGCGCCGGGGTCGCCGCGGGTTCGCCCAGCGCTGGCGCTCCCGTGCCGAGCGCCGCCACGAGGCCCGACGTGGCGGCCTGGGCGAGAAACGTGCGTCGGCTGGGCATCGGGCGGGAGTCGGGGTTCATGGGGGGAGATGCAGGGTGCGCGACGCTTGAGAGAATTGCAATTCGCGCGGGCCGGCCAGCCGGCGATGGAATGATGAAAACGGTGTAATCTTTCGCGTGAACCTGATGCCGATCTGTGGAAAGATGATGGGTCGCTCAGGTCTATCCCCTACGCGTCTTTCCTTATGACTCTCGCCGACCTCGCGCAGTTGACCAACGCCACCCTCGCGCCGGAGGCGGTCGCCGAGGGCAGGATCAGCGGCGCGGCCGCGCTCGACGACGCCGGCCCGGAGGAGGTCGCCTTTTTTGTGCATCCGAAGTATCTCGGCGCGCTGCGGCGGACGAAAGCGGCGGCCGCGTTTGTGCCGCTCGATTTCGCCGGTGAGGCGTCGACAGTCCTGCTGCGCGTGGCGGATCCATCAATGTCCTTCGCCCTCGCGATCAAGCATCTGACGCCGGCTCAGGAACCGTACGCGCCCGGTATTCATCCCACGGCGGTGGTCGGCGAAAACGTGAAAATCGATCCCACGGCCTCGATCCAGCCGTTTGCGGTCATCGAGGCCGGGACGTCGATCGGCGCGCGCACGGTCGTCGGCGCGCATAGCTTTGTGGGGCGCGGCAGCCGGCTCGGCGAGGATTGCCTCATGCACCCGAACGCGACGCTGCGCGAGGGGTCTATCCTCGGCAACCGGGTCATCGTTCACAGCGCCGCCGTGATCGGGAGCGACGGCTTCGGCTATGGCTTTGTCGCGGGGCATCACGTCAAGATCCCGCAAGTTGGATTCGTGCAACTCGACGACGACGTGGAGATCGGCGCGGGCACGACCATCGACCGCGCGCGCTTTGGCCGGACGTGGATCCAGGAGGGAACCAAGATCGATAACCTGGTGCAGATCGCGCACAACGTGGTCATCGGTCCGCGCTGCCTCATCCTGTCGCAAACGGGCATCTCCGGCAGCACCACGCTCGGCCGCTACGTGACCCTCGCGGGCCAGGTCGGCGTGGTCGGCCACGTGACCGTGGGCGACCAAGTGGTCGTCGCCGCGAAGAGCGGCGTCAGCAAAGACACGCCGGCGCATGCGAGGCTGATGGGAATGATCGGCTACCCGATGGCCGAGGAGCGCAAGCTGATGGTGCACTACCGCCAGCAGCCCAAGACACTCGCGCGCCTGAAGATCCTCGAGGCGGAGATGATGGAGCTGAAAGCGGAGATCCAGCGGCAACGGAACGGGGCGCTGAACGGCGCGGCTTAGCTGCAGAAAGGCGCGGCGTAGCCCGTGGTCCGCACAGTCCCCTGTGCGGCCTGACCTGAACCGCACAGAGGACTGTGCGGACCACGGACCCACTTTCGGCTCGCCGCTTTCCGCCCGGCGTGCTGGCATGAGCCACCCCCCTATGCTTCGCGCCGCATTTCTCCTTGCCGTGATGGCCGCCGTTGCGGCCGCTGCTCCCGTGGAACCGCAGCCTTTTCTCTCCGCGACCGCGCGGCTGGTGGAGGCGATGGAATTTACCGGTACGCCTTTCTCCGCGGAAGAAACGGCGGCGGTCAAAGCCGCGATCGCCGCGCAGGATGCGGCGGGGGTGGAGCGGGTGGAAGCGGTGCTCGATGCGCATGCGCTGTTTGTCGTTTCGATCAGTCCCGAGCAACGGGTGAAGGTCGCGCAGGGGGCGGCGAAGGCGGTGCTCGATGAAGGCGGCTGGCGGCAATTCCTGGTGAAGGTGGTGAACGAGGCGGGAACGACGGCGAAGCTCGCGGGGCGCAGCCCGGAGGCGAAGACGGTGTACGGGCCGGGGCCGCCGCGCGACACGGCGACGCCGGCGGAGCATGCGTCGCGCTGGCTGGACCTGCAGATGTTCGAGGCGCCGCCGCTGCGGCCGGCGCTGAGCGGGCTCGGCGTCGAGTATCGCATCGTGCAGCTCTACGCGCGCGACCCGGGCAAACGCGAGGCGACGTTCACCTTCGACACGGGGCAGGGGACGCAGGATCTCGGGTTTCGCAACGAAGTGAGCGTGCTCTTCGACTGCCAGCCGGCGCGCGCGCTCAAGCTCGCGATCCTCGATGAAAACGGCGCGCCGTGTATCGGTGAACTGTTGATCAAGGACCGCGCGGGCCGCGTCTACCCCTCGCAGGCCAAGCGCGTCGCACCGGATTTCTTCTTTCATCCGCAGGTCTATCGCGGCGACGGCGAGACGCTGAAGCTGCCCGACGGCGACTACGACATCACCTTCGAGCGCGGCCCGGAGTCGCTGCCCGAGCACCGCGCCGTGAAGGTCGATGCGAAGACGGCGGAGCTGCGTTTTCAGGTGAAGCGCTGGATCGATCCGTCGAAGCTCGGCTGGTGGAGCGGCGACCATCATATCCACGCCGCCGGCTGCGCGCATTACGTGCAGCCGACCGAGGGGGTGCATGCGCCGGACATGGCGCGGCATTGCCAGGGCGAGGACCTGAAAATCGGCGCGAACCTGACGTGGGGACCGTGCTTCGACTATCAAAAGCAGTTCTTCACAGGAGCGGAGGACAAGGTCTCGCTGTATCCGTTTTTGCTCCGCTACGACGTGGAGGTGAGCGGCTTCGGCTCGCACAAGAGCGGGCACCTTTGCCTGCTCAAGCTGCGCGACCAGATGTATCCCGGCGGCGACTCGGACAAGCACTGGCCGACGCTTTGCCTCAACACGCTGAAGTGGGCGAAGGCGCAGGGCGCGCTCGTCGGGCCGGCGCACTCGGGCTGGGGTTTGCAGCCGGTCCCGCCGGACGAACAGCGCACGGGCGGCAGCAAGAGCGCGCAGGATTTGAAAGTCATGACGCAGGAGTTGCCGAACTACGTCATCCCGCCCTTCAACGGCATCGGCGCGAACGAATACATCGCCGACGTGACGCACGAAATCCCGGGGCCCGACGGCAAGCTCGGGCCGGCGGTCGATTTCCTGTCGACGGTCGATACGCCGTACACGTGGGAACTGAACATCTGGTATCACACGCTCAACGCCGGCTTCCGCACGCGCGTTAGCGGCGAGACGGATTTCCCGTGCATCTACGGCGAGCGCGTCGGGCTCGGGCGCTCGTATGTGAAACTGGACGGCAAGCTCACGTACGATGCGTGGTGCGAAGGCATCCGCGCCGGCCGCAACTACGTCAGTGACGGACGAAGCCACCTCATCGCGTTCAAGGCGAACGACGTGGCGCTGGGCGAAAACGGCAGCGAGCTGCGGCTGGCGGCGCCGGCGACGATCAAGCTGACGGCGCAAGTCGCGGCGCGTCTCGACGAGCAGCCGCACCCCGGTATCCAGGGTTTGCCCGCGGAGAAGAAACCATATTGGGACATCGAGCGCGCCCGCCTCGGCGCCACGCGCGAGGTGCCGGTCGAGGTGCTGGTGAATGGCGAATCCGTCGCGAAGAAAAACATCGCGGCCGATGGCACGCTGCGCGAACTCGCCTTTGACGTGCCAGTCACGAAGAGTTGCTGGGTGGCCCTGCGCATCCTGGCCAGCTCGCACACGAACCCGATTTTCGTGGTCGTCGGCGAGAAGCCGATCCGCGAAAAGCGCAGCCTCGACTGGTGCCTGCAATGCGTGGACCAATGCTGGAAACAAAAGGAAGCGCTCATCGATCCCCGCGAGCACGCCGATGCGGTCGCCTGCTACGAGCACGCGCGGCAGGTGTATCGCGCGCGGCTGGCGGAGGCGCCGTGAGGGAGCGGCATGCGGCACTGGCTGAGGCGCGGAGCTGCGCGAAGCGCTCCAAAAACATGTGTAGAGGCGGCTCTCTGTTCGCTTTAAGCAAACAGGTGCCGCCTCCAATTCCTTGAGTGTCTCCAGCGAGAGCAGCGTTCAGGAATAGTCGCGCGCTGCTTTGCTTGAATGCCGGTCCCGCGAGCAACGCGCAAGAAATTGGACGCGGCACCTATTCGCTTAAAGCGAATAGAGAGCCGCCTCTACAC
>DASYIS010000455.1:0-4389 GCA_035997375.1 Chthoniobacteraceae bacterium
GCACCGCTACCACGTCACCCCCAAGGGACGACGCCTCATCACGGCGCTGCTGACCGCCAGCCACGCCAGCACCGAGGAACTCACCGAACGCGCAGCGTGATCTTCCGCAAAAAAGAAGATATCCATCACTCGTAGTACGAAGGATACGAAAGGCTGCGGGGCCAACGAATTGAGCGAATTGGAACGAATCGGGAAGGTTGCAGGAATTCGTTTCGATTCGTTCGATTCGTTGGCCCGCTGCCTTCCGGCTCTTTCGTGTCTTTCGTGGATCCTACTGCAGTTCCGGCGGCACCTTGGCGACGAGTTGCTTGATCTTCTCCGAGTCGTGCCGGTGGCAGACGAGGAGGGCGTCGCCGGTGCGCACGACGATGAGATCTTTGACCCCGAGCAGGGCAATCGTGCCGGGCTGGTCGGAGTAGACGATGTTGTCCTGCGAATCGATTGCCTCCAGCGCGACATTCGTCGCGTTGCCGTCGCCAGCCTGGCGCAGATACTTGGCGACGGCAGGCCAGTTGCCGACGTCGTCCCAGTCGAACGCCGCCTCGACCACGAGCACGCGGCGCGCTTTTTCCATGATGGCGTAATCGATGGAAATCTTCGGCAGCGCGGAGAAGTTCTCCTGCATCGAGCCGAGCCAATCCTTCGCCGTGTGGAGCCGCTCGATGAAATGCGCGAGCTCCGGCACGTGGCGGGTGAAGGCGCTGAGGATCGCGGGGATCGACCAGACGAACATGCCGGCATTCCAGCGAAACGTCCCCTTGCGCAGGAACGTCTCGGCCAGGTCGGCATTCGGCTTTTCGCGGAAGCTCGTCACTTCGAAGGTGCGCGGACCGCCGCCCGCCGCGCCGACCTCCGTCCCGAGCTCGATGTAGCCAAAGCCCGGGCAGGCCCACGTCGGCTGGAGACCGATGGTGACGAGGTCGCCGGTGCGTTCCGCCGCCCCGGCCGCCACGCGTAGCGTCTGCTGAAAGCCGGCGATGTCCTGGATGAGATGATCCGCCGGCAGCACGACCATGGTCGCCTGCCCGTCACGGGTGGCGATCCACGAGGCGCCGAGCGCGATCGCGGCGGCAGTGTCGCGCTTGGCTGGCTCGGCGACGATATTTTCGCGCGGCAGCCGCGTCGCGATCGCGCGGACGCCCGCTTCCTGGTCGGCATTGGTGAGAATGAGGACGCGCTCCGGCGGGACGAGCCCGTCGAGCCGGCGCAGCGTCGCGGCGAGCAGCGTCTCCTCGGAGAAAAGCGCAAGGAGCTGCTTCGGTTTCGCCCGCCGCGAGAGCGGCCAGAACCGTTCACCGCTGCCGCCCGCGAGGATCAAAACGTAAAGGGACATCGTGGAAAAAGAGTGTGGGTGGCGATTCATAGCGAAAGGCGTGGGAGGGCGATAGCGCGAACCGCCGGCTGGGAGGAGAAATCACGCCGGCGCCTCCCCATCTCACTCTTGCTCCTGCTCATGCTCTTGCTCTTGTTCGGCCATCATCACCGCCGTCCGCTCTCGCCCGTGCCGCGGAGAGACGGGCTTTCGAGCAAGAGCAGAGCATGAGCAGAGCATGAGCATGAGCATGAGCATGAGTAAGAGTAAGATTGCGATCCCGCGATCCCGCAGTCGTTTGCACTTTCGGTTTCCATTCACGCCGCCGGGGTTCATATTGGGGTTCTCCCAGCCTCCATGTCCTCGAACCCAAAAGCCTCGGAAGTCGTTCGCACCAGCCTCCTCGCCGTCACGCAGACCGCCGTCGGTTGCGGCATCGGCCTGCTCATGGCCGGCAAGCTGCGCCGGCCGACCCAGAAGGTCACCGCCGCGTCGCTCTTCTCCGTCGGGTTTCTGCTCGCGATCCCGGTGCTGGTGCACCTGATCGTGCGCGCCTGGAATTCGCCGGCCTCGGAGCGCGGGGCGCGCCGCAGCCTGGACTCGATCCGCGGCGACTCCGGCGTGCTGGATGAGACCGACGTGGTCTGAGGCGCGCCTTGCGTCGGCCTCCGTCTCCCTCACGCCTCCGCGCGCCATCCCATCAGCGGATAGACACCCTTGTCCTCCTTCAGCGTGAAGTCGGGTCGCTCCTGGAGATCGTCGCGTGAGAAACCAGCCTTTCCCTCCTCGTTTTGTCAGAATCAAGAGCTTATCCCGGTATTCGAGGTTGTCTGGGCCCTTGTACAAGATGGTGATGGCCATGAGACAAGCCAGGGTTGCCCGCTTTACAAGGTGGGAGTGCCCTTAACTCAAGATCGGGTGACGCACGGAACGAGATGGGGCTGGATCCGGTACCAGATGGGAGCGCGTGCGCGGCGAGCTGGTGATGCGTGGGAAGCGAGAGGGGGCTGAGCTTTGAGCGGGATCGCGTCGGGGCAGCTACAAGATTGGTTGGCCCACGTCCGCGTGGCGTTCGAGGAGAGGACAAGCAGGCTGCGCCCCGGAAGCGAGATCGGGCCGGGCGTGGTACAAGATGGAAGTACAAGGAGCACATGGTGGCGGGCGACTACACCGTGGCCGGCTCGACGACCAAGAGCAAATTCACGGTGACCGGCCTGACGCCGGGCAAGACCTACGCCTTCGTCGCGCAATTCCTCGGCAAAGACGGCCCCGGACCGTGGAGCGACGAGGCGACGAAGATGGCACCGTAGGCGGAAGACTGGGGAGAGGGGGAGACTAGGGGGACTGGGGAGAGCTCCGCACCGCCTGTCGCCCTTCTCCCTCCCTAGTCTCCCCAGTCCCCCAAGTCTCCCAAGTCCTCACCACCATGCGTATTATCCGACATACAGAGCTCGAAGTGTTCAACTGCGGCTTCGCGGTTGCTATGAAGCTCTTCCACTTCTCGAAGAAGTTTCCCCGTGAGGAAATGTATTCACTCACGGATCAATTGCGGCGCTCCTCGCGGTCGGTCGCTGCGAATATCACGGAGGCGTGGCGCAAACGGCGATACCAGGCGGCCTTCATCAGCAAGCTCAATGACGCCGAAACCGAAGCGGCTGAAACACAGACCTGGATCAGCTTCGCGACAGAATGCCGCTATCTCTCTGCGCACGATGCCTCGCTGCTCACCGCTGAATATGAAGCGATTCTCGCCATGCTCGTTACCATGATGGCGCACCCTGAGCGCTGGACGCTCTGAGTCTCCCCAGTCTCCCCAGTCTCCCCAGTCTCCCCAGTCTCCCCAGTCTCCCCAGTCTCCCCAGTTTCGTGCGCAGTTCACTGGTCTCTTCGATCTCATCCAAAGCATCCCCGTTGGTCCCGTGGGGCCGGAGGGACCCGCGGGCGCGTCGGTCAACGCGGCGGTGATTGATGGCGTGACGACGGGGAATCCAGGGGAGAGCGCGTCGGCGACGGTGGCGCTCAATGCGGGGACGCTGCACTTCTCGTTCAGCATTCCGCACGGCGAGGCGGGAGGACAAGGGATGACCGGGGCGGACGGTGCGGTCGGGCTCACAGGGCCGGCCGGGCCGCAGGGGCCGGTGTTCACGATCTTCGTGGTCGAGAGCGTGACCACGCTCGATCCGGCGCAGCCGGCGACGGTGACGACGGTGTTCGACGGGACGAGCGTGAAGCTGGTGTTTGGGATTCCGCGCGGGTTCCAGGGCAACGATGGCGGCCCAGGCCTGACTGGTCCGCAAGGCGCGCCGGGCGAGGTCTCGCTGGCGGAGCTCAACGCGGCGATCGCGAATACTTCCAGCAACAGCAACGTGGTCGCCGGACTGGCCGGGCCTTACGCGGACCCGGACGCGGAGACGCTACGGCAGAAGCTCAACGAGCTGATCGCGGCGCTGAGGAAGTGAGGGAAGTAATCAGTAATCAGTGCGGAAGGAGTAATCAGTAGTACCGCGCGGTACGCGCTCTGGTGACTGATCACTCCTGCCGGACTGATTACTGATTACTTTCCCTGCCTTTTCCGATTGGCGCGGCGGGCGATTCGCCTACTCTCCCGCCATGATCGAACTCGACAAGGCCACCGCAGACGACTTCTCCCCGGCGCTCGACCAGGACTTTGAGCTGATCACCGGCACGGGCACGATCAGTCTCCGGCTCGTGGCGGTGGATAAGAAGGGGCTCAGCCATCCCGCGCGGCCGGAGCCGTTCACGCTGCGATTCGAAGGAGCGCCGCCGCTGCGCATTCCGCAAGCGATTTATCGGCTGCAAAACGTGACGGTGGGAACGATCGACCTGTTTCTCGTGCAGCTCGGCGCCGACGCGAAGGGGAGCCAGTTCGAGGCGGTCTTCAACTAAGCGCCGGGGCGCCACTCCATCAGGAAATAGACGCCCTTGTCCTCCTTCACCTTGAAGCCGAGGCGCTGGTAGAGGCGGAGGGCGGGGTTGTAGCGCTCGACGTGAATGTCGAGCGCTTTGCCGGCGGCGCGGGCCTCCGCTTGCAACTCGCGTAGTAGGAGGGTCCCCGT
>DASYIS010000456.1:0-10325 GCA_035997375.1 Chthoniobacteraceae bacterium
AGATTAAGAGGAAGAGGAAGAGGAAGATTACCCGCGAACCCCCTTTTCGGTTCTTCAGGCCGCTTTCGCAACTCCCCCTCGCACAGGGCGTGACAAACCGCGCTTCTCTGCTACACACGCTTCCCTCCCTGTGCCCGATCCTCTCCCTTCCCCCAGCCCCGCGCCTCCTCCCGCGGTTGACTGGCTGGAGCGCGTGGCGCTGCTCGGCGCGAGCCTGATGCTCTTTGCCCTCTGTTTCTATTCGGGCTTCCGGCATCACACGTTCCCGTATTTCTATCACCCCGACGAGCCGGGGAAGGTCGAGCAGCTCGTCACGGGGAAGTTCAATTACCACCACCCGATGCTGCTCCTCGCCACCGCCCGGCTGGCGACGGAAGTGCTGCACACGCCGAAGAAGCCGCAGGCGCTGGTCGAGGTCGGGCGCGGGGTCTCGGCCGCGTTCATGGCTGGCGCGGTCGTCATGCTCGCGCTGCTCGCCTTTCTCTGGCGCGGGTGGCGCGCCGGCTTGGTCACCGGCGCGGCGCTCGCGCTGCATCATCAGATCTACGAGCTCGCCCACTACATGAAGGAGGACTCCGCGCTCCTCTTCGGGGTGGCGTGGACGTTCCTGGCCGCGCTCGCGTACCATCAGCGGCCCACGCTCTGGCGGGTCGCCGTGCTCGGCGCTGGTTGCGCGCTCGCGATCTCCGGAAAGTACATCGGCGTCGTCGTCCTCGGCGTCGTGCTGCCGGTCCTCTGGGCCGGCTCGCGGGCCGGCGAAGGGAAGCGCGGGGCGCAATTGGCCGCGTTTTTCGGCGCGTTCGCGGTCGTGCTCCTCGCGGTGAATCTCTCGCTCTTCATCCATCTCGTCACCTTCGGCCAAAGCTTCCACCGCGAGCTCGACCTCGTGGTCAAAGGCCAGGGCGACGTCACCCGCCGCGTGCCGCACGCGCTCTACTGGAATGTCTTCATCGACAACTCCACCCCCGCGATCTGGCTCCTCCTCGTCTCGCTCATCAGCGTCTGCTACGAGCGCTGGCACCGGCTCATGCTGCCGCAGAAGCTGCTCCTCTGGTTCCCGTTCCTCTACGGCTTCATGCTCTCCTTTTCGCCCAAGGAAAACGACCGCTATTTTCTCCCCGCGACCGCCGTCTTCACCGCGCTCGCCGCCGTCGGCGCGGAGTCGCTCCCCTACCTCCTCTCCTCCATCTACCGTGCGTGGGATACCCGCACGGCCCAGCGCATCCTCAGCCGCGATTCGCGCCTGTGGATCATGCTCGCCGCCTCCGCCGTGCTCGTCATCCTGCAGATCACCGGCTGGTCGTCGACCAAGCCCGGCTGGAGCCAGTACGACGCGGCGTTTGTGCATGACGACATCGCCGCGCTCATCGCCTGGATGAATAAAGACCTCCCCGCGGACGCGGTGGTCGTCGCCGACTCCCGCGCCGGCTTGCTGAATCCCAAGCGCCGGAAGAACAAAAACCGCGCCCAGGCCGTCCCGCAGAAACTGACGATCTCCAAGTTCGCCTCGGATCTCGGCACCGTCGAAGAGCTGCGCGCCAAGGGCGTCACCCACGTCATCGTTTCCGAGCAAAGCTATGGTCGATTCTTCCGTGACGACCTGAAGCCGAAGGACCCGAAGAAAAACGCGGAGTTTGAGCGCAGCCGGCAATTCTACGACGAGCTCAAGAGAAGCGACGTGCCGCTCTTTGAAAGGGAACGCGGGACGGTCATTTATTTGCACCCGGGGATCCGGGTGTACCGAATCCAGTCGTCGGACGTCGACTAGCGGGCGCGCGATCACCGGAACTTTCCGATCGTTCGACACTTGATGAAGGAAATGATCGCGTCGGTCAGCAGCAGCATGGCTCCGCCGATGAGCCAGCCCGTGGGGGTGCCCATCGTCCCGCCGAGGAGCGAGGCGAGCACGAGGGCCGTGCAAACGCCGGCGCCGATCAGCCCGACCAGCCCGCGGAGTAGATACCACAGCGCGACTCCCTTCATGTGCGCTCGAAATTCGTCGTAAGCCGCCGCCGTGTCCCACCGGGTCGGGGTCCGGCAAACAGAGCACTCGGCGAGCCGGGACGGATTGGGAGCGGCGCACACCGGGCACATGGCCGAGAAAACAAAATGCCGTTCCGGGGCCTCGTAAACCCGCCGGCAGATCGGGCAATGATTCAGCGTCGAAGCGAGGCAGGAGCGATGCAGCACCGTGCGGCACGCCGCGCACCACGTGGCGTCGTTTTCAAAGGCGACCCCTTGGTGGCAGAATTCGCAATCAACTCCGGCCAGTTGCATTTTGCTTCAGGGTGGCGACTGGTGCAGTGACGAGGTGACCGCGTTTTCCAGGATGCGGTATTGCTCCTCATAAACGCGCTCCATCTCCGGGGTCGAAGCCTTGCGGCCGCCGGGAATGGAGGCGGCGATCTCCCAGCCGAGATAGACGAGCGCGCCCTGGCCGACCGGGATGCGGCAGAGGGTGGTGAGGCCTTCGGGCGTGCCGAGGATGCGTTCGCCTTTGCCGGCGCGCAACGGCTGACCGGCGGCGATCCAGGGATGCTCGGCGGCGGGGTCGAGATGCGCGATCCATGGGTGCTTCGGCAGGAGGAGTTGCGCGGGCGGGGCGGTCTTCGCGCGCGGGCCGCCACCGCCGATTTCGTTGAGGAACGCTTCGCCCTCGGGGCTGCCGAACATCTCGGTGGTGCCGCGCAGCAGGACCATGGTGCCGCCGTGTTCCAGGAAGGCGCGGACGCGCGGGAGGTCGGCGGCGGTGAACTTCGTGACCGGCGCCTTGGCGCGGGCGAGGCTGCCGGCGTAGGCGACGACGGAGAACTCGCCGAGGCGCGTGGTGTCGAGCCATTGCTTGTCGAAGTGCTCGACGGTGGCGCCGGCCTTTCGCAGGGCGAAGCGCAGCAGTGGCGCATCGAAGGCCGGGTAGCCCTCGACGACGGCCGCGGGTTTTGCTTTCGCGTCTGGCGCCGGACCGGGGTCGGGCAACTTCAGGCTGAGATGCGCGAGCTCGGGGAGCGGCGGCTGAGGTTGGCCCGAGACATCGAGCCGGCCGCCCACGCCGACGCGCCACGGCTCGACGCCGGCGGGAATCGCGCCGAGATCGCGGCCCTTTGCGCCGGCCAGGGGCGCCGGCCACTCTGCGGGAACGCTGACGCCCGCGCCGATGGCGGGACTCTCCTTTTGCAAACGCAGGTCGACCGCGCCGTCCGGATTCGGGTCGTACTTCACGAAGCGCGGATCGGCGTACTGGTCGTGCGCGCCCCAGCCGGGGGTGTATTGCTTCACGCTGAGCTGGGCGGATTTCGAGCCGCGCACCTTTTTGAGGAAGTCGTCCGCGCTCAGCTCCACGCCGGGCGCGTGGCCCCAGTGCAGGTCGCCATCCGCGATGAGATCGGGCGCATTTTCCTGAAAAACCGTGCCCGGCACGCCGACGGCGAGCGCCACGATGTTGTTGAACAGCCGCCGCGGCGCGCCGGGCGAAATGGCGTGGCCGAGCCCGTCGAGATACGCCGCCCGAAACGGCGCCGCGCCTTCGAGAATGGTGTTGTTATAAAAGAACAGCGGCTCCCACGCGGGGCTGCCGTGATCGCCGCACATCCGCCCCTTGAACGTGAGATCCTGCGGCTCGCCGGCGCTGTGCGGCTGGAAGTAGGCGACCCAGCGCCGCTCGTCGAAGACGTTGTTGTGCGCCCAGATGCCCGCGCCCGTCTGGCGGCCGGTCGCGAGCATTTTCTGCCGCCCGTGCCCGACGCCAAACGAGAAGACGGTGAGGCAGCGCGCAATGCGATTTTGCCAGAGATGCACATCGCCGCCGTGCGTGGTGCCGTCGGGCGCGGTGCCGCTGGTGAGAAAAATGCCGTCGTCGCTGATGTTCTCCAGCAGGTTGTGGTGGAAATTCACGCCGCGCACGCTGCCGATGAAGACGCCGTCCACCGAGTCGGTGAATTCGCAATTCGCGATCTCGAAATCCTCGTTGTCGCGGCCGAGCGGCGTCCAGGAGCTGGCGGCGAAAATGCGCGCCTCGATCGAGCGATACTTGAGGCTGCTGCGAAACGTCCACGGCGCCGCGATGCCGCGCAGCGCGCAACCCGCCATCCGCAAGCCGCGCGTCCCCTGCACGCGAATCGCCGCCGCGCCACCGTACGCCGTGACGCCCTCGAGCGCGATACTGCGGCAGTCTTCCACCACGAGGGTCGCGTCGCGCGCGCCGCGCACCACGACATCCTGCAGGCGCAGGCAGCGCGCGCCGCGCAGCTTCAGCACGGGCCCCGCCTCGAGCGTGGCGATGACGAGCCGCAGCTTGCGCGGATCGGTTTCGCCGCGGTAGTTGTCCGCGCCCAAACCGAACAGGTCGGTGTGCGCGAAGCGCGCGTGGATGCGCTGCGTGGCGTCGTCGAAGCAAATGCTCGGGCCGCAGTAGATCGTCTTGCTGGCGTCCATCTTCTCGCCCGTGCCGAACCAGAACGGATTGGAGCTGCGCAGATCGCCCATCGCATGGCAGCCCTGGAGCGGGACCATGGAATCGGCGAAATTGCCGAGCAGCGTCGTCTCCGCCTCGTTGTCGGCGGCGCTCTCGTCGCTCTTCTTTTTGGGGTACGTGTGCGTGGAGCGATACTCGCCCTCCGCTCCGCCGGGAAACGGCTCCCACGCCGTCTGCGGCGAGTCGTAAAACTCGGCGATGCCGCCATCGAGAATCACCAACTCGCCGGGCTGCGCGCGGATGATGATCGGCTTCTCCAGCGTGCCGGCGCAGGTGATGACGGGATGCTCGCGGTAGATCCCGCCGCGCAGCAGCAGCGTGTCGCCCGGCGTGAGCCGCGTCGCCGCGAAACCGAGCGTGCGCCACGGTTTGGCCGCGGTGCCTTCGTTCGCATCGTCGCCCTTGGCCGCGTCGACAAAACGCTGCGGGCCGGCCGCGAGCGGACGGGTCGAGGCGACCGGCAACGGGCGGATCGGCAAAGGAGCGACCGCCTCCTCCGACCGCGCGCGGCCGGCCGGTAGGCAGAATAGAAGGGCGAGGGCAAAGAGGCGGGGGAGGAGCCGTTTCATAGGGGGCCTGTCGTTGTAAGCCGCCGGCGTGCTCCGCACAAGCGGGCGGTCCATTTGATGTTCAACGTGCGCCGCATCTGCCACACTCCGGCTCACTGCATGAAGGATATCCCTGTTGAAGAAATGGTCGCGATCAGTCCCGAGATCCACGAGGCGGCGGTCCGCGTCGGCTGCACGCACGTTTCGATCACCGGCCGCATCTGGCCGGGCGGGCGGATCGGCGGGGTGCCGGAAGAGGCCGCGCGGTTCACCGAGTATAGCTGGCTGAAGGCCGCAGTGATCGCCGGCCGGGCGATCTTTGAAGAGACGGACCCGAAGGCTTACGCGGAGCTGCTGAATGCGTACGGACTCGGGGAGGAGCCGTATCCGGAGTCGACCCGCGAGGCGTCCGAGAGTGAAGCGGAGCAGGAGGTGGGAGCGCCGGCGTCTGCAGAAAGAGTTGAACTCACAGCGCCGGTGCTGACTGCAACGAAGCGAGAGCTGGAACGCCAGGCAGAAGCCGAGGGAATCTCCGTCGCAGAGTTATTGGATTGGAAATTTCGGCCGAGACTTGGAAGATGAGGCGGTGCTCGTTGCGGCTTTACCGAGTGCGGGCGAAGAGATACGCTTTTCCTCATGCACACGCTGCCGGCCGAAAATCTCGACTTCGCTTGGGACCGGCCCGAAACGGCGGCCACCCTCCGCGCGAAGCTCGCCGCTGAGCATTCGCCGGAATGGCTGCGCACCGCCGCCTGGCTCCTGCGCGAGGCGCGGGTGGATCAGGTCTGGGAGTTCCTCACCTTGCGCCAGATCGCGGATCACTTTTCCCAGTTGAGCCCGCTGCTGGGCCGTCGTCACCAGCTTTGGGAATACCTCCTCCGTGCCGGCCGTGAATTGGGAAGAATCTAAGGCCTGCACGCCGCTGAAGCGGGATTTTCTGCACGCCTGGTTCGCGCAGGAGCAGCGCTTTTTTCTCACCGGGGGCAGCGCACTCGGTTTGTTCTATCTCGATCATCGGCGGTCCTACGATCTCGACCTTTTCAGTATCGAGCAAGTGGAAGGGAAAGAGGTCCAGAACCTGGTGCGCCGTATCGCCGGCGAGATCGCCGCTGAATGTAAGGAGCTTCGCACCGCACCGGACTTCCACCGCTTCCGCTTGCTTCGAGGGGACGAGCGGGAAGTGATCGATGTCGTGGTGGACCGGGCGCCGCAGCTCGACGCGCAAAAGGCGCGCTTTGGTGTTATCCGCGTGGACACCCTGCGCGAGATGGTTGCCAATAAGCTGACCACGCTCCTCAGCCGCACGGAGGTCAAGGATGTCGTGGACCTGTATTTCCTCGAACAAGCCGGGCACGACTTGCTGGCCGCTCTGCCCGATGCCCAGGCCAAGGACGGCGGGTGGGAGCCGGCCGTCGTTTCGATGCTCTTGGACGGTCTGCAGATTGCGGAGTTGCCGCCATGGCTTTTACGCTCGGTGTCCGTGGAAGAATTGTGCGAATTCATTGACCGGCTCCGGCGGGCTCTCGCGGCCAAAGCTCTGCCGGAAACTTAGCATGAGCGCCGCGACGCCAGCGTCATGGGCGCATTTCCCCGGCGGGGATTATCTCGCCGACGGTCTCGCCGATCTCGCGGACAACAAGGAATCGATTCCCGCGCTCCTCCTCGCGATCGCCTCTCAACGCCTGCGAGCCGCCGGAGTGGCCCTGCCGGTCATCCCAGCCGGCGACCCAGAGTTGCGTCTCTACCGGCTGCTCCGCGCGACCCATGGTGACGACGCGCACAGCCAATATAATGCTCATCTTCGTCGCCTCACCAGCCTCTGCCACGCGCTTGAACTCATGCAGTAACCTACTCGAGCCGAAGTCCGCGAACCTGCCATGCCCGATTCCTTTGGGATCGATTTCGGAATGCTCGTGTCTGGCACACGGCATCGTCGGAGGCGCTCGGCCAAATCAAAGCGTGACGTCCCCTGCATCCCCGTCGCTTGCTAGAATCCTTGCTATTTGCTTGCTAAATTAGGACGCGTCTCCTAATTTGGCTCAGGAAAAGGTGACATGAGCGCACGGCATATTTCTCCTCACACGTTCGCGGCTTGGGTCGCGCAGCAGGTCAGACAAGGATTTGGTTTGGTTCCTTTTGTCGGAAGTGGTCTCTCGGCCACGTCCGGCATCGTGACCGCCCAAAACTTTACCGATTTGCTAGCGTGGACGGTCTACCGATGCGTGGCGCCGGAAAGCGTCCAAGGACAGGATCGCCTCGACTTGGGATCAAGGGGGTGGCCCCCACTGCCGAAACCGGCGGAGCGGATCGCGGCCAAGCGATGGATCGCTGAAATCTTTGAAAGGGTTTGCCGGAGTTGCGGGCTGATGGTCGATTTTTTTGAGGACCAGACGGTCCATTTCCTGTTTCCTCACCCGGCGGGCAAGCCCACCCACCTCGATTCTGTTCTTCGACGGCCTTTACTACCGCGTGTGCTTCGCGGAGCGGGAAAGACTGACGTGGACGACTCGCACGTTTTGGAACTGCTGCGCGCTCTCGATCGTGAAGGTACTCTCTGGGATTTCTCGACTTCGCCCGATGTGTCGACGACCTCTCAAGCATTTCTCGAAGAGAGTGCGATTCGCGCCCTCCACGATTGGCGTTCCACCTTGCGCTTTCTTTCCCGGTTGCGCATCGAACGACAGCAGGGTCGGGCCAGTCGCCTTTGGCTGGTTGATCCAAGCCAAATCACAGGAAAGGTCGTGGACGATTTCAATCGGCACATTACAGAGGGGAAGGAACCCAATCTGGGACATACCATGCTTTGTCATCTCGCGGCACGGTCCCGTATTCGCACGATCCTCACCACCAATTTCGATGACTTGATCGAAAGGGCGTTTCGGAAGCTTGGCGAAGAATTCGTGCCGGTCGCCATCCACCTGGGCGATCCGTTGCCGGAGCCTGATTTCGTCCATTCGGAAAATCTCGTGCTCAAGTTGCACGGCGATTTAACAGAGACTCGCGCCGATCGCACGCTAGACTGGCCGCCATCGAGCGAGGACAAGCGCCGCTTTTTCCATTACGTAAGAGGTCGCTATCCTCAAGGGCACAGCGCGCGCGCCCCCTACCAACCGGGCTTGCTTCTCGTATGCGGTTATTCTGCGAGTGACATGCGCTGTGTGCAGATGATGAAGTATGTGCTGGATGCCGATCCAGTGCCCTCCTGCTCTGGATTTGTCATACGCAGACGGACCTCCAAACCCTGCATAGGATCTTCGGTGAGCAAGGCTATCCGATCGCGGGCAAGCACGATTTGCCGCCCAGCGCTGCCGATTTGAGCTCCAGCGGAGTGCGTATTATCGCCACGGTGACGGATCGGACGGATCTCTTACTTTATGATTTGTATCAGCGCTTGACACTTTCGCTCCCGCGGGGCGGTTTCAATTACCAGTTCGCCCATAGTGTGCCGCCGGGCACGAGTTTTCGACCCAGTCCCGGCGAGGAACAGCTCAGCGATTATGCGCAGCGGATTGTGCGCCTTGTTCAGGATGTGAATCGTTCCGGGAAGGTCATCCTCGCCGACGCGGCCAGCGGTTTAACCGCACCTTTGCGCCAGTGTTTTCAGCAACTGCTCGCATTAGGTCACAAGTGCCTTTGGATTGAGTTGGAGGACTTCGCCGACACGTTGAGTCTTGCGCATCAAATATTCGTCCTCATGGCGTTGCGACTGGGGCGCTTTTCCCTCGAACTCGATCAGTTTGTCCCCACCGCGAAATCGGTCGAGGTCGAGGACAAGGACTGGGCCGATCATATCGCACGGCTGTTAAGACACTGGAATGTGGATCCGTCGGAATGGGTCATTGTGCTTTATGGGAGAAACGGACCAGGCGGCTGCGCGGGTTGGCGTGAACAATACTGGGACCAGGCAGAATACCAACGATTTGAGAGGCTGTTGCTCGCCCTCGTCCAGGTGAACGCGGACAAAAGGGAGCGCAAGGGCGAATTGCGCGACGGAACAAACCTGGGCAGTGGTTTCACGGTGATTTATGCGCCGTACACCGAAGTCCGCAGCAAACGAGATAAGGCGCGGCAGGAGGCACTTGACCAACTAAACGTCTCCGTGACGCCGGCCATTCCTCAGGAATGGGGTTATTCCGATTGGCAAAAGAGCGACCTAGCGAGCCGAAATCGCATCGATCAGATTGCGCCGCACGACCTACAGGAATCGCGCCGGCCGGACGCAACAGAACTCTATGAACGACTCGACCCGCTCCCGGACCCTCCGGAAACCAGCTTTGAAGACAACATGGACTACGTCCAAAACGATTGGCTGCTCCCGGTGGCCTTGCGTGGCAGGGGCGAGCAGTCGACCGCGCTAAGCATACCCGAAGCAAGATTCAAGGAAGCACTGGATGCACGCCGCTTTCTCTACGGTTCGGTGCTTTTCAGGCAGTCGCGTCATTTTTCCGCCTTACTTTCGGAGGCAGTTTACCCCTGCCCGCGTCGGTACAATCTCGCTGGGGAAGATAGCGATTGGATCCGACATCAGCGGGTTTTCAAGTGGTTGGTGAAGCTAAATCAACGCGGCCACATCATTTTTGCAAAACCTGGAGGGTTTGCGTGGATGTACCGCGACTCACGCCTAGGCGTGCAATACCTGGCGGAACGTCTGGGCCCCGACGACCTCCTCCCGCAATACTGGTTCGCCGCGCAGGGTCGTTCGCGCATGCACTTTTGGATTGGCGATTGGTACGGACGCGCCTATCGAGCCACTGGTCATGTGTTGCCTCTCCTGGAATCCATTTTTCACTACGCAGAGTGCCTGCGCTACGTGCCTTGGGCCAAACCCAGCCGGCTTAAGAAGGAAGAGGTGCAGGCTGCCATCACCTATCGTCGTACCCTGGCGCGCCGGAGTATCACTGAACTTACCAAGACCCTCCGGATGGGGCGGGATAGCACTATTTGCTTTTGGCTGCAGGACGCCGCCGGCGATTCGTGGTTTAGCCTTCGCGAAGCTACCAACTCCGTGCCGGAGGGTGGAGGCAGGCGTCTCCTGCGCGATTTGGAAGATGTTTTCCTCAAGTTGGAGAAACAAGAATTGTCCTCGACCGCATTGGGCCAACCGGCGACCAGCTTTCCTTGGCGACGCTGGCTGCGCGAACTCGACGCCGAGTTCCGACAGCTTCCGCAGTTGGACAACGACCGCATTCCGCCGGTTTTCGCCACGGCGCAAGTGTCGAAAGAAGAATCGGAAGAGGGCAGACCAAGGCCGACGGAAATCCCATTTTGTCGGGCAGGCATCGATCGGTCGGACGTCTATCATTCAA
>DASYIS010000457.1:0-17083 GCA_035997375.1 Chthoniobacteraceae bacterium
CCACCGCCGGCTACGCGGGAGCAACTCACCCGCCGCTTTCCGCGCGATCGGCGGCGTTGGCTTCCGCGCGCCCGCTCACCCTCGTGGATGGCGCGGGGCAGGGAAGCAATCAGCAGGCAGCAGGCACTCGGCGCAGCGGCGGTTTCGGGACTGATTACTTCCGAGCCGCTCTTTTGTGCCGCTTGCGCCTTTTTTGGCTAATCCCATCGCCGCTTGCAGGCTAGTCATGTCAGCCTTCGGTCCCGCCCATGAAACTCCCCCGCTTCCTCTCCGCCCTGCCGCTGCTTGCTACTCTCTCCGCCACTGCCGCGCCGGCCGACTGGCCGCAATGGCGCGGCGCAAATCGCGACGGCCTTTCACCCGAGACCGGCCTGCTCAAGGAATGGCCGCCGGACGGCCCGCCGCTCGCGTGGAAGCTGGCGGGCATCGGCAAGGGGATGGGCTCCGTTTCGATCCATGGCGGCAAGCTCTTCGTGCTCGGCAAACGCAAGGAAGGGCAATTCATCGCGGCGTACGACCTGGCCTCGCAAAAGGAAGCGTGGACCGCGCGCGTCTCGGAGGGCGGCGCCGACTCCAACGGCACGCCGACGGTCGACGGTGGCCAGGTCTTCGCCGTCAGCAAGGACGGCAAGCTGCTCTGCTGCGCGGAGGCCAACGGCCAGGAGCTCTGGCGCAAGGATTTCGCCGCGGACTTCGGCGGCAAGATGATGTCCGGCTGGGGTTTTAGCGAATCGCCCCTGGTCGATGGCGAGAAGGTCATCGTCGTCCCCGGCGCGGATGACGCGCTCATGGTCGCGCTCGATCGCAAGACCGGCGCGCTCCTCTGGAAGTCTGCCGTGCCCGAGGACATCGGCGGCCGGGGCAAGCCGGGCGCGGGCTACACCGGCGCCGTCATTTCGAACGCCGCCGGCGTCCGCCAATACGTCACGCTCGTCGGGCGCGGCGTCGTCGGCGTCAACGCCCAGGACGGCAAGGTGCTCTGGCACTACAACCGCGTCGCGAATAACACCGCCAACATCCCGACCCCGCTCGTGTGGGACGACTACGTCTTCTGCTCCAGCGGCTACGGCACGGGCGCGGCTCTGCTCAAGATCGTGAAAGCCGGCACGCCGGCGCCCGCGCCCACCGCCGAGGCCACTCCCGGGAAGCCCGCCGCCGCGGCTGCTTCCACGCCGGTCGCCGGCTCGCCCGTCGAGGCGCGGGAGCAGTATTTCCTCAACGCCTCCACCTTCCAGAATCACCACGGCGGCATGGTCCGCATTGGCGATTACATCTACGCCGGCACTGGCCACAACAACGGCTTCCCCATCTGTCTCGAGTGGAAAACGGGCAAGGTCGTCTGGAATGAGCCGCGTGGTCCCGGCAAGGAAAGCGCCGCCGTCATTGCCGCCGACGGCAACCTCTACTTCCGCTATCAGGACGGCACCATGGCCCTCATCGGCGCCACGCCCGAGGGCTATACCCTGCACGGCGCCTTCAAGCTCGCCAGCGTCGACGGCCCGAGCTGGCCGCACCCCGCCATCTACGCCGGCCAGCTCTACCTCCGCAGCCAGGACAACCTCATGTGCTACGATCTGCGGGCGGCGAAGTGAGGGGTCCGGTTCTTGGTTCTTGCTTCGTGCTGCCCCCGGCATCCTGCAGAGGAGCAAGCAGGCGGCGCACATTGGCCGTTACGCCGCGCGGGTGCGGTCGCGATTCCGAGATCGAGTGTCATACAAGTGTGGGTCTTCGGCACTACTCTAACGCGACAGGCTCTTTCCCAACTGCGTCCGCCGCTTCCCCACTCCCACCCATGAGACTCCGCCCATTCCTCCTGCAACTGCTCGTTTCTCTCCTCGCCATCAATCTGGCCGGCGCGGCTGAAAAAGGAGCGCCGGAAAAGGCGAAGAGCTCCGATTTCTCGACTTACCCCTTCTGGAAGGAAAAGAAGCGCGGTGACGTTCCGCAGTTTGTCCCCGGCCTCACCGCGGTGTTGCAACTGACCGACGCACAGAAGCAACAGCTCGCCGCCGCCCGCGGCGAGATGGAAAATGATGAGGCATCCAAGGCGGCGCGCGGCTCTTCCAAGAACGATCCCAGCATCACCGCCGAGCAGCGCGACAAGGCGCGCGCCGCGCTGGAGGCGGCCACCGCGCGGTGGCGCGAGAAGGTCGCCGCGGTCCTCACCACGGAGCAAAAGGCGCTCGTGGAAAAGATCAACGCCGCCTACGCCGCGGCGGTCGCTGACACCGGCGTCGTTTATGCCGACAAGTTTGCTTCCGTGAAAGCGGACGAGGCGGCGCGGAAACGGATCCAGGAGGAGAAGGGCCAGGACATCGAAGAGCAATTCCTCCACAAGCTCGACGCGCTCCTCAGCCCCGCGCAGCAGGCGAGCATGAAGGCCGCGGCCGAGGCGGAGGAGCAGCGCAACGCGAAAGCGGCCACGGTGAAGAAACCCGCGAAGTAACGCCGGCCACCGCTCACGGGACTCCGAAGAACAGAGCCATGAGTTTCCATCCCATCGCCCGCCAACTGCTCGCGCTGATTTGCCTGACCGCAGCGGCCGGCGCGGCGCCGACGGCCACGGTCGCCGACATCCAGGAGCCCGGCTTTCGCCGGCACGTGATCCCCTTGCTGAGTCGCGCCGGCTGCAACGGGCGCGAGTGCCATGGCTCATTCCAGGGGCGCGGCGGATTTCGCCTCTCGCTCTTCGGCTACGACTTCGAGGCCGACCATAAGGCGATCACGCAGGATGCGGACGGCGGCGAGGGCGAGGTGCGCGTGAACCTCGGCGCCCCGGCGAAAAGTCTCCTCCTCCTGAAACCGACCGTGCAGATGGAGCACAAGGGCAAGGAGCGCATCCACAAGGATTCGTGGGAGTACCAGCTCCTGCTGCGATGGATCGCCGGCGGGGCGAAGGAGGACTCGGAAAAAACCGGCGTGTTCGACCGGCTGGAGGTGCTGCCGCGCGAGCTCGTCTTCCACGCTCCGGGCGACCGGACGCAACTCCAGGTGATCGCGCACTGGCAGGACGGCACGGTCGAGGACGTGACGCGGCTCACGCGCTTTCGCTCGAACGACGACTCCGTCGCCGGCGTCTCCGAGACGGGGCTCGTCGAGTGCAAGGCGAAGGGCGACACGCACGTGGTCGCCTTTTACGACAACGGCATCACGCCCATTTCCGTGATGCTGTCGATGAGCGAATTCACCGGTGCGAAGTATCCGGCTGTCCGCACGCCGACGAAGGTGGACGAGCTCGTCGTCGCGAAGCTCCGCCAGCTCGGGGTGGTGCCGTCGGCGCCGTGCACCGACGCCGAGTTTCTCCGCCGCGCGAGCCTCGATGTGACCGGCACGCTGCCGCTGCCAGTCGAGGTGACGAAATTCACCGCCGACCCGACGCCGGATAAGCGCGCGCGGAAAATCGATGAATTGCTCGCCTCGCCCGGCTATGCGGCATGGTGGGCGACGCGGCTCTGCGACTTCACGGGCAACAGCGCGCGCCAGATTTTCTCCGAGGGCGTCACCGACTTGAACGGTGAATTTTCGCGCCAGTGGTGGGAATGGATTTCCCGGCGCATCGCGAAGAACGAGCCCTACGACCAGCTCGTCGCGGGCATCGTTCTCGCCGTGAGCCGCAGCGCGCCGGGACAGACCTACAAGGATTACGCACTCGAGATGGCCTCGTATCTGCGGCACGACCATCCGGCCGATTTCGCCCAGCGCGCGACCATGCCGTACTTCTGGGCGCGCAAGAACGTGCAGAAGCCCGAGGACCGCGCCCTCTCGTTCGCCCACGCCTTCCTCGGCGTGCGCATCGAGTGCGCCGAGTGCCACAAGCACCCTTTCGACCAGTGGACGAAGACGGACTACGTGCAGTTCCAGCAGTTCTTCGAGCACGTCCGCTACGACAGCAATATCCGGCGCGACGACGACGTCAATTTCGTGACCGCAACCAAGGAAATCAGCGCCGCGACGGGTGCCGGCAACATGATGCAGATGCAGATGCGCGAGGCGCAGAGCGACGAAATCCGCCGTCGGATCGAGGCCGGCAAAGTCATCCCGATCCACGAAGTCTACATCGCGAAACGCAACCCGCGCCGCACCACGGCCGTGCAAAACACCGGGGCCTATGCCGGGCGCGTGCTCACGCCCAAGCTGCTCGGCGGTGAAAAGGTGCTGCTGAGCGAGTACGCCGATCCGCGGGAGCCGCTCATGCGCTGGCTGCGCAGCAAGGAGAATCCCTTCTTCGCGCGCGCCTTCGTCAATCGCGTCTGGGCCGCCTATTTTCACCGCGGCCTGGTCGATCCGGCCGACGACCTCAACCTGGCCAACCCGCCGGTCAATGCCGGGCTGATGGACTTTCTCGCGGAAGACTTCATCGCGCACGGCTACGACATGAAGCGGCTCCACCGGATGATCCTGACCAGCGACACCTACCAGCGGAGCTGGCGTCCCAACGCCACGAACGGACTCGACGACAAAAACTTCAGCCGCTTCATGGTGCGGCGGCTGCCCGCCGAAGTGCTGCTCGATGCGCTGACGCTCGCGACCGCCGCCAACGGCCGCCGGGTGGAGTTGGCGGGCGACTTCGCCCACCGCCAGATCGGCCCCAACGTCTCCGCGTTCGGCCTCGGCGATGTCATGGGCGACCGCAACGTTCCGGACTACGCGCTCACCGTGTTCGGCAAGCCCGCGCGCGAGACGAACTGCGACTGCGAGCGTTCCACCACGCCGAGCCTGCTCCAGACGCTCTACACGCGCAACGACCCCGAGATGCTCGCGCGCATTGAGAGCCGGCGCGACGCCACGCCCGCGTGGATCGCCGAACTGCGCACCGCCTATCGCGCGCAGCGCCCGCCGCCCGCCGCGATCGATGCGCTCATCGCCGAAGTCTTCCTCCGCACCGTCAGCCGTCCCCCGACCACCGGAGAATGGCAAAAAGCGCGAGTCGACCTCAAGGCGGCGCGCGACCCGATCGATGGGGTGCGCGACCTCCTCTGGGCGATGCTCGGCACACGCGAGTTCATGGTGAACCACTGAAGCCGCTCTCCCGGCCCGCCGCCGACGAACCACCTCCATCGTGCGTGATTATCACTGCGGCCCCAGTCGGCGTTCCCACTCGTGGCGGAGGGCGATGGGGAGGACGCCGAGCATCGCCTCGCGGTTCTGGCGGAAGTGCGCCAGCGTGGTTTCGAGTTGCTCGCGCTCGTCGTCGGTCATCGCGTCCCATTCCTCCGGCGGGATCTTTTCGAGCGACTCGAGGTGTCCGAGCAAGGTGACGGTCAGCGCCTGTTCCTGTTCCGCCTTGATCGCCGTCATCTGCAGGAGCTTTTCCTCCGCGTCGTGATAAGAGGCGTCGGAGTGGAGGAACCGGGCCAGGTCCGCTTCCAGTTCGGTCAGGTCGAGTTGCTCGTTCTGCACGCCGGCCGCGAGCAGCGCCGGCCGATGCCGCGCGAAGAAGTCGCGGAGCAGCGCCGTGCGCCGCCGGGCGTCCTCGGGCTTCTCCTCCTCCGGCAGCTCCTTGTTCCATTCCACGATCTGCGCGCGCAGCTCCTCCCACTCCCGGCGCATGGCGGCGCCGGCCGCTTCCCGGGCCGCGGGGTCCGGCAGCGGAGAGGGATCGGGCGTTTCCATATCGGCCATGAGATCGCTTTAACAGGCTGGGCGGGGCGCGGCAAGGCGGGGGAGGCTCGGAGCTCAGGGTTCGGAGTCCTCCCTTCGGGCGGCGGCGCGGCAGGGACAATTCCGAGCACACCTGCCGCAATCTCAAGCGAGCGCGCCGGCCGCGATTCCGCCATCAAGGGAGCTCGCCATGAAAATCACCCGCCTTGCCTTCCTCCTTTTCTTCCTCGCCCCGACTGCGTGGGCCGAGTCCGGCCTCGCCGCCATCAAGAACTATCTGGTCACCAAAGTCACCACGATGGATCGCGCGGCGCATGACTACGTCGCGCACGCCACGGCTTACGACAAGGTGATCCAAGCCAATCACGGCGACTACAACGCGGCCGTGCTGCAAAGCGGCCCCGAGCTGCTGGCGCTGATTGCGAAGATGCAGGGCGACTATCGCGACATCCACAACACCGGCTATGAGACGATCGAGGGGATCGTGGCCGGCGTGCGGCCGCTCGTCGATTTCGATACCTACCTGGATGCCGGCGTGCCGAAGTCCGAGGCGAGCACCGATTCGCCTTCCTCGCCGCTCGTGCTCAAGACTGCGGACGGCAAGACGATCGTCGACCGCCAGGGCAACCTCTTCCATTACGTGATGGAGCCGACGCTTTGGGGGACGAAGGCGAATTTCGTGAAGCCGCTGAATGCCGAGGCCCAGGCCAAAGTGAAGGGGGCGAAGGTCCTGCCGCGGGCCGACGTCGCCCTCGCCGCGGCGGTGGAGTGCGCGCGCAAGCTCGACCAACTCCTCGCCGCCTCCCAGAAGTGGCCGCCGACGCTCGACGAATGCGTCGGGGCGCTGGTCTGGATGACGCCGACGCTCAACGGCTATTTCGAGGATTGGAAAGACTCCCGCTACAATCCGAATGCCGCGCTCGGCCGCTACGTCGCCGAGAGCCGCGTCATCGACATGCGCGGCATCATGTACAGCCTGCGCCTCACCTACAAAGCGCTGCAGCCGGAGATCGCAAAGAAGGATCCCGCGCTCGCCAAAAAGCTCGAGAGCGACTACGACGGCATCATGGGATTTCTCGACAAGGTCGATGCGCGCGAGCGCAAGGGGAGCAAGCTGACCGTCCAGGAAATCGAGGAAATGGCTTTCCAAGCCAAGAGCCTCACCGATCAACTCGTGCCGAAACTCAAACAGGTTGTCGCGCTGCTCGGCTTGAAGCTGCCGCCGAAGCCGATTCTCGCCTAACCCCGCCGGCCACCTTTCCCGTCTCTCTTCTCATGAAAAATCGCATCGGCCTTTCCTTACTCGCCGCCGCCTTGCTCGGCCTGCCCGCCGCTCAGGCCGCGCCCTACGTTTTCGACTCTCCGTACTCACCGGATCAGCCCGGCACCTCCGCGCAGCCGGACCAGCCCACTCCGCGCGGCCCTCTCGGCGCAGGCCGAGCGAGCGACCTGCCCGAAGGCCTCATGGGCGTGCAAGACACGCTGTCCCGGCGCGATACGCTGACGGGCAACTGGGGCGGCCTGCGAGACACCTTGGGGAGCAAGGGGATCTCCCTCACGCCGATTTACCAGGGCGAGATTTTCGGCAACTCCGGCGGCGCCGATCAGGGCTTCATCGCCGACGGCCTGTTCAATTTTGCGCTCGACCTCGATCTCGAGCGGATCACCGGCTTCTGGAAGGACGCCAACATTCACGCCAACGCGCTCTACATTTACGGCAACAGTCTTTCCGGCAAATACATCGGCGACTTCAGCAACACCAGCAACATCGCCGGCTACAACTCGGTGAAGCTCCAGGAGCTCTGGCTCGAGCAAAACTTTTGGAACAAGCGGTTTTCCATCCGCGCCGGCATGCTGGCGGCCGATACCGAATTTTTCACCTCCGACAGCGCGGGGCTGTTTCTGAATGGCACCTTCGGGGCGTTCACCCTCATCGGGGCGAACTTCACCAATGCGCCGATCTATCCCGTGGCGAGCCCCGGCATTCGCTTCAGCCTCCAGCCCGTCTCCAAGTTCTACCTCCGGGCGGCGGTCTTCGGCATGGATTCGTCGGCCGATCCGACCGGGAACAACCGGCACGGCACGCACTTCCACATCAACGACTCCGACGGCGCCCTCTTCATGGGGGAGCTGGGCTACCTGCTCAACCAATCGCCGAACGACCGCGGCCTCGTCGGCACGTACAAGATCGGCGGCTTCGCGCAGCGGGGCAACTATCCGAGCTTCGACTCACAGGCCAAGGATGCGCTCGGCACCGGCGGGCTCTCGGGCAAAGGGACGAACTACGCCTTCTACGGAGTCGCCGACCAGGAGCTCTACAAGAGCGGCGGCAAGGTGATCTCCGCGTTCGTCCGCGGCGGCTTCGCGCCGGCGCGGCTGAGCTTCGTCGACGGTTACGTCGACGGCGGCCTCAACCTCACCGGCTTCCTCCCCGGCCGGGCCAACGACGTCGCCGGCGTCGCGGTTGGCTACTCGCACGTGAGCAACGACTTTTCCCATGCCGACGTGCTGCAAGGCAATCCGCCCTCCAGTTACGAGACCGTGCTCGAGGCCAGCTACAAGATCGTGCTCGCCCCGTGGTGGAGCGTGCAGCCGGACTTGCAGTACATCTTCAACCCGAGCGGCGTGAAGCACTCGCGCGACGCGTTTGTGCTGGGGGTGCGGACGACGGTGACGTTTTAAGTATTAAGACTATGATGTGCCCTCGTAGTTTCCTGTTCCTCGCGCTGGTGATCCTGCTTCCCGCCCGCATGGCTCGGGCGGATGAATTCGTGCTGGAACGGGCGCTGGCGCGTGAACACCACACCACTCTCAAGCTCACGCCCGAGCAAATCGAACTGGTGGGGCGTGAGCGGAAATTGATTCTGACCGAGGCGCAGAAGGCGTCGCTCGCCCGCCGTGTCCGTCGGGTGCCTGATGTGCTCGGCGTGGAGTCCCTCGGAGAGCCGGACTGCAGTTGCCACATTTCAAGTGCCATGTGGACGGCGAACTCGGAAGTGACCATCTGGCTCGATCGCCTCGCGTATGATCCCGACGGAAGCAAGCGCTACTACGAAATCCGCCGCACGCCGGGCCTGTTCACGGCGAATGCGCGCGGCGAGCTTTTTGCCGGCGGGCGGCCGGTCCCGTGGTCCGCCTTTGAGAAGGCGGTTCTGAAAAGCAAAGACCGCGACTACATCCAGCTCTCACGCCCGCCGCAGGAACCCGAAGAGTTCCGGAAACAGGCGGACGCGCTTTGGGAGCGGAAGACCTTTCATCGCCGGTTGTAGCGGCCTCACTCCTCCGCCAGTTGCTCCACCCGCGCGAGCACGGTGCGAAACGGCACGCCGGCGAAGCGCGCGAACTCGGGGCGCTTCGTGAGTTTCGCGCGCGAGGTCGCCGGGCTGGTGAGGCCGCAGAGGAAGCGCGTGACCTGGCGCGGCGTGGCGAGAGGCGGGAGCTCTTCGAAGATGAGCCCGCGGATCAGCTCGTCGTCCTCTTCCGTGAAGGGCGGGATGGGCGTGGCGGGGAGCGCCACCTTTTGCGCGGGCTCGCCGGTGCGGCAGAAATGACAGTGGCCGCAGTTCTCCTCCTCCAGCGCCTCGCCGAAATAGGCGAGCAGCCGGCGCGTGATGCAACCGGGCTGGGTGGCGAAATCGAGGATCTGCGCGAGGCGCTCGGAATCGCGCGCCTCGCGATGGGCGAAGAGCACGGCCTGGTGCGCGGCGACGACGGCGGGGTCGCGTTGCGCGGCGTCCTCCAGGAGCCGGAAACCGTGGCGCAGGCCGGCGGGCTTTTGCGTGATCGCGCCGGTCTCCTCGAGCCACGTCAGCGCCTTCGCGATGCGCTCGCGCGGCTCGCCGAGCCGCTGGGCGGTCGCTTCGAGCTCGAGCGTGAGATATTTCGGGCCGCGCGTCCCGGCCTTGAAGAGCCCGGCGAGAAACCGCCGCCGGTCTTCGTTCAATCCGCCGAGGATCGCGCCCTCGCTCTTCAGGAACTCGACCTGCGTGCTCTCGTAAAAGGCGCGCGTGGGCCGCAGCAAGCCGTCGAGCTCCAGGTATGTGATAACCGTCTCGACGACGAGCGGGCGGATGTCCGTCTCCTGGCTGAGATCGTAGCGGCTCACGTCGAACTCCTCGCCCGAGCCGAGCATTCGCCGCACGAGCGCCTCCACCGCCGCGGGCTCCGGCGTGTCGCCGAGCGTGAAGTTTTCCAGCGGCACGGCGTCGTCCGCGCAGGCGAGCAGTTCGCAGAGCGCCGGCGCCCCATCGCGCCCCGCGCGGCCGATCTCCTGCTGATAGTTTTCCAGCGTCTTCGGCAGGTTGAAATGGATGACGCTGCGGATGTCCGCCTTGTCGATCCCCATGCCGAACGCGATCGTCGCCACGATGATTTCGCACGCGCCGCGCATAAACGCCTCCTGCACCGCGTCGCGCTCCTCGTTCTTCATCCCGGCGTGATACGCGCGCGCCGCGAGGCCGGCTTTCGCGAGCCCGGCGGCGACGTCCTCGGCGGTTTTCTGGAAGGTGACGTAGACGACCGCCGGCCGCACCTTCGCGCTGGCGAGCCGCTTCGCGAGTGCCGCCGTCTTGTGCGCGGAGGCGCAGGGCGTCACGCGCAGATGCAGATTCCGCCGGCGAAACGAGGTCTGCACGTGCCGCTCGGAATCGATGCCGAATGCCTTGCAAATGTCGCGTGCCACATCGGGCGTCGCCGTCGCCGTGAGCGCCAGCACGGGATCCAGCGCCAGCTCCTCCGAGACGCGCGCGAGTCGCAGATACTCCGGGCGAAAGTTGTGGCCCCACTCGGAGATGCAGTGCGCCTCGTCGATCGCCAGCAGCGAGATCTTCGCGCGCCGCAGCCGGTCGATGAACGCCTCGCCGGAGAGCCGCTCCGGCGCGACATAGAGCAGCTTCAGCGCTCCGTTCTTCAGGTCCGCATAGACCTGCTGCGTCTCGTGCGCGGTGAGCGTGGAATCGAGCCGCGCCGCCGCGATGCCGCGCGCCCGCAGCGCGTCGACCTGGTCCTTCATCAGCGCGATGAGTGGCGAGACGATGAGCGCCGTCCCTTCCAGCAGCACCGCCGGGAGCTGGTAGCAGAGCGACTTGCCCGCGCCGGTCGGAAACAGCGCGAGCGCCGACTCGCCCGCGAGCAGCGCCTGCACCACCGCCTCCTGCCCCGGGCGAAACTCCGCGTGACCGAAATGCGTGCGCAGCGCGTCCAGTAATTCCATGACCTTTCTCGTAACCGCGGGCCTTTGGTTGGGCAAGGCTCCATCAATCGCCGCCTCGCTACGGAGCTCGCTCGGTGTCGAGCCGGCGGTCGGATTCGATCTGCTCGATCGCCTTTTTCACCCAGTTGCGCGCTTCCTCGGAGCCGTGACTCTCCGCCGCGTGCAAGGCCGGGAGCGCGTCCGGGCCTTTCCGCCGGATGGATTCGAGAGCTTCGAGGCGCTTGCGAAATTCCGGGCGCTCGAAGGCTGCGATCCACCGCTGGAGGAGCGTTTCGGGCGCACTGCCGGTCTGCCACTCGAGCACGGTCGGCGTGCGTTGCGTGCCGAGCTCCGCGTTGTAGGCGCGCACCTCGAGGCGGTGCGGGCCATCCGTCAGCTTCGGGAAGACGATCTCTTTTTTCTGCTGCAGTGCGTGCCAGGGGCTGTCGTCTAGACTCCAGGAGAACCAGACCTCGTCCGGCGCCGGCGGCTCGTTTTTGGCGATCCCCAGCTCCACGCGGAACGGTCCGCCCGGCTCCTCGAGTCGGGCGGTGGCGATCGGCGCAAGCATGGTCGCGGGCACGTGGTAGTAGAGAAAGAGATGCGGCTCGTAGTAGAGCTTCACTTGCTCGACGAGGGCTCCGCCTTTCGCGTCGATCTCCACACCGTAGAGCCATTCCCCGTGCGCGAAGGGGTTCGGCCGGTCCACCGGGAAGACCGGCAGGGTGCGGCCCGGCACCGCCTTGTAGAGTTGCCGGTCCTTGCCGAGGATCCAGGAGGTGCCGAGCGCGTAGCGCGCCACGCCGATGAGTTCCTTCACCGGGCAGCCTTCCGGAAATGGGTTCTCCGCACGCGGCGCCGGCACGTAGTGATCCTTGTCCGGCCGCTTCCCCCAGCGGTCGTGCTCGTCGTCGTACTCGTAGTCGAAATTTCCGAGGTGCATCGAGAGACAGGAGCCGGCACGAAACCAGGGCGCGGAGTACACCTCGTCGTAACGTTCCGCGAAGGCCTCCATCGTCGTGGTCTTCCATTCCCGGCGATTGAAATAGTGGAGGCCCTCGCCTCGCTTGAAGAACGCAATCTGCCCTGTCTCCGAATAGACCGGCGGTCCCACCGGTTCGTTCATTTGCTGCTCGCGCGGGGCGCGCGGCAGTTGCGCTTGCGCCGCCGCCTCCCAGCTTGCGTAGACTTTCCACCGGCTCGTCGCGAGATTCAGGATCGCCGCGGGTCCCTCCTTGCTGAGGTACCAGCCCTGCTCGCGGTCGTCGAGCCACCAGATGAATTGGCCGTACGAGATCGCGACTTCCTTCGGCACCGGAAAGTCGGTCCATTGCGCGCCATCCCATTTCGAGACCTGCCACTCGTCGCGAAAACCCCAGCCGTTGCCCTTCGCATCCATCTGGATCGCGCCGAGCAGGACCGAGACCTGGAGCGGCGGCCGGGCCGGCTCGCGCGCGGGCTCGATCGGGAGCAGGCGCGCGGTCGTGCTCCCGTCGCACATCCAGACGTGCGCCGCGTCCGCGGGCAGGATCGCGGTAGCGCTGCGCAGCGGAAACTCCGTCTCCCAGCCGTGCGGCACCGGCGGCTTTCCGCCCGGCCGCAGCGCGAGCCACGGGCCGCTTTCATGGCTCGCGAGCAGCAGCCCGGCGGAGGTCAGGAGCAGTGGCCGGTCGCGCCAGCCGAAGTGAGGGCGCAGGTCGACGCCGGAGATGATCTCGTCCCATGTGCCGGCGCGATACCGGAGCAGCCGTCCGCTGCGCGCGGTCTCGTTGTAGTATCGCTTCGCCGAGCGTTCGTCGTTGTGGTACCATTTGTCGCCGCGCTCATATTGCAAGAGGGTCGGACGCGGACAGGTCAGGGCAAAGCGCTCGTCCCCCCGACAGTAGATCTGCTCGATGTACTCGACGTTGTCCGTGCCGTTGCGCGCCGGCAGCGGATGCGTGAGCAACTCGCTGCGCATCGTCTTCAGGTCGAGCGAGGAGATGCCGTCGCCCATCTTCGCGTACCAGAGATGAGTGGCGTCGTGGTTGACCATCGCGGAGACGCCGGCGTCCGCCTCGAGTCCCGGCACCTCGCGCCGGGTCACCTGGCCCTCCTTGTACTCGAGGAAATTGACGACCCGGCCGAAACGCCGCGCCGTGTTCAGCGCGTACGACCAGAGCCAGATGCGGTGCTCGCCATCCTCCAGCGCGCAGACCGGCGCATCGAAATCCGGTTCGTCTTTCAGCAGCGGCCCGGTCGGCCGGTAGAACTCGTCCGGGATCGGAATGACCTTCACCTCGCCCTCCGCGGAGATGTCCACGATGAGCGTGCCGCGTCCCGTGATGAGCAAGGACCCATCGCTCCGCGGCAGGATCTGCAGATCCCACATCCTGGTGCCGAAGGTCGACAACACCACCGGCGGTTCGTCGCCCCGGTGAATGGAAATCGCGTATTCCCAGCGATTGTTGTCGAACCACACGCAGGCCAGCGAGCCATCCGGGAGCGGCACGAGCTGCCGCAAATACTTGCCGGGCGGGCCGACATCCGCATGGGCCACCCATTCCTTTCCCTCGAGATGCACGAGGCTAAACCCGGGGTGATCGCGGCACCACCCCCAGACCCGACCCGCGCGATCCTGCACGATGGTGATGAGCGAATCCGCGATCGGCTTCGGCGGGGCGTCTTCCTTTCCCGCCAGGGGCAAAGTGAGCGCGAGCAGGAGAATGAGCCAGCGGTGCATGGGAGTTTAGACCGTTATACGGGAGCTGACGGGGATCTTGTTCTCGTTAGCGATTGGAATCAGGCGACCAGATGGCAGCAACGGCCTGAATTCCGATCGCGTGGCTCGACCGAAAGTTGAACCACGAATGGACACGAATGAACACGAATTGCTGCCGATGCTCGGCTTTTCCATTCGTGTCGATTCGTGTTCATTCGTGGTTTTTAAGCATCCGGGATATCAAGGGCGGCGCAGCCCTTGGCTTCAGGGTCTTCAGAGCGCTCATTGCGCCGCCGCCTTCTCCGCCTTCCGCTGCGCGCGGTCGCTGTACATTTTCTCCTGCCAGTCATTGGTCGGCGTGTCGCCGCCGTGCCACTCGCGCAGGAGGTACATATTGAAATAAAGCCGCTGGAGGGAGGCGGTGCGCGACTCGCCGGCGACGGGCGTCTGGCGGAGAGTGGCGCGCTTCTCGAACGGCACGCGGCCGGGCATTTGCAAGCCGAGCAAGCCGAGGAAACTCCGTTCGCCGTCGAAGTAGTCGTTCGGCGCCTTGTCCCACCAGAGGCTGCCGGGCGGGACCTGGTCCGCGGTCAAGCGGCCGGGCGGGCGGCGGGAGCTCTTGAGCTGCGCGTAGCTGACCTGAAGCGCGTCCGCGGCGCGCAGCGAGCCGGCGCCGAGATACGGATCGGCGCCGGGCCGGCCGTGGCGATCGGCCGTTTTCAGCAACGCCTGGTAGACGGCTTCACTCTTCTGCCAGCCGTGCCATTCCGCGGGGGAGAATCGCCGCGATGCTTTTGCAGCCAGAGCGCGGCGGCGGCGGCGGTCTGCGGCGTGGAGGCGGAAGTGCCCGCGCCGTCGAGATCGACCCCGTCGGCGTAGGGGACCTTGTTTTGCTGGCGGATGCTGAGCCACGGGACATTCGGCGAATAGCCCGCGATGGGCTGCGGATGGAGCGCCCCATTCCGGAACACCTGACTTGGATCGGGCTTCGGATTCGGATGAAACATCGAGGTGCTCGTGCCATCCGCGCCATAGCTGCCGCGGAAGGCCCAGGTCAGCAAATCCGACGGCGAGCGCAGCAGCCGGCCGAGGGTGTTGCGCGCGTAGCTGCGCTGGTCCGCGGTGACGCCGGTGACGCCGACGACGCGGCGGAAGGCGGCGGGATAGACCGGGCTCGACGGCAGGATGATCCCCTTCGGCCGGAATGGATCGGCCATGAGCGAGAGGTAATCCGACTCGGCGGCGAAGATCGCGGTGCCGCGCTCGTAGGCGGCATTCACCGCATCCGCCCAGGCCTGCGTCGGCGAGCCGCCATGGCTCATCGTGATGACGTCGCAGCCCTTCACCCGGCTCGCGTAGTCGATGCCGTAAGCCAGCTCGCCCGTGTTTGCGGAAATGACCCACGGCGCGATCCGGACCGGCACGACGCGGGCGTACGGCGCGCCGCCGAGCCAGCCGTAGTACCCCTTGATCCGCCCGCCCGGCACCGTCTTCTCGTCGATCCCGATCCAGCTGCCGGCGAGCAGGCCGATCGTCCCCATGCCATGCACGCCGCCGGTGAGCTCCGGGGGGAGCGGCGGCGCGGCCTTCTCACCCCGGCTGTGTTTCTGCGCGTATTCGAGGAGGCCCACCGCATCCGCGCGCCAATCCCCGCGCACCAGATTCATCGGCGCCGCGGCGTGCCGGCCATCGAGCCCATTGTCCAGGTGCCCGATCGCGATCCCGTCCCCCGGCTTCGCGAATTGGTCGCGCGCCCGGGCGAGTTGCGAATGCCGGTCGTCCAAGTGCCAGAGCGGATCGATGACAAACTGCCCGGGCTTCGCGGCGTCGGGTTGGCGATTGTCCGACCAGACCTTCGTCGGCATCTTGTTGATCACGAGCCGCGTCCCCGCGCCGTATTGCGACTGCAGCGCCTCCCCCGGCTTCGGCTCCGGCGGCGCCTTCGCGGTGATTTGGCCGAAGGACTTGTTCGGCTCGATCAGCACCGGGTAAGCGTGAAACGCGGCGTGCGTGGCATCGGCAATCTCCGGCGTTCGCGCGAAGAGCTGCATCCAGTAATTCGTCAAGGGCCCGGTCGTGATCGGGTGGTCGTTATTCCAGGCCACATACCATTCGCCGGCGCGCCCGCCGGTCCGCGGCGCCTCCAGCACGTGCCGAAACTCCCAGCCCTGCCCGCTTCCGCGGTCGATCGGTTTCGTGATCGGCACCTTGACCAACACGGCCCGTTGCAGCTTCAGCGATTCGCCCACCTCGCCGCAGCCGTTCAGCAGCAGCGCCAGGGCGAAAGCGGAGGGAAGCCCGACGCGGGAACGAACGAGAAGCTTTTTCATGCCGACGAAAGAGCCGACTTTTCTACGGCGGGGGATGTTTGACAATCGTGAAGCGAAATAACTCCACGTGCGTGGCGAGGGGTCCACGCCTTGGCGGGCCGGACCCCTCATTTACCGGTGATGGCTCGCACGCCAGACTTTTGTCATGCGCACCACCGGCAGCGTCAGACCGCCGGAAAGCGGCACGTCGTATCGTTCCGTGGCCGTGTAACCAAACGCCGCGTAAAGCGGTTCACCGGCGAGGGTGGCGACCAGGACCGCCTCGCGGAAGCCGGCGGCGCAGAGAGCGGACTCGCAGGCCAGGAGAATGCAACGCCCGATTCCGCGGCGCGCCCAATCGGGGTGCACGAAGAAAGCGCGAATGCGCGCGGGATCGTGCTTTGGATCGAGCGCGGCGTCCTCCGCGAAGCGTGCGCGGTCGCCGCCAAAGACGGCGCGGCGACGACTCCAACCGCCGCAGCCGACGATGTGGCCCGCGTCTTCCACGACGAAGTAGGTGCCGTCTTCGATCAGTTGCCGGTCCACGCTGAAGACCGGACCGAGCGCCGCCTCCATCTGCGCCGGCGAATAGAACGGCACCTGCAAGGCACGCACGGAGAGCGGGATGAGAACCTCCAACGCCGGGATGTCGTCCGCGCGCGCGAGGCGGAGGGAGAAGGCTTCACTCACGGTCTGCGATCGGAAATGCCGTTAGGTGGGTCGTGCCTTGAGCAAGACGTTGCAACACGCATCACAGGCCCATCGCGTGTCCGACCCGGCGGTCCATGTAAACATAGATATCAAAAAAGCCGCCGCCGACCGTATTCATTTTTGTCGGCCCGTAGGTGATCTGCCAACACGGGCCGCCCAGAGACCGGGTCGCTGATTGATTGCTGAAAGAACTCGCCCCTTTTTCAAGGTACCGGGCCGATTCGAGAAAGGTATCTTTTGTGTCAATCGGCTTCTCGGCGATATACCGCTGCGCCAGCGTGAGCGCCTCGGCCAAACTGACCGTCGGCAAGGTGCGAAGCATCCGAGCCTCTTCCTTCGAGAGACTCGCGATGTCTGGGAGACCGTCCGAAAGTTGGGTGGTTGATGGCGTTGAGGGCACCGGCGGTCGCACTCGATTGCCCGCGTCGCAACTGAGGAGGCAAGTGGCATTCAACAGGAGGAGGAATACCGGCCGGGAGGTGGTCATGGGTGAGTGGATCGGGGGAGAGCCGGTTTGGCCGACGGAGCACGAGCTGTCACATCACACGAACGCTTGGCCGGCGGAGGGGA
>DASYIS010000458.1:0-15946 GCA_035997375.1 Chthoniobacteraceae bacterium
TGGCGTCTTCGGCCCGCTGGGGTTCGGGTTCCTTCCTGGCCGCACTGGTGGGATTGGCCCTGGGCGGTCAATTTGCATTTGGCGGTTGGCGGTTCTGGGAGATGCCGCCGCGGACCCAGTTGAAGTGGGCCGTGCGGGCGAACTTGTTCGGAGCCCTCCTGGCCGGCGCGCCGGCTCTCGTCGGGCTGGCGGAACCGATCTCGCAACGCTTGCTCGCCTGGTCGGCGGGACTGGGCGTCTCTCCCTGGATGGCGGCCCTGGCGCTGGGGGCGTTGGCGGGGTTGGTCTCGTACTGGCCATTGCGAGGCGCGGAGCTGGGCGCCAAGTTCGCCTGCCAACCGCTCCTGCGCGGCCGGACGCAAGTTCATCTCTTTATGGCGCGGCGTCATCTGGCGCGCCGCCGGGAGACAGAGGCGGCTCAGTGGTTTGTGAAGGCGGCCAATGCAGGAAATGCCGAGGCGCAATATCAGATGGGCAGCATGTACGAGACGGGCCGCGGGGTCGCAACGAACAACCAAGTGGCCTTCACATGGTACCTGGCGGCGGCGCGGCAATCGAGCGCCCCCGCCAAGCTGAAGCTCGTGGAGATGTACCAGCAAGGCCGCGGGGTTGCCAGGAATTGGGAGGAGGCTTGGAAGTGGCGCGAACGAGAGGCGGAACATCGAAGCTCGGGCGGGCCGCTATTCAGGGCAGTGGTGGCCGCTGCCGTTCTAGTCGTTTTTGGCGCGATCGCAATCGTCGCAAATTTGCTCTCGGGTGGATCTCACGGTGAGCCCCGAGTTGAAAAAAAGGCGCCTCTCGTGCACGCCACTCCCGCACCGGCCCGTGCGCTGACGCCGACGCCGAGCGTTCCGGAGGCGGACGTGCCGTTTGTGAACAGCCTCGGCATGAAGTTTCTTCACGTGCCCACGGCTCGCGGAAGCAGGGTTCTTTTCAGCGTCTGGGAGACGCGGGTGCAGGACTACGAGGCCTTCGCGTCCGAGACACGGCGTACGTGGCAGAAGCCGAGCTTCCCGCAAGGACCAACCCACCCCGCGGTGAACGTGACCTGGCAGGACGCCGTAGCCTTTTGTGCGTGGCTGTCGAAAAAAGAAGGCCGTACGTATCGGCTGCCGACGGATGCGGAGTGGAGCGAAGCCGTGGGCTTACCGGTGGAAACCGGGGGCACACCGGAAGAAAAGAATGCCAACTCGGCGGGAGGCTATCCATGGGGAAAGGAATTTCCGCCCCCGCAAGGTGCCGGGAACTACGGTTCGAGTTTGAAGGTGGACAGTTTCGAGAATACCGCCCCCGTCGCAAGTTTCGGGCCGAATGCGCTCGGTCTTTACGATCTCTCGGGCAACGTTTGGGAGTGGTGTGAGGACTGGGTCAGGGGAAAGTTTGATTTCCGCGTCGTGCGCGGGGGTTCGTGGGACGATGCCGGCACTTCGCTTCGATCATCGTGGCGCGGCTACGCTCAGCCCTCCAGTTCCTCCGAACGCCTCGGTTTCCGCTGTGTGCTGGTGTCACAGACGCCGGGACCAGCGGCTGCGCAGCCGATCGCTCTGCCTCTGCGTATCCCTTCCGTGATCGTGATCCCTCCTCCGAAGCCGTCGCCGCCCAAGACCGCCCGAGCCGAACTGCCGGCTCCCTCACCCGCCGATCAACCTTCGCCGACCGATCCGCGGAATCCGCCGACGTTCACCAACAGCTTGGGCCAGAAGTTTGTTTCGGTCCCGAACACGGCCGTCCTGTTCTGCCTTTGGCCGACGCGAGTGCAGGACTTCGCCGTTTTCGCCAAAGAGACGGCCTTCCGCAACTATTCGTGGAAGAATCCGGGCTTCAAGCAAGACCCCGATCATCCAGTCGTCAACGTGACCTGGAATGACGCGGTTGCCTTCTGCAAATGGCTGACCGACCGCGACCGCAAGAAGGGTTTCCTGTCGAAGGACCAACTCTATCGCCTCCCGACCGACCTCGAGTGGAGCAAAGCCGTCGGTCTGGCGGAGGAAACCGGCCAGACCCCCGAGGCGCGCGACATGGCCGTTCCCGATGTCTTCCCTTGGGGCACCCAGTGGCCGCCGCCGCCGAATGTCGGCAACTACTCCGGCGAAGAGACCGGCTCGGACGTCGCGATCAAGGGCTACGACGACGGCTTCGCCTGGACCTCGCCCGTCGGCACCTTCCCGGCCAACAAGTACGGCCTGTACGATGTCGGCGGCAATGTCTGGCAATGGTGCATGGACAACTCGACCAACGAGTCGAAGACGAAAGTTTTGCGCGGCGGCTCCTGGTACAACGGCGCCCTCAGGCTCAGCTTGCTCAGCAGTTGCCGTGTCAGCGCCAACCCCGACAGCAGCACGGACAATTACGGATTTCGGATTGTGCGAGCGCCGGTGAATCCGCAAGCAGCAGCGCGGCCATCTTCGCAGGGAGGCCTGGCGCCGGCCCCCATCTCTACGCCCCGACTCGCGACGCCGGCCAAGAAAGCGGCGAGCGCCACTCCCAAGCCAAGGTAGCGCTATTCATGCGACGCTGGCTTCGATCCATATTCATTCCGCCACGGTGACTTGTATCTCCGAGTCTCCACATTTTGCATGACCATCGCCGAGCCCCATCTCCTGAGCCGCTCGGCCCGCCGGCTCCATTCACCCGTGCAACAGTCGCTCCGCTGTTTCATCCCTTGGATCGTCGCGTTCGCCGGTTGCTGGCTCGGCGTCTTTGGTTTGGGCGCGTCGGCGCAGGAAGTGCTGAAGCTGCCGCTGCCGACCGATGGCAGCGCGGAGATGGAGTTTTGCGCGGTGCCGACGGGGGTGGGGGAGCAGGGTGGGGTGCGCGTGTTTCACAGTGGGGATCAGGCCTCCGACCTGAGCTGGGATTTGGAGGCGGGCGGCGCGTTTGCGCGGGAGGGCAAGGAGGGCCGGGAGTGGTTTTACTATCTCGGCAAGTACGAGGTGACGCGCGGCCAATGGGCGGTCGTGATGGGTGGTCCGCGGCCCGAAGGTGAGTCGGCCCGGCTGCCGCAGACCGGCGTGAGTTGGTATGAGGTCCAGGAGTTTCTGGCGCGCTGCAACGAGTGGTTGCTCAAGCGCACCAAAATGCCGCGTGGAGTGGATGGGACGCCAGGCGTGATGCGTCTGCCCACGGAGGGCGAATGGGAGTTCGCGGCTGGCGACGCGGGAACGAATCTGGATGAGGATGAATGGCACCGGGGCAACGCTGGCGGGCGGCTCAGGCCGGTCGGTCAAAAGCGCGCGAACCGCTACGGGCTCCACGATCTGCTCGGTAACGCGCGGGAGATGACCGGCGACGCATACCGGCTGGTGCCCGGCTGGGGACCGGTCGGCGGCCCGGCGGTGCGCGGCGGCGATGCTTGGAGCGAGCCTGGGGAGTTGAGGGCGACCCGGCGCAGCGAGCTTTCGTGGACGATGAAGAGCGCGGAGGCGGGAGCAGTGGGATTTCGGGTGATGATCGGCCTCGCGGAAGCCGGCGGTCTCCCGCCACCGCCCGGGGCCGGACGCGAGCATGCGGGTCTCGAGGCCCTGGATCTGGACCAGCTGCTGGCGGGAGCCCGGCCCGCGCTCGCGAAAGCGTTGGCCGACCGGGTGGAGCTGCCGACGCCCGGCGGGGCGGGGGTGATGGGATTTCGGGCCGTGCGGATCGGGAGCGCGGGAGAAGGCGCTACCGGTTTTGCCGGCCGCGACCCGGCCGAGGCGGGCGGGCTTCCCACGGAAGGTGCGCGCAAGAACTGGGTGAGCGGCTCGTGCCGGGACAGCCAGGGGTGGCTGTATTACCTGGGGGAAAAGGAAGTGAGCCGCCAACAGTGGCGGGAGGTGATGGGGAACCAAGCCGGCCTCGGCAGCGCCGGCCCGCCGGCCGATGGGGCGCTGCCCGTCGCCGAGGTGAGCTGGCCGGAGCTCCAGATTTTTCTCCAGCGTTACAACGAGTGGCTGCGGCAGAACTCCAGGGCGCTGGCGCAGTTGCCCCAGAGCCTCTGCGGCGAAGCCGTCGTGGTGCGACTGCCCACCGAAGTGGAATGGGAATACGCCGCGCGCGGCGGGGCGAAAGTCGCGGCCGGCGAGTTCAATGCGCCGCGCTGGTACCCGCTGCGGGACAGCGACCTGTACGAGTCCGCGTTCCATGGCGGGGACCGCGTCGTGTATGCGACCGGTTCCCGCAAGCCGAACCCGCTCGGGTTGTACGATCTGCTCGGGAACGTTTCGGAGATGACGCTGGGGCCCTTCCAACTCGGGCCCGGCACGGGGCCGGTGGGGGGCGTGTGTGTGCGGGGCGGCAGCGCCCGGAGCGAGACCCCGGAGGAATTGCGGGCCTCGGTGCGCTACGAGCGGCGGCTGTACGACCGGGAGAGCGGGGCGCCGGCCCGCAGCGCCGGCGTCGGCTTTCGGCTGGCGCTCGGCGCGCCGTGGATCGTCTCGCCGGGACCGGCGCCGGCGGAGATCGCGCCGCCGGCGTCCTCCGCGGGCTGGGGTTTGAGTTCCCTGCTGGCCGCGCTGCTTGGGTTGGCTTTGGGCGGCCAGTTTGCCTCTGGAGACGGGTGGCGGTTTTGGGAGCAGCCGTTACGGACCCAATTGAAGCGGGCCGGGCTGGCGAGCCTGTTCGGGCTTCTCCTGTGCGGCGTGCTCGTGCTCGTCAGGCAGGCGCAACCGGTCTCGCATCGGGTGCTCATCTGGTCGGCAGGATTGGGGGTGTCGCCTTGGCCGGCGGCGCTGGCGCTGGGGGCCTTGGCGGGGCTGGTCTCGGCCTGGCCCTTGCGCGGCGCGGAGTCGGTGGCCGTCATCGTCCTTAAGCCGCTCCTGGGGGGTACGGCGCGAGGTCAGGTCCTCCTCGGGAGGCACTGCCAGGCTCGGCATCGGGAGAGCGAGGCGGCGGAGTGGTTTTTGAAGGCGGCCAACGCGGGAAACGCGGAGGCGCAAACCCGTCTCGGCATGATGTATGAAACGGGTAACGGGGTCGAACAGAGCAGTCGCCTGGCCGTGATGTGGTATCGGAAAGCGGCGCTGGAATCGTACGCTCTCGCCCAGATGAGGCTGGCGCAGATGTACGAGCACGGGCACGGAGTTTCCAAGAGCCGGGAGGAGGCCGTGAAGTGGTACGAGAAAGCGGCCGCCCAAGGAAACCCGGGCGCGCTCGCGTTCATGGCCCTGGCCGAACCCCGCCGGAGTACGCGCCTGCGGCGCGCGGCCGCACTCCCGGCTGGGCGCCCGCGGAGGCCGGTGGGGTGGTGGGCGCTCGGCGTCGCGGCGATTCTATTGCTTTTCTTCCTGATCACCCTCATCAGTCTGCCTTTCAGTGAGTTTCGGGAGGCGGGTCCGGCGACCGACCCCGCAGAGAGGGCGGCGACTCTTCTGGATGCAACGCCGGCCCCGGCGCCCGCGCCCGCGCCGGTGGCGTCGTTGGTGAACAGTCTCGGCATGAAGTTCCTCCTCGTGCCCACGGCTGGCGAAGCCAGGGTGCTTTTCAGCGCTTGGGAGACGCGGGTGCAGGACTACGAGGCCTTCGCGACCGAGACGCAGCGCCCATGGCTGAAGCCGAGCTTTCCGCAAGGACCGACCCATCCCGCCGTCAATGTGACCTGGTACGACGCCGTGGCCTTTTGTGCGTGGTTATCGAAAAAGGAAGGCCGGACCTATCGGCTGCCGACAGATGCGGAGTGGAGCGTGGCCGTAGGCTTGGGCCTGGAAAGTGGTAGGACACCGGCTGAGAAGGATGGCAAGGCACCCGGATATCCATGGGGGACGGCGTTTCCCCCGTCCAAAGGCACGGGGAACTTCGACGCGGAAATGCAAGTGGACAGTTTTCAGTTCACGGCGCCCGTGGGCAGTTTTCCCCCGAATGCACTTGGGTTGTATGACCTTGCTGGCAACGCCTTGGAATGGTGCGAAGATTGGTATGGATCATCGTACGAGGCCCATGTTTTGCGCGGTGGTTCGTGGAGCAATCCTTACGAACTCGCGAAGTTCCATCTGCGGTCCTCGTGTCGCCTCAACGATTTTCCCACGAATCGCCGCTCCACCGTCGGCTTTCGATGTGTGTTGGTGGCGCCTGCGCCGGGGCCGGCGACTCCAAATCCGACCGCTCCGCCTCCTGGCATCCCTTCCGTGATCGTGTTGACGACTCCGAAGCCGTCGCCGGCGCCCAAGGCCGCCCAAGCCGCGTCGCCGATTCCATCCCCCGCCGGTCGCCCTCCGCCGACGTTCACCAACAGCTTGGGCTTGAAGTTTGTTCCGGTCCCGAACACGACCGTCTGGTTCAGCATTTGGGATACACGGGTGCAAGACTTCGAGGTTTTCGCCCAAGAGAGGGACTTGCAACGCCTCGAGTGGAAGAGCCCGGGGTTTAGTCAAAGCCCTGCCCATCCCGTCGTTAACGTGAGTTGGAACGATGCGATCGCCTTCTGCGAATGGCTGACGCAGCGCGACCGAAACCGGGGGCTCCTCACGAACGAACAAATGTATCGCCTGCCGACCGATCGCGAGTGGAGCAGGGCCGTCGGCTTGGCTGACGAAAAAGGTGACTCGCCGGAAGCGCGGGCGCATGACGTGAGTGCGGGAGTGGGACCGGTCTACCCGTGGGGCAGCCAATGGCCGCCGCCGCCGGACGCCGGCAATTACACCGGCTTGGAGACCGGCGCCGCCGGCGCGATTCGCGGCTACAGCGACGACTTCCGTTGGACCTCGCCGGTCGGGAGCTTTCCCCCGAACAAGTACGGCCTCTACGACCTTGGCGGCAATGTCTGGCAATGGTGCATGGACAACTGGAACCCTGTGTCGAAGCGGAAGGTCCTGCGCGGCGGCTCCTGGGGCAGCGCGCTCCAGTTCTACCTGCTCAGCAATGGGCGCGTGAGCGCGAGCCCTGACAGCGGCACCGACACTTACGGCTTTCGAGTGGTGCGGGCGCCGGTGGATTCGCGACCGCCCGGGACGATGCTCCCGCCGGAAGCCGCCGCGGCACAACTCGCCGCGGGCAAGAGCGTCTACATGACGATCTGTTTTACCTGTCACCAGCCGACCGGACTCGGCCTCCCGATGATCTTCCCGCCGCTCACCAAATCGCCGTATGTCGGCGGCAGCGCCGAGCGATTGGTGGCGATCATTCTCAAGGGCAGCAATCCACCCTTCACCATGGAGGGCAAAGTGTACGCGGCCGTCCCGATGCCCGGGCAGGAAGCGATGCTCAGCGATGACAAGGTCGCCAACGTCGCCACCTACGTCCGCGCGAACTTCGGCAACACCGCCGGTGTGGTGACTAAAGAGCAAGTCGCCGCCGTGCGCGCCATATTTGCCGACCGCAAAACCCCATGGTTGCAACCGGAACTCGATGCGTGGACGGACTAGTTCTCATTCCTTTCTGCCGGCCCCATCCACCCATGCAACAGTCACACCGTTGTGTCCTGCCTTGGATCGTCACCCTTGTCGGATTCTGGCTGTGCGTCTCGGGTTTGAACGCACCTGCGCAGGAAGGCGCCGGAGTGCTGAAGCTGCCGCTGCCGACCGATGGCAGCGCGGAGATGGAGTTTTGCGCGGTGCCGGTCGGCGTCGGCGAGCTGGGCGGGGTGCGCGTGTTTCACACCGGCGATCCGGCTTCGGGGCGGGGTTGGGATTTGGAGGCAGGGGGCGCGTTTGCGCGGGAGGGCAAGGAGGGGCGGGAGTGGTTTTACTATCTCGGCAAGTACGAGGTGACGCGGAGCCAATGGGCGGTGGTGATGGGCGGCCCGCGGCCGGAGGGTGAGTCGGCCCGGTTGCCGCAAACCGGCGTGAGCTGGTATGAGGTCCAGGAGTTTCTGGCGCGCTGCAACGAGTGGCTGCTCAAGCGCACCAAAATGCCGCGCGGAGTGGATGGGACGCCGGGCGTGATGCGTCTGCCGACGGAGGGAGAATGGGAGTTCGCGGCGGGCGGGGCCGACCCCAAGACGCTGGATGACAATGAGTGGCATCGGGGCAACGCCGGCGGACGGCTCAGGCCGGTCGGTCAAAAGCGCGCGAACCGCTACGGACTCCACGATCTGCTCGGCAATGCGCGGGAGATGACCGGCGATGCGTACCGGCTGGTGCCGGGCTGGGGGCCGGTCGGCGGGCCGGCAGTGCGCGGCGGCGATGCCTGGAGCGAGCCCGGGGAGTTGAGGGCGACCAGGCGCAGCGAGCTTTCGTGGCAGGCGGGCAGCGCGGAGGCGGGAGCCGTCGGATTTCGGGTGATGATCGGCCTCGCGGAAGCCGGCGGTCTCCCGCCGGCGCCCGGGGCCGGACGCGGGAATGCGGCACTCGAGGCGCTGGATTTGGACCAGCTGCTGGCGGCGGCCCGCCCCGCCCCGGGGGAGCCGCTCGCGAAGGCGTTGGCCGACCGGGTGGAGCTGCCGACGCCCGGCGGGGCGGGGGTGATGGGATTCCGGGCCGTGCGGATCGGGAACGAAGGCGCGGGCGCCCTCGGTTTTGCCGGGCGCGACCTGGCCGAGGCGGGCGGGCGGCCCACGGAAGGGGCGCGGAAGAGCTGGGTGAGCGGCTCGTGCCGGGACAGCCAGGGGTGGCTGTATTACCTGGGGGAAAAGGAAGTGAGCCGCCAACAGTGGCGGGAGGTGATGGGGAACCCGGCGGGCGACAGCGCCGGCCGTCCCGCCGACGGGGCGCTGCCCGTCGCCGAGGTGAGCTGGCCGGAGCTCCAGATTTTTCTGCAGCGTTACAACGAGTGGCTGCGCCAGACCCCCCGCGCGGTGGCGCAGTTGCCCCAGAGCCTCTGCGGCGAAGCCGTCGTGGTGCGATTGCCGACCGAAGCGGAGTGGGAATATGCCGCGCGCGGCGGGGCGAAAGTCGCGGCCGGCGAGTTCAATGCGCCGCGCTGGTATCCGTTGCGCGACAGCGACCTGTACGAGTCCGCGTTCCATGGCGGGGATCGCGTCGTGTATGCGACCGGTTCGCGCAAGCCGAACCCGCTCGGGTTGTACGATCTGCTCGGGAACGTGTCGGAGATGACGCTGGGTCCCTTTCAACTCGGCCCCGGCACGGGGCCGGTGGGCGGGGTCTGTGTGCGGGGCGGCAGCGCCCGCAGCGAGACCCCGGAGGAATTGCGGGCCTCGGTGCGCTACGAGCGGCGGCTGTACGACCGGGAGAGCGGCGCGCCGGCCCGCAGCGCGGGCGTCGGCTTTCGGCTGGCCCTCGGCGCGCCGTGGATCGTCTCGCCGGGACCGGCGCCGGTGCAAATCGCGCCGCCGGCGTCCGATGCCGGCTGGGGTCCGGGCTCGTTGCTGGCCGCGCTGCTTGGGCTGGCTTTGGGCGGCCAGTTTGCCTTTGGGGATGGGTGGCGGTTCTGGGAGAGGCCGCTGCGGACCCAATTGAAACGGGCTGGGCTGGCGAGCCTGTTCGGGCTCCTCCTGTGCGGCGTGCTCGTGCTCGTCGGCCAGGCGCAACCGGTCTCGCATCGGGTGCTCACCTGGTCGGCAGGGCTGGGGGTGTCGCCCTGGCTGGCGGGCCTGGCGCTGGGGGCCCTGGCGGGGTTGGTCTCGCCCTGGCCCTTGCGCGGCGTGGAATCGGGCTTCGTCATCGCCTTCCAAGCGGTTCTCAGCGGCCGGGTGCAAGGGCAACTCTTCCTGGCGAGGCATTATCTCGCGCGTCGCAGGGAGAAGGAGGCGGCGCAGTGGTTTGCGAAAGCGGCCAACGCGGGAAACGCCGAGGCGCAATACGAGGTCGGCAGCATGCATGAGACGGGGCGAGGCGCCGCCAAGAGCAATCGCGTGGCTGCGACGTGGTACCGCAAGGCGGCGGAGCAATCGCATGCCCCGGCCCAAGCAAAGCTGGCGGAAATGTACGAGCACGGCCGCGGCGTGCCGTGGGATCGGGAGGAGGCCACGAAGTGGTACGTCAAGGCGGCGGACCAAGGCGCCCCCGGCGGGCCGGCCTTCACGGCGCGCGCGCCCGCCCGCAAGAGACCCCGGCGGTCCCGCGCCACCCCGCCGCCGAGCTGGCTCCCGCAGAGGCCGGCGGCCTGGATGGCACTCGGCGTCGCGGGCATTCTGCTGCTGTTCGCCTTGAGCGCGTTCGTCGTGGGGCTGTTCTCGAGAGCGCCTCAGGCGGCGACTCAAGTCGAAGAGAAGGCGGCGCTCCCGGACCTCGCGACGCCGCCCGCGCCCCCTTCCGCGGCGCCGGACGCCCCGTTGGTGAACAGCCTCGGCATGAAGTTCCTTCCCATCCTCACGGCCGGCGGTTCGGAAGTGCTCTTCAGCGTCTGGGAGACGCGCGTGCAGGATTACTCGGTCTTCGCGACCGAGACCAAGCGCACATGGCCGAAGCCGAGCTTTCCGCAAGGACCGACCCATCCTGCAGTGAACGTGTGTTGGGAGGACGCCGTGGCCTTCTGTGCGTGGCTGTCGAAAAAAGAAGGCCGGAAGTATCGCTTGCCCACGGATGCGGAGTGGAGCGCGGCGGTGGGGTTGGGACCGGAGAGTGTGAGTACGCCCGCCGGAAAGGATGGCAAGGCGCCCGGATATCCATGGGGACCGGCGTTTCCCCCGCCCAAAGGCGCGGGGAACTTCGATCCGGAATTGCAGGTGGACAGTTTCCAGTTCACGGCGCCGGTGGGCAGTTTCCCCCCGAATGCATTTGGGTTGTATGACCTTTCCGGAAACGTCGAGGAATGGTGCGACGATTGGTATGAAGCAGCGTACGACGTTCGCGTCTTGCGCGGTGGTTCGTGGAGCAATGTTTCCAATCTCGCCAAGGTCAATCTACAGTCTTCGTCTCGCGACCACGGGCTCCCCACGTATCGCTACCCCACCTTCGGTTTCCGGTGTGTCCTGGTGACTCGGACGGCGGAGCCGGCCGCGACCAAACCGGTCGGGAATGACCCGAAGGACCTCGGCGTTTACATGTACCGTGGCAATGCTTACGCGGCCAGGAGCGAGTTCGACGAGGCGATCAACGACTTCAGCGAAGCGATCCGGATCGATCCCAAATTCATGGGGGCTTACATCGTGCGCGGCAATGCCTACCAAGCCCAGGGCAGGTTCGACGAGGCGATTACCGACTACAACGAAGCCATCCGGCTGGATCCAATGCAAAAGGCGGCTTACTTCGGCCGTGGGGTCTGTCACCACAGAAATCACGAATATACCAAGGCAATTGAAGACTACAGCGAGCTGATCTGGCTCGATCCGAAGCACGCCAAAGCCTACCACAATCGCGGGTTGGCCCATGAAAAAAACGGCGAGTTTCCCTTGGCCAAAGCGGACTTTGCCAAGAGCATTCAACTTAATCCAAAAGGCAGCGTGGCTTGCAATAGCCTGGCCTGGCTGCTGGCGACCTGTTCCAGCGCGAGCGTGCGTGACGGCGCGGCGGCGGTCGAATACGCCAGGACAGCCTGCGAGCTGACCGAGTGGAAGGATTTGGAAAACATCGACACGTTGGCCGCCGCCTATGCGGAGGCGGGGAATTTCAAAGAAGCGATCCAATGGCAATCGCGAATTCTGGAATCCAAGCCGACGGACGACGCCAAAGCGCGGCTTGCTCTCTATATCAGCCGGCGTCCCTACCACGAGCCGTGAACAGGAGACCATCTCGGGATCCGGCAGGCCCGGCGCAAACGTGCTCGCCGCCGCGGTTGATAAAAACCGCATCCCGCGCGCCGGGCATGCTTGCTGCTTGGAAGGCGGTGCTCTGTCGGTTTTTTCAACCAATTCCCAAATTTCCCGCTGTATGCCTCGTCCTCGCGCCCGTTTTCACTCTTCCCTCGAAGCCCTCGAATCCCGCATCGCGCCGGCGCTGCTCATCACCGGGGCGAATCTGCTCGGCGGGGGCGGACCGTCCACGGGCGAGACGTCGGCGGGCGGCAATTCCGCCACCGTGGTGAAGATCCTCTCCGGCACGGCCATCGTCTGGTATCAGGATTACTTTGGTCCGAATTCAACGGAGGTTCCTCACATTGTCGGCATCTCCGTCGGGCCGAATACGAGTCTCGAAGTCCACGGGGACATCCTCGGCGACATCGTCGCCAACCTGACCGCGAGCGGCCGGCTGTCGGATTCCGACAACGACCCGCTCAATGGCGAGGACGGCGCGATCCTGCTGCCGAATAATATTCTTGGGATCAAGACCTTCCCGCTCAGCGGCGAGAAGGGTGGCTTGCAGAACATCATCACCGCCGGCTCGGTCACCAACGTGAAGGTGCAGGGCACGCTGAACGGGATTTATGCGGGCGACGGAGTATTCGATGACGCGTCGCACCTGCTCGTCAACGGCAAGGTGACCAGTTCGCTTTATGGCGGGGGCACGAACCCCATCGACTTCAACCCCATCGAGCCGGGAACCCAGCCGAGCTTCGTCTTCACCAAGACGCTGGCGGAGAAGATCGACACCAAGCTCACGGGTATGCAGCCGGGCGCGAGCATCTCCAATGTCTCGGTCGGCAAGGCGGTCGAGCTCCAGGTCTTCGCCGGCAGCGGCAATCCGAACGAGCTGGCCAACGCCAAGACCATCGCCGGCGGTAGCGTCCGCTATGTCACCATCGAGAGCGCGTTCTCGAATTCCAACGGCCTCAACGTGCTGGCGGCGCCGAGCTACGAGCTTCACGCCGGCGTCGGCTCGTCCGGCGCGACGGGCGGCGCGGGCGGCGCGATCGATCACATCACGGAAAAGACCTCGACCAGCAAGGTCGTCGTCATCGCCGGCAAAGGCGGGAGCGGTGCGACCGGCCCCGGCGGCGCGGGCGGCTCGATCACTTTCTTCGATGCGGGCAGCGACAGCAGCCGCTACTTCCTGACGGCCGGCGACGGCGGCCCCGGCATCCCCGGCGGGAATGGCGGCAGCATCGTCAACAACAACTTCTCCAACCGCTCGCCGATCGGCGGCTTGCTGGTGACGGGCAACTTCGACGACAAGACCGACACCGACAACATCGACGAGGTGATCGTGATCAACCAGGGCACGGGCGAAATGATCGTCGAGAAAAACACCACCGGCGATGGGTCGCACTTTGCGCCGATCACCCAGCACCTGACGGGGCCCCTGAACATGGACCCGGTCACCGTCATCCCGACCCTCGGCAACACGCCGATTTCCGCCTACGCGGCTGACGTCAACAACGACGGCCATCTCGACCTCGTGGTCGCGTACAAGAACAGCAACTCGATCGGCGTCTTCCTCGGCCAGGGCGACGGCACGTTCTGGAATCCGACGCTGGACAGCAACGCCGGCGCCTTCGATACGATCAACGTCCCGGTGCAATTTTCGCCCGCGAAGATCACCCCCTCCAACGGCCGGATCGTGGTCGCCGAGAATCTGCTCGACGGCACCTCCGCGCTCCATCTGCTGAGCAAGACGCTCGATACCATGGGCGTGCTCACCTTCACCTCGGAGAATGGCTTCAACGCGCTGACCAAGCCGATCACCGACATCGTGACGGTGGGCGACGGCAGCGTCATCGTCGGGACGTCCGATGGCGGCCTGCGCCGCGCGACGGTCTCCGGCCTGGCGAGCGGCAAGCCGTTCGATGTTTCCGCGACGCCCATCCAGACGGTGACGGGCGGGATTCTCGATCTCGATGTCGACGAGGACGGCGGCCGCGTCGTCGCGCTCAGCGCGACGGGCAACGCGTTTTACACCTATGACTACAGCGGGGCGGTCGCGACCAGCATCCTGACGCCGGTCAGCGTCACCAGCGGCCTCGCGGGCAAGCCGCTCGTCGTCAAGTTCGTCAGCGACGGCATCCCGTCCACCGATGACCAGGTTGCGGTCCTCGAGGGGTTGGCGACGAATTCGCGCGTCGACCTTTACTCGCCGACCACGGCGGCCGAAGTCACGACGTTCTCGCTCAGCAAGACGGTCGGCGAATCGTCGCCGCTCAAGAATTTCGTCCCGGTCTACGGGATGAACGGCGAGGCCGGCTTCGCGGCGGTCAGCGGCTCGCTGAGCCAGTTCACCTTCAGCGACGGGTTCATCGGCGGCGTCGACTACGCGCTCCCCTTCGCGAGCAAGCTCGTGCAGGCGACCGCGGGCACCGGCGGCGACGGCATCGATTACCAGCCGCCGACGGGCGCGCTCAAGAGCGGCAAAGGCGGCGCGGGCGGCAGCGTGCTGAGCTTCAATGCCGAGGCGAACGAAATGATCATCACCGCGGGCAATGGCGGACAAGCCGTCACCAACGCGGGGGGCGCGGGCGGCAGCATCTTCAACCCGACCATCACGAGCACCGTCACGGCGAACCCGGTCCAGCTCTTCCTGCACGCGGACCAGTTGCTCAGCCTCAAGGCGGGCGACGGCGGCGCGCCGAGCAGCCCCGGCAAAGCAAGCGCGGCGGGCGGCGCGGGCGGCAGCCTCGGCAACCTCAACATCGAGATCGGCGCCGGCGACCTCGTGCTGACCTCCGGCCTCGGCGGCGATTCGCGCGGCGGCACGGCGGGCGCGGGCGGCAACATCAGCGGCATCACGAGCCTCCTGCACCAGGGCAATTTGACCGTCCTGGCGGGGCACGGCGGCGAGGCGCTGCTCGGCGCGGTGCCGGCGACGGGCTCGGCGACCAGCGGGGTGGGCGGCGCCGGCGGCGCGGTCAAGTCGTTCAAACACGAGCTGCGATTGGAGCCGGACCTGGAGAACTTTGAGAACCCGTATTTCGTCAAGATCGAAGCCGGCTACGGCGGCGCGTCGAAGACGGCGGCGGGCGGCGCGGGCGGCGTGATCACCGGCGTGACGCTCAAGCTCGACGAGCCGAACATGACCTTCGACAGCGGGGTCGACCTGAATGGCGACCATATCGATGACGCGCCCGGCGCGCATACCGACAGCACGCTGACGACGACGCTCACCGCCGGCTACGGCGGCGCGGGCGCGACCGGCGGAATCGGCGGCCTCATCTCGGGGCTGAAGTTCGACGTGGTGCTCGACCAGCAGACCGCGAAGGGCTTCGACGTGATCGGGCCGGCCGTGCTCGGCCTCACGGCGGGGTACGGCGGCCAGGGCACGAACGGCGCCGGCGGCAACGGCGGCAGCATCCTTTTCAGCAGCCCGATCTCGGGGCTGACCGGCCTCGACAACGACAACACCTCCATGGACGGGGGACCGACGGAGGGCCTCGGCCTGCTCGTGCAAGCGGGCTACGGCGGCAACGGCACGACCAAAGGCGGCAACGGCGGCGACATCTCCGGCCTGACGGCGCAGAATGAAGCCTTCGTGACCGGCGAGGTCATCACCACCACGCAGCTCAGCTCGGCCGTGCTCGTCGCCGGCCACGGCGGCAACGGCGACCTCTCCGATGGCGGACGCGGCGGCAGCGTCACCAACTCGCTGCTCGGCGTGCAAGGCGGCTTCCTCTTCGTCCAGGCCGGCTACGGCGGCGAAGGCGGCAAGATGGGGAACGCGACCACGGCCAAGCTCGCGAAGGGCGGCAACGGCGGCGCGGTCACCGGCGGCGAATTCGGCCTCGTCTCGACGGGGTTCTCGGTCGGCATGCAGGTTTATGGCGGCACCGGCGGCGACGGCTGGGCGCTCGGCGGCACGGGCGGCGCGATCGGCGGCCTCAAGCTCAACTCTTCGCAAAGCACGAGCTCACTGTCCGCGATGCTCGTCGCGGGCGCGGGCGGCGCGGCCAAGCTCGCCACGGCCGTCGGCGGCAAGGGCGGCGACGTGAGCGGCGTCTCGCAAGTGAAGGACATCAACAGCTCCATTAACCTCATCCAGGCCGGCAACGGCGGCGACAACCTGGTCGGCAAGGCCGGCGCGGGCGGCAACGTCTCCGCGATCAAGACCTCCGGCTTCATCGGCCGGCCGAGCGACGGCGTGAACGGGCTCGGGGTCATCGATCACGTCGGGATGTCGACGACCGCCCAAGGGGTCTTCTCGGGCCGCGGCGGCACGGGCGCGAGCGCCGCGCTCCACGGGGTCAACGGCAGCGTGACCGGCGTCACCGCGCGGCAGATCGCCGCCATCGCCGCGGCGATGGACTCCGCCACCGGGCTCTTCGCCGCCGCCTC
>DASYIS010000459.1:0-2863 GCA_035997375.1 Chthoniobacteraceae bacterium
CGACGGGCGGGACGCCCGCCGGCCCCACGGGCAGGATGCCCGTGCCACGTCGATGCCGCGTGCCAACTGAATAGTTATGGCTAAGGCGAACGGGGGTGCCGCCTCACTTTTCTTGAGTGTCTCCAGCGGCCGCGACGCTCATAAACAATGCACAGCCTTTTCTTTACTTGAACCTAGTCGCGCGGTTGACGCGCAAGAAATTGGAGGCGGCACCCCCGTTCGCCTAAGGCTCAGGGGAGAGCCGCGCTCTACACACGATTGGGAGCACTTTGCGCAGCTCCGCGCATCCGCCAGGTGCGAAGTGCTCAGCATATGACGCAAGCTATGCCTGTGGCTTCGGCTTTCCGTAAAGCCGCTCCATTTCCGCATCGTGCTCGCGGTTGATCCGCAGCGCCTCTTCGATTTCCGGCTTCATCTTCGCAGCCAGCGCCTTTTCCGCTTCGTCCCAATGCGTTTCATCCGCGCGATTGCCGAGGGCCTTCGCGGCATCGCGGAGCTGGCGCAAGGCTTCATGCCGACCCCAGTAGTAGCCGCACCGCTCGGCGATTTCGAGCGCGTCGCGGGCGTCCTTGGCGGCGTCGGCGGGCTGGCCGGCCTCGCGCCGGAGCTCGGCGCGGAGATTCAGGGCGTCGCACTGCTTCAGCGCAAACCCGCTCCGAGCCGCGAGCCGCAGCGCCTCCTCGCAATCCTCGATGCTCCCCCGCAGCCGCGCCTGCGCGAGCAGCGCGTCGGGAAGGTCCGTTCCAATCCGCGCCTCGCGAAAGACCCGCACGGCCGCGCCGATGCGCCGTTCGGCGGCTTCGCGGTCGCCCGCTGCGACGTCGAGTTCCCCGAGGAGGAGGTCGCACCGGGCGAGATCGTCGTTCCAACCATTGCGTTCACAGATAGCCCGATTCGCCTCCGTGAACCGGCGCGCGGCGTCCGCCTCGCGGAGGCGCAGGCGATGGCGGCACCACCGAATGCCCCGAATCGAATGGAGCGCGGCGTTGTCGGAGGCATCCTTGCGTTCGATCGTATCCGCCGCGGTAAAGTCGTGGCTGGCGGCGGGCAGCTCCCCCGCAAGCGAAAGCGCCTCGGCACGATACGCGCGGGATATTAGTTCCTCCTGGGCATCGTGTTGCGGTACTGATGAAGGGCGCATGAGAGTGCGGCGCTTTAGCGCCAATTTGGCTTGAGCGGCGGAGCCGGGATCGGGCTCGTTGCAGTCCCCTGCCTCCGATCCAAAGCGGCATTGAAGCGCCACGCTCCATGGGGCGTCCTTCTTCTCGACACCGGCATAAAAAAGCGCCTCGCTCGCGGTCCCGATAGAGTCCGCCAGCGCTCCACACAACGTTTGGACCTCGGAGATGTTTTGGAGGCCGATGGAGACGTTGCTCCACGAGTTTCGTTCGTGGTCGAGTTCGTTGCTATCCGCATACCCCCGCTCCACTCCCTCCATCTCCCCAAGGGTGCTAGCCCACAGCGCTACCGCATTGACATAAAACCCCACCCGTCCATTCCAGAGCGCCTGCTCCAGCGCCGCACGGCGTTCCGAGGGTTCGAGAAATCCCCGCGCGCAACGCAGCCCCTCCTGCGGTGCGGGAATATATTGGAACACTTTGCCATTCTTCAGCCGTCCGCTATACAGCTTATCCGCCGCCTCAAAATCCCCCGAGGAGAGGAGCACCTCGATCGCCTCGAGAATCGGCTGCAATTCCGCCAGGCTCCGCGGCTCGCCGCCCTCGCCTTTCCCCGCGACGATCCCGGCAAATTGCTGCGCGACCGTGTCGCCCGACGCCAGCGCTTCGTCGCGGAAGACTTCGCGCACGATGGGATGTGCGGCCCAGCGAGCAGTGTCGGTGCCGGGCGCTTCCTCGCGCTGGAGCAGGTGATCGCGGACCAACGCATCGAGCAGGAAGCGGAAATGCGCGGGGTCGCCATCGCCGAAGTCCGCCGTCATCGCATCGAGCCCCGTGGCGAGCGCGGCGAGCGTGGCCGTGGGCACCGGCTCGCGGAAGAGCGCGACGAGCTGGAGCAGCCGGCGCTTTTCGGCGGGGAGTTTCTTTTGCAGCCAGAGCAGCAGCTTGCGGAACTGTCGCCGGTGCACGTCCTCCTCGCTCCCCTCCGCACCCGCCGCGAGCAGGTGCCGACTCACCGTCTCCGGATCATCGAAGGGCTGCGCGAGGCACGCGCCGGCAAAGAGCCGCAGCGCGAGCGGATGCCCGCCGAATTGATGGCTGTAGCCGCGCAGCTTCTCCCGTCCGCTGTCGAGACCGCAATGGGTGAGCAGGTCGGCGCCTTCGTCGTCGGTGAGCAATGGCAATTCGCACGCGCGGGCGGCCTCGGGATGCTCGCGCGTGACTTCCGGGAAGGGGAAGCGGCTAGTGAGCACCAGCAGCGAAGGCCCCTCCGGCCCGGCGCGCGCGACGAATTCACTGAGCGCGCCGTCATTGATCCAGCCGTAGTGCGGATCGCTTTCGTCGTGCTGGAGCACCTCGAGCCCATCGAGCACCACGAGGTAGCACCACTTCTTCACTGCGGTCGCCGCAGCGTGGTGGAGAGGTTTTTCCTTTGGAGGCGGCGGCTGTTTCTCTCGTTCGCAAACAAATTTGAGGAACGCCGCGAAGAAGTGCTCCGGGTCGCGATCGGAATAGAAGCTGTAGAAGAAGACGCCGCGAAAGGCGCGATGCTGCCAACCTTGCCGTACGTCGATCCAATGCCCGACGAGCGAAGTTTTCCCGAGCCCGCCGACGCCGGTGACGGTGGCGATGCGGATGCTCGGGTCGCGCGCGCAGTCATCCAGCCAGTCCAACTCGCGCTCGCGGCGGGAGTAGAGAGCGTCGTGGGTGGCGGGGTGGAAGAAGAGGATCGGCGGCGCGGCGGG
>DASYIS010000460.1:0-27796 GCA_035997375.1 Chthoniobacteraceae bacterium
CCTGCTCGTGATCGTGGCCAATCAATTTCGCGGCATCCCGCTCCCTGCGCTCATTCTCTGCCTGGTCGCCGGCGGCGTCTGGGTCCTGACGAGCCACACGACGTTCGGGCGCTACCTTTACGCCATTGGCGGAAACGAAGAAGCCGCCTTGGTTTCCGGCGTGCCGGTGCGGCGCGTCACCATTCTCGCGTTCACGCTCATGGGCGTCATCGTGGCGATCACCGGCTTCCTGCGGACTGCGGACACGGGTTCGTCGACCACCACCGTCGGCGATCTCATGGAACTCGACGCGGTGGCCGCGTGCGTCATTGGCGGCGTCAGCCTCAAAGGCGGCCGCGGCCACGTGCTCGGCGTCCTCTTCGGCGCGCTGATCATGGCCGCACTGATCAACGGCATGACCCTGCTGACCGTGCCTGAAGAGCATAAACTCATGGCGCGCGGCTTGGTGCTGATCCTCGCCGTTTGGCTGGATGTGCGGCTCCGGCGGTGATGAGGCTCGCCATGAAAACGCTCGGCCTTTTCCTGCTGTTGATCCTCCTGGCGCACGCCGCTCCGGCGGAGGATTCCGTGACCGTGCCGCCGCTCAAGATCGCGCCGAATGCGAAGACCGAGCGCGACTTTGCCAAGGCGGAGCTGGCGTGGGGCGAACGCGCGCTGATCGCGCCGTTTCGCATCCGCGCCGAGGGCAAGCCCTGGCTGGAGGAGGCCTGCGAATTCGTCCGCCATGCCCTTGGGGAATGGCCAGGCGCCGAGATCACGAGCGAGATCGCGCGGCTCTCCGCCCAAGGCCAACGGCTCCTCGCGGCCGGCTGCGACGATCCGCTGATCGGCTACTACGCAACTTGGGCGCGCTGGATGGCGACGGACGAGCACTACGCTTCGCGGGAGGCGTTCAACAAATTGCGCAAGGCGGCGGAGAAGCTGCCCGGCCAGAGCGCGCTCGCGAGAATGGCGACGGCCGATTTTCTCCGCCTGAACGCGATCGTGCAGCAAGGCGCGGAGGACGCGCCGAAGAAATATGTCGAGCTGGCGGTGCGCGCCTGGAGCGACGGCAGCTTCAACCCGGAGGAGGATGTGGTCTTCACACGGCATCTGGTGAAGGACATGACCCGCAAGGTGCTGGAAAAGCACCAGAATGCGTTGCTCGTGGCGCTCCAGCCGGTGGAGTTGCCGCCGTGGGTGCGCGAGACGCTGGTCGGCCAGGCGGAGATCGTGCGGGCCTGGCAAAGCCGCGGCAGCGGCTTCGGCAACACCGTGACCGAGGAGGGGTGGAAAGGCTTCGGGGAGCACCTCGAAAAAGCGCACCACCACCTGGTCCATGCGTGGCAACTGCGCAAGGACCAGCCGATGGCGGCGACGATGCTGATCACGGTCGCGATGGGCGGCGGGGTCCCGGAGAAGGAGAGCGAGCGCCTCTGGTTCGAGCGCGCGGTGGCCGCGCAGTGCGACTACGAGCCGGCGTACGACGCGCTCTTCTATTCGCTGATGCCGCAATGGGGCGGGGACGACGGCGAGATCCTCGCCATCGGCAAGTCGTGCCTCGCGACCAAGCGCTACGACACGGAGGTGCCGACGCAGTTTTTCACCGCGCTGCACTATCTGAATCGGATGGTGGACGGCCGCATGCCGGACATCCGCGACCTGCTCCGCCGCCCGGAGATCGCGCCGTTCCAGCGGGAATTGCTGCGCGGGTGCCTGGAGGAGAAGACGCGCGCGGACAAGCGCCGCATCTGGCAGGCGTGGGTTGCTGTGGACGACTGGCTGCGCGGCGACGACGCGGCGGCGGCGCGCAGCCTCGCGGAGTGCGGCCCCGGGACGCTGCCGCCCGAGGCGTGCCTCCAGTTGCGCAATCTCGGGACGGACGAAGTCGGTTTTCGCGGCGAGGTCGCGGTGCTCAACAGCCCGGCGCGCGCGCTGTTTCTCGAAGCCAACCAACTGCGCGGCGAGGAGAAGTATCCGCTCGCAGCCGAGACCTACGAGCGCGCCGCCGCGCTCACGGAGGGCGCTGCGGCCGCTCGCCTGCGCGCCCTCGCGAGCGTGGCCGGCGTGGAGGCGAAGCTCGCCGCCGGCGACTGGGCGACCGTGCCGCCCGACCCGTCACTTGGCAGTTGGATCCAGCGCGCGGGCGTTTGGTCGGCCACCCCCGAGGGCTACCCGATGTTGCGCGAGGGCGACGGCCCGGTGCGCATCGCCTACGGTGCGCGCGTGGGCCGGGACTTCGAGGTGCGCGCCACCCTCGACGTGAGCGGCGAGCCGCAGGCGAAATGGATGACCGGCCTCACCTACGCGGACTTCAATTTCATCGGCAAACCGCCCGGGTATCGCGGTGTCTTCATCCGCTTCGACAAAGGGAAGACCGTCGGCACCGCGCGCGGCTTTACGCCGGAGTTCGTGATGGGCCAGGCCGGCGTCGATTGTCCGCTGCTGCCGAGCAACGAGATCGCCCTCCGCTACGAGGCGGGGAACATCACCTGGACGTTCAACGGCAAAAAGATTCAGACGGATCAGAAGATCGGCGGGATCAATGCCTTCGGGATGGTCGGCTTCGGCTCCTACAAGCACACCGCCGGCGTGACGATTTCGCTGAAGAAAATGGAGATCCGCCGGCTGGGCGTGACTCCGCCGTGACCTCCGGACAGCCTACGGATACACGGTGATGCCAACGCGCTCGATGTGCTCGCGCAGCGGGCGCAGGGTGATGCTCTCGAAGTGCTTGGCGTCGTATTGATACGGGAGCGGCAACTCGTCGAGCTCTGCCGCGATCTGTTCGACGCGCAGGCTGTCTACTTCTCCCCACAGGGCGAGATCCACGTCGGAGCGCACCGTATGCGTCCCCTTGGCGCGTGAACCGAAAAGCTTCACCGTCTGGATTTCCGGATGGCGGCGAAAAACCGACCGCATCATTTCGAGTTCAGCGGGCGGGAGGGGAGGAAGAGTCATTCGTCGAGATGGAGGGTGAAGAACGCATGCAGACCTTCTGGCAGGTACCGCACTGGTCTCGCTCAAGGATGCGGCTTGAGCACGGTATCCTTCAAAATCAGCAGCGCCGTGTTGAAATAAATAATCAGCCCCGTCACGTCGACGAGGGTCGCCACGAAGGGCGCGGAGGAAGTCGCGGGATCGAGCCCGCAGCGCTTCAGTAAGAAGGGCAGCATCGCCCCGCAGACGGAGCCCCACATGACGACGCCGACCAGCGCGAGGCCGACGGCGATGCCGATGAGCAAATAGTGCGCGCCGTAATCCATGAAGAACGCCGGGTAGACCGGGTGCAGTCCCTGCCAGAGATAAATGCGCAGGCAGCCGAGGACGCCCAGCATGACCCCGAGCAGCAGTCCGGTCGTCAATTCGCGCCGCATGATCCGGAACCAATCGCGCAGCCGCACTTCTCCCAGGGCGAGCGCGCGGATGATGAGGGTGGTCGCCTGCGAGCCGGAGTTGCCCCCGCTCGACATGATGAGGGGCAGGAAGATCGCCAGCACCACGGCGCGTCCGATCTCATCCTGGTAGCGGCCCATCGCGGTGGCGGTCAGCATCTCGCTGAAGAAAAGAATGATCAGCCACGGCGCCCGTTTGCGGAGCATCTTGAAGAGTGGGATGGTCGCGTAAGGCTCATCCAGCGCCTCCATGCCGCCGAGTTTCTGCATCTCCTCGGTGGCCTGCTCTTCCTGCACGTCGAGCATGTCGTCGACGGTGACGATGCCGAGGAGCTGATCCTCCGCGTCGATCACGGGCAGGATCGCGCGGTCGTAATGCTTGAACTGCTCCAGCGCCACGGACTCATCGTCCGTCGCCCGGAGCGCCACGAAAGCGTGGTCGCGAATCTCCGAGACTCGCTTAGTGACCGGAGCGAGGAGAAATTCGCGGATGCGCACGTCGTCGATCAGCCGGCCGCGCTCGTCGACGACGTAGATGACGTTGAGCGTCTCCGAGTCGCTGCCGAATTCACGCACGTGATCGAGCACCTGCTGCACGGTCCACTCGTCGCGCACGCGGATGAGCTCGGGCGTCATCAGGCGGCCGACGCTCCCGTCGGGGTAATTCAGGAGCTGCTGCGCGATCCGGCGCTCCTCGGGCGAGAGGAGCGTGAGCATCTGCGAGACGGCGGCGCCGGGGAGATCCTCCAGCAGCGCCGTGCGGTCGTCCGCCGACATGTCGTTGAGGATGCGCGCCGCCGTCTCATGGCCCATCGCGCGCAGCACGCGCTGTTGCTGTTCGGGCTCCAGGTACTCCAGGACCTCCGTCGCCTGGCGATGCGGCAGCAGCCGGAACAGAACCGCCTGCTCGTCCTCCGGCAGATCGGCGATCGTCTCCGCCACGTCCGCCGGCGGGAACTCTTCGAAGACCTGCCGCAGCGCGGCGAAATTGCGCGCATCGATCAGTTCCTTGATCTCGGGAGCGAGGAGATTGCCAAGCATGGGGCGGGGAAAGTGAGAGGGCCGGGAAAGCCCTCCAACGGGAATCGCGCAAAGCCGCGTCGCGGTCCACGAAATACACCTCGGCGGATGAAAAAAGAGCAACTGCCGCAGGCAGCCTGGGTCCGGGGAGCGCACGCGCCCCGCGTGCCGGGTTCGGCGCCCTCGCCGAATCCCGTTGTGCGCGGCACACCGTTTGGTGGGGTTCCAGCCGCAGCGTGTTGAACGCTGCCCGGCGAGGGCGCCGGGCAGAACACGCGGGGCGCGTGTGCTCCCCTGGCCATTTGCGCTGCGCGCTACGGCCGCGTGTCTTCGCGGAAGCGGAAGGGTTTCCCGCCGGTCAGAACGTCGCTCGTGAAGCTCGGGCACCAGTAGCGCTCAACGTGCGCGACGATCAGGTCGTGCCCGGTGAAGTGGTCGACGCCGGGAGGACGCTCCGGGTTGTACATCGAGTCGGTGAGATCGCGCAGCAGGGCGACGTTTTTGCCCCAATAGACCTGCTGGCGAATGGCGAACGCGCGGCCGAGCACGCACATATTCAGGTGCACGCCGCAAAGGATCACGTTCTCGATGCCGCGCGCCGCGAGCAGGTTCCAAGTCTCCTGCCCGTTGTCGGTGAGGGCGTCGCCTTCCATCAGTTCGATGGTCGCGATCTGCCGCTTCCACGGGGTGGTGATCTCGCACTTCTTCCCGACGCACGAGCAGCCCATGTCGCTGTCGTCGACCGGCAGCACCGCCTCGTGCTTCGGGTCGGTCCAGCACCACGCCGTCCCCCAGCGCTCGGCCGTGGCGGGCGGGGCCGGCGCCTTGGAGAACGGCGCCGCCTGGGCGAGCTTGCGCTGCGGAGTGTCCTGGTAGAATTCGGTGCAGGTGCTCGGCGCGTGGATGATGAAAATGCCCCGCGCGCGCGCGGCTTTCAGCGTCTCGTTCAGCGTCCCCGCCATTTCCCCGACCCGCCGCGCGGCCGACTTGCACCAGTGATCGTCCCACATGTCGCAGACGATCAGCGCCGTCTTCCTGGGATCCCAACTCGCAGCGGTTTCGGTGACCGCGCCGTCCGTCCGGGCGCGGGAACGGAGGGTGAGCGCGAGCGGTTCGGCGCGGGCGAGGACGGTCGTCATGGCGAGGAGCAGGAGGAGGCGGAGGGGGAACATGGAACAGGTATAGCAAGCGGGGGCGCGAAGCTCCAAACCACAAATCCCAAAGGCCAAATAAGCTCCAGGGCCCAAGGCTCAAGGGCCAAACAGCGCGTGTACGCGTCGGGTTTGGTCCTTGGTCCCTGAGCTTTGGAGCTTATTTGGCCCTTGGGATTTGTGGCTTGGTGCTTCGGTGCTTCGCCCTCCACACCGCGACGCTGGACTTCCTCCCCCGCCGCGTTACGGTCGCTGGTTCTATGTTAAGCGCTGGCATCGTTGGCCTCCCCAACGTCGGAAAATCCACTCTCTTCAACGCCATCACCCGCACCCGCAAGGCGCAGGCGGCGAATTACCCTTTCTGCACGATTGACCCGAACGTCGGGATCGTCACCGTGCCGGACCCGCGCCTCGGCGCGCTCTCCAAACTTTCCAGCTCGAAAAAGCTCGTGCCGGCCGCGATCGAGTTCGTCGATATCGCGGGCCTGGTGAAGGGCGCGAGCTCGGGCGAAGGGCTCGGCAACAAGTTCCTCTCCCACATCCGCGAGGTGCAGGCGATCGTGCAGGTCGTGCGCTGTTTCGAGGATGACGACATCCATCACGTCGCCGGCACGGTCGACCCGGTGCGCGACATCGAGGTCATCAACACCGAGCTTATCCTCGCCGACATGACCTCGCTCCAAAAACAGGCAGACCGGCTGAAGAAAGCGGTGCGCACCGGCGACAAGGAAGCGAAGGCCGAGTTGGCGGTGATCGAGAAGCTGCTGCCGCACCTCGATGCGGGCAAGCCGGCGGTGACTCTGGAACTCTCCGACGAGGAGAAGCGGATCGCGAAGGAGCTTTTCCTCATGACGAGCAAGCCGACCATCTTTGCCTGCAACGTTGCCGAGAGCGATCTCGCCTCGGTGACCGCGCTGGTCAGCGCGGGGCGCGGCGCGGAAGGCGGGCTGCCGCAGGATGAGGTGAACCTCTCCGACCTCACGCCCGCGGCGCGTTTCGTCTCGGCGGTGCAGGATTACGCCCGCGCGCATTTTGCCACCGAGGCCGTCGTCATTTCCGCGCAGATCGAGAGCGAACTCACGGATCTTTCGGAAACCGAGGCGGCGGATTATCTCAAGGATCTCGGCGTCTCGGAGAGCGGCGTCGGCTCGCTCATCCGCGCCGTCTATCACCTGCTCGGGCTGCGCACGTACCTGACGACCGGCGAGCAGGAGACGCGCGCCTGGACCATCCGCGCCGGTGACAAGGCGCCCGCGGCGGCCGGCGTCATCCACACGGATTTCGAGCGCGGCTTCATCGCCGCGGAGGTGGTCCACTTCGACGACTTGATCAAGCTCGGGTCGAATGCCAAAGCGCGCGAGGTCGGCAAGCTGCGGATCGAGGGAAAAGACTATGTCGTGAAGGATGGCGACGTGGTGGAGTTTCGGTTCAACGTGTAAGCGGCGCCAACCACCGAAAGAAATGCGTGACAAGCGGGCGCTGTTTTGCGCTCCTTGCGGGACCGCGCCAGCGCGGAGAACTCAACCCCCAGACCTATGGAAATCGAGGACTTGATCAAGGCGTGCCAGCGGGCCGTCAGAGTGACGCCGGACGGTGAGCCGGGAGTCGACACGTGGACCGCCATCTATACTCGCCTATATGGTCACGCCCCGGCCCCGACGCCGACGCCTGACTACACGCTGCTGGCCGACGGCAATCATAACGATCCGTGGCCGCCTCCCGCGGACATGTGCGCATTTATTCATAAGGCGACCGAGGGCTGCTTTTTTCGCGATCCCGACGGGATCGACCGCCGGGCCGAGTTCAAGGCGCGTGGCGGCAAGTGGGGCTGGTATCATTTCACCAGCGGCGAGGACCCGACCAACCAGGCGAACCATTTCCTCGACTATATCGCGCAGGCGGGACATCAGCCGGACGATTTGATTTGCCTCGATTTCGAAGAGTCGTCCCGCAACGGCGACAGCAACATGACGGCCGGCGGCGCGGCGCAGTGGATCAAGGTGGTCGAGGCCAAGCTAAGTTGCAAAGTCTGCGTCTACGGCTCCGATCTGTTGACCGGCGCGCTCCAGGAAGATCCGGACGCCCTGGCCGGCCAGCCCCTCTGGCCGGCCTGGTACCACAGCGCCCCTCCCGTCCTGCCCGCGGGGCGCAACTGGGCGATCTGGCAATTCACCAGCAACGGCACCCCGTATTCCGATATGGACCGTTACCTGGGGACCGAGGCCCAACTCCGCGCGGCCTGGCCGAATCTGGCGAGCTGAGCCGTAAGGATTCGATTGGCGCGCAAGCGCCAATGTGGCACGGGCGTCCCGCCCGTGGGGCCGGCGGGCATCCTGCCTGCTGACGGTCGCATTCACGAAGCGATGACTCTCTGTTTCGACGGGCGGGACGCCCGCCGGCCCCACGGGCAGGATGCCCGTGCCACACAGGCGCCTGCGCGCCAACTGAGTCGTTACCGCTCAGATGCCGGCGCGCTTTGATTTGGCGCCCCGCGCGGCGGGTTTCAGACCCTACCCGTGCAAAATCAACTGCGCCGTCCGCTCGGTCGCACCGGCGTGGGCGGTGAGCGCGGCGCGCGCGGCGGTGGACATGGCGGTGTGCAGCGTGGCGTCGGTGAGGATGCGGCGCAGCGTTTCCGTGAGCTCGGCGGGATTCGCCACCTGCCGCGCGGCGCCGCCGGCGAGCATGTGTTGGGTGACCAACGCGAAGTTCTCCATGTGCGGGCCGAAGACGACGGGCTTGCCGAGGACGGCGGGCTCGGCGGGATTTTGCCCGCCGACACCGGTGAGGCTCTTGCCGATGAACGCGACCGTCGCGAGCGCGTACCAGGCGCGCAGTTCGCCCGTGGTGTCGATCAGCAAAAGGTCGGGCTTGGGGGCGCGGTCGAGCCGGCTGCGGCAGACGACTTTCAGCGGGAACGCGGCGAGCTCTTTCAGGATCTCGGGCGTGCGCTCGATGTGGCGCGGGACGACGGCGAGCAGCAGCCCCGGCACGCTTTGGCGCAGCTCCAGGAGGCATTGCGCGAGGATGGTTTCTTCGCCGGGGAACGTGCTGCCGGCGACGAGGATCGGCGTGCCGGCGTCGACGCCGAGGCCGTTGAGCAGGTTGCGAAACTCGCCGGCGCGGCCGGCGTTGCCCGCCACGGCTTCGTCGAATTTGATGCTCCCGGTGACGCGGATTTTCTCGCCGGCAACGCCGAGCGATTCCCAGCGCGGCACGTCGTCGAGCTCCGGGACGGCGATGCAATCGAACAAGCGGAAGAGCGGTCCGACCCACCGGTGAAAACGGCGCATGCGCCGCTCGGAACGCGGCGAGAGGCGCGCGCCGGCCAGCGTCAACGGAATCGCGGCGCCATGACATTCCGCGAGAAGATTCGGCCAGATGCCGCCCTCGATCACAATGAAGCGCACCGGCCGGATCAGCCGGAAAACGCGCCGGACGATCCAGCGAAGATCGATCGGGTTATAGATCGGCCGCAGCCATTCGGAGGCCTCCACCTGCGCCATGGCGAAGCCGGTGGTGGTGGTGACCGAGAGGACGATGTGCGTGCCGGGATCGACCTGGCGGAGCTTCTTCGCCAGCTTCAGCGCCACCAGTGTTTCGCCGACGCTGATCGACTGAATCCAGGTCCAGCGCTGCTTCGCCAAGTCGGCGATTTCGTCCTTCGCATACCAGCCGAGCCGCTGCCCGAAATGCGCGCGATAGTTGCCGCGTTTGATCAGCCGTGCCAGGTAGCCGGGCAACATGAAGAGTGCGACGATCGGGAAGGCCCAGCGGTAAAGCCGCAGCGAGCGGCGGGCGTCGGCGGGGAGCGAGCGGGGGGACGCTCCACCCGCGGAGCCGGCATCTGACCGGATGTTCATTTCGCCCTCAGATACGCCACCTCCGTCGCCCCATATCGCTTCTGCCGTGTGCAGTCCCAAGACTCGCCGAGCGGCAACTCCTGGCCGGGCAAATGTTCCAGCACAAAGAACCCGTCCGGCGCCAGCGCGCGGCGGAGGCTCTCGGAATTCAACAACTCCGGCGTGAAGTCGCGCTCGCCTGCCTGCTTGGCATATGGCGGATCGGCGAAAATCACGCGGAACTCGCCCTCGCCGGCCCCAGGCCCTGAGCCTGTCGAAGGGGCTACGCGGTCCAGATAAGCAAAGATGTCCATTTGATGCACTTCACCGCCGGGGAGCCGCGTCTTCTCCAAATTCTTGCGAATGACTTCCGCGGCGCGGAAATCCTTCTCCACAAACACCGCCGAGGCCGCGCCGCGGCTGAGCGCCTCGATGCCGAGCCCGCCGGTGCCGGCGAACAGATCGAGCACGCGCGTGCCCTCGATGAAGTCGCCCAGCGTCGAAAAAATCGCCCCCTTCACGAGATCCATCGTCGGCCGCAAGTCGACCCCTTTTGGAATGTCGAGCGGCATCCGTCCCGCTGCACCGGCGATCACGCGCATGAACGGCTTACCGGTAAATATGCAAACTGCGCGCCGCCAAGCGATGGGTAGCACAGGCGTCCCGCCTGTTCGGCTCGGCGTCCCGCCGAGTCGTCGACGCGGCGCGTGGCATTCATCAACGGGTGAGGACGCGCGCTTCGGGGGCCGCCGGGCGGGACGCCCGCCGGAACAGGCGGGACGCCTGTGCTACCCATCGTTGAGCTGCGCGCGTCTTGCATGATTACGGCTTATTTCGCCTCCGGGGCCGGCGCGGGGCTCGCCGGCTCAGGGGTGGACTTCGGAGCCGGGTTGGCATCCGTCGGCGCCGCCGGCGCGGGGGCGGGGATCGGGTTCGCATCCGGCGAGGCGCCCTTCGCCAGCTCGTCCTCTTTCTCCTTCTTCTCTTTGGCTTTCTTCTCCTTTTTCGCCTGCTTCTCCTCGTCCGTCATCCCCTTGTCCTTGTCTTTGTCTTTGTCCTTCTTCTTCTCGTCTTTCGGCTTGAGAATGCTTTTGACGAGATCGGTGAATTGATTGGGGATCTGTTCGCCGAGCACCTTTTGGCTGAGGTTGGTTTTCGGGTGATCGTTCTTGCCGGTGATGTTGAAGGCGATGCCGCGCCGGCCGTCCGCGTCGGTCGTGGTCAGGCTCGATTTCACAAAAGCGGGCAGCTTCTTTTCCATGCTGCCGGAGACGTTGAGGTTGGCGTCGAGGTTGAGCTTCCCTTCCTGGCTGATGTTCCCTTTCACCCGGACCGCGAGATCGCCACCGTCCACGAGGAGGTCCTCGATGACGGTCTCTTTGTTCTTCAGCTCAAAGATCGCGTTCGCTTCCTTGAGCGAAACGACATCGGGCACGCCCAGCATCTGGCCGATCGTGGAGACGTTGTCGTGCAGCGAGAGGTTGAGGTTCGCGAGCTCCGGCACGTGGCAACTCTCGCCGATAAGCCGCAGCAACGGCTCCAGTGAGTCGACGCTCGCCTGCGTCAGGTGAATCTCACCGCGGCCCGTGCCGCGCTCGGCCTCGCGCGAGGTGCTGTGCAGGGTCAGCGCGCCGCGCAACTGGCCCGAGCGGATCTTCCAGTCCGGGTGCGAAATGGCGCGCGCGAGCTGGACCTTGTCGAGCGCGAGCTGCAGGTCGAACGGCGAGTCGGGCGCCTTCGGTTCCATGGAGAAGCTGCCGGTCACCGTGCCGCCGCCGAGCGTCCCGTCGCACTTGGGAAAGGTCAGCTTGCCGCCGGCGTAGTGGAAGGGGAGGACGACGTTTTCAAACGCCGGCCCGTTCTCCAGCAGATCGAGTTTGGCGGCGGAGACGTCGGCGCTCACGTCCTCGGCATTCGCGAGCGAAGCCTTGATCTCGACATTCTGCGCCACGGCGAAGTGCGCTCCTTTCGCATCGAGCATGGTCACCGTGCCGTCCTTGATCTCGAGCGTGTCGAGCGCCAGGGCGAATTGTTTCTCCGTCGGCGGCGCCTTGGGCGCGCTCGGGACCGCCGGTTTCGGGCCTTTCACGCGGGTCGGGAGCACCCACTTGCCCTCGGCATTCTGCGGCCAGACGACCTTCGGGCTCTCCAGCACCATCTTGCGCAACACCACCTGCCGGTGGAGGAGCGGCATGAGCTGGTACTCCGTCGTGAAGGCCGGCGCCTCGAGGAAGGTCTGCCCTTCGGACGCGATCTTCACGTTCACGAGCCGCACGCCGCTCCAGTCGAGCGTGGCGTGGCCGATCTCGAGCGGCATGCCGAGCGCTTTGCCGAGCTCGGCCTGGATGCGGGCCGCGCCCTTGTCGGATTGCACCCACGAGCGGACGCCATAGACCGCCCCGCCCGCGAGCAGCAGGAGCAGGACGAAGAGAACGAGGAGGACTTTCAGGAGCCTTTTCACGGCGCCAAGGTACGCCCGGCGCTTTGAAAAGAAAGGGCGGATTCGCGGCGCCTCACTCCCCGCGGCGCCGGAGTTGATACACCGGGTGCCGCCCGAACTCCTTGTGCAGCTCGGTCACGCCCAGGTAGTCGAAGCGAAACTCCGTGAGCCCCGCTTCCGCGGCCAGCGCGGCGAAGGCCTCGGAGACGCACACCTGGTTCTCCGGCACGATCGGCTCGATGCGCGCGGCGAAGGCGACGTTCATCCCGGCGAAGTTGGGGCGGCCGGTGACCGGGTCTTGAAACGGCGTCACCGGGCCGGCATGGAGCGCGATGCGCAGGCGGACCTCCGGCGGCATCGCCAGCGCGCGCGCCCGGTGGCGCACGCCATCGCGCAACGCGAGCGCGAAGGCGGCCGCCGCGGCGGGATCGGCGAAGACAAAGAACAGCCCGTCGCCCCACGTATTGGCGGCGAGCGGGGCGCGGCCCTCCGGCTCCGCGAGCGCGATGAGCCGGGCGACGCCGGTGAGAAAGGAGCGCGTGTACTCGGCGATCTGCTCTTCGCGCAGCTTGCTGTAGCCCATGCAATCGGAAAAAAGCAGCGCGCGGATCGGGCGTTGGCCGTCGTCGGGAAGGGCCGGCGCCGGCGGGGCCTCGGTGATGACGCCTTCCCGGCCGGGATATACATTCTCGACCGCCACGCCGAGGGCGAGCAGGTGGCCGATGACCCACGCGGTGCCGCCGCCGCCATCGCCCGCGCGGCCGTCCCACAGCACCAGCGCGCGCAGTTCCGTCTCCAGCCGCTGCGCCTCCAGGCGCGCCAGGCCGAGCAGGATGCGGCTGCCGTATTCAAACGCGACGCCGTCCGCGGTGGAGCTGTGGCTGTTCGCGACGCGGACGGATTTCGCGCGACCGAGCGCCTCGCCGAACCGCGCCTCCCAGGCCGGATCGGCGCCCGCGACGCTCACTGCCTGGAAAGCCGCGACCTCCAGCGGCAGCACCACGCGGCTCTCGATCCCGTGCGCGTGCAGGGCCTCCAGGAAGAGGACATCGCCGCCGCGCGCCGCGCTCGAAATCGGGAAGGTGCGGGTGCTGGGGCTGGATCGCCCGCTCGATGTGTTCCGGCACCCGAACGAAATCGAGGAAAGCGCTTTCGACGAGGTGTGGAAAAGAGCCACCCTCAAGGACGATGGCGTTATTCTGCCGGACGCCATCGACTTGTTGCTCTTGAAGCGGGACACCGCGCGGGTTCGTGACTGGGAGGATATTCATTTCCTCGAATCGAAGCTTCGCTGCGAGCTCGGTGCCCGGCTCGCGGTGGCGGCGCCGGAGGAGGCGGCGACGATCTTCGCGCACTATTTGGATCACGTCGTCTGCGAGCGGGCGCTAGCGAATCCGCATCCCAAGGTGCAAGCGCAGGCGAGGGCGCTGCTGACGGAGTTGGCGGAGAGCGGCGACTGGTTCGCGCGCGATATGCTGGCGAAAAGCGAGGGGTGAGCGGCCGGGATGTGAGAGGCTTGCCGCAGCTTTTCACTCCCCCTCGCCTCAAAGCGCGTGCGGGATCACGTCTCACCGTAGTAATTTCGACGGACATCGGCCTGCCATTTCAGAAAGACGTCCCGAACGTCGCGCAGGAAGCCACCCACCGGAGCAATGGACGGCATCGGGTGGATGAAAACGTCCGACACTCCGTTGTCGAAGATACCGCCTGATATTTTCGCCTCTCGAAAGACCAGCAGCGGGAGGTCCAGGGAAAAAAGAATGCCTCCTTCCAAATTGTTCCAAGGCGTAGGGAAGCTAACGTTTTTCAGGCTGTCCTGAGGCGGGGAAAGGCCTCTCCGGATTTCAACCTCCGCTGCGAACTGCTGCTCAAAGCCTAAGATTACACCACCCGCGCAGTGCTTCGCTATCGTCACGACTCCTCGAAGGGGAAGTCTCGTCGGATAATCGGACTGTCCAAGTGCGCGAGGTTCCAGTCCATACTCTTCCAGAACGGAGAATACCTGAAGTCTGACCTGCTCCTGCGCGGGATTTAGCTTCGTCGGACTGGAAACAAAGACTGGTATTCGCATGAGCACATTGCTAGCTAATGGCCTGATTTTCTGCGCCGCTCGGTTGCTGATCCGCCGGCCAAGGCCCCTTTATGGGACGCGTGGATTAGAGCGGTTCGTGCCGGAGAGGGCAAGATGGAAAGGGCGGTTTCGCGTGGCGGCATCACTCTCCTCTGCGCCGGAGTTGATACACTGGGTGCCTGCCAAACTCTTTGTGCAGATGGGTGACGCCCAGGTAGTCGAAGCGAAACTCCGTGAGCCCCGCTTCCGCGGCCAGCGCGGCGAAGGCTTCGGAGACGCATACTTGGTTCTCTGGCACGATCGGCTCGATGCGCGCGGCGAAAGCGACGTTCATCCCCGCGAAGTTGGGGCGGCCGGTGATCGGGTCCTGAAAGGGCGTCACCGGGCCGGCATGGAGGGCGATGCGCAGGCGGACTTCCGGCGGCATCGCCAGTTCGAGCGCGCGGTGGCGCACGGCATCGCGTAGCGAGAGCGCGAAAGCGGCGGCGGCGGCGGGATCGGCGAAGACGAAGAAAAGCCCGTCGCCCCACGTGTTGGCGGCCAGCGGCGCGCGGCCCTCTTTCTCCGCCAGCTCGATGAGCCGGGCGACCCCGGTGAGAAAGGCGCGCGTGTACTCGGCGATCTGCTCTTCGCGCAGCTTGCTATAACCCATGCAATCCGAAAAAAGGAGTGTGCGGATCGGGCGGTCGTCGTCTTCCAAATCGTCATGCGTCGGGGGCGCCGCGGCAATGAAGCCTTCGCGGCCGGGGTAAACATTCTCCACCGTCGCGCCCAGCGCGAGCAACTGGCCGATCACCCATGCAGTCCCGCCGACCCCATCACCCGCGCGCCCGTCCCACAGCACGAGCGCGCGCAGCTCTGTCTCCAGCCGCTGCGCTTCCAGGCGTGCCAGTCCCAGCAGAATGCGGGCGCCATATTCGAACGCCGTGCCGTCCGCGGTCGAGCTGTGGCTGTTGGCAATGCGAACCGATTTCGCGCGGCCGAGCGCGTCGGTAAACTGCTCGTGCCAAGCCGGGTCTGCTCCCGCGACACTCACATCGTGAAACGGCGCTACCTCCAGCGGCAGCACCACCCGGCTCTCGATGCCGTGCATCTGCAGGGCTTCCAGAAAGAGCACATCGCCTCCGCGCGCTGCGCTCGCAAAACCAACCGCGCCACCCGTCCGCGCCACGGCGGCGTGCAAGCTTCTGGCGGCGTCCGCAGCCATGCTTTCGGTAAAGCGAGGCGTCGCGCGTCCCGGCGCGTCGGTCAAGTGGCCGGCGAAAAACAACACGGGCGGGACATGGAAACAGGAGTCCAGCGCCTTGAGATCCAGCCCGAGCGCTTCACCGAGACGCCGCGCCTGCCGCCGCGTCGTCGCGATTTGCGGGAGGGGCGGGGAAAGGCGTTGGGCCGCCAGGTAGAGCGCGCACGCCTCCTCCACGCGCCGCCCAATGAGCGCGGCCTCCGCGCGGGTCGCCAGGACCCAATAGTCCCCGGCGGGCGCCAGCTCGGTCAGCGCGACCGCCCGCCGGGCGAGGTCGCGCGCGGCGGTTTCCTCGCCCAGCCACACCCTCAGCGCCGCCGCGTTGATCGCGGGATAGTAGCCCGCGAAATCGCCCGCGCTTTCCGCGAGCGAGAGCCCTTCGAGGTACACCTCCAGCGACCGCCGCCAGGCCGCCGTCCGCTCCTCACCCGCCGGCGCGCGGCTAGCGATTTGTTTCCAGGCGCTCCCGAGCAGCCCCAAGGTCTCCGCATCGCGATGCCCCTCGCCGTACAGCCCGTGCAGAATCTCCAGCGCCGCCGACGGCGACCCGGTTTGCGCCAGCGCCCCCGCCTGCACCTGGCGCAGGAAGAGATTGCCCGGACACCCCTCCAGCGCCGCCTTGGCCCGATCGAACGCCCCCAGCGGGTCGCGGTGCCGTTCCTCGATCAGTTGCGCCCGAAGGGCCGGCGGGAGATCGCATTCCGAAGTCACCCCGGCATCAGAGCAGACCGCCCATGGCCTGGGAATGGGAAACTCGAGCAGCGACCGCATCCCCTCCGCATGAACGTGGCTCCACGGCGAATGATGTGAGCTCAGCGCGCCTCCAGCGCCTGCGTGAACGCGGAGGGCAGCGTCTGCCGCAGGGTGAGCACGCGTTCGTGGAGATCGCCAAGTTTCTCCATCCGCTGGAGCGCTGCCGCCGGCGTGAAGAAGAGCGCCCGGTCGCTCTTGGTTTTCACCGCCTTCCGGATTTCCGCCCAAGTGACGGGCAGGGAGATGAACGGTTCTCCGCGCCTGGCCCTCATCGAGTAGACGCTGACGGTTGTCTTGAAATCGGTATTCTGGCTCCAGTCGATGAAGACCTTGCCGCGCCGCACCGCCTTCGACATCCCGGAGACCACCTCGCCGGGGAGGCGTTGCGCGGCCAGCTCGGCGATCGCCTTGGCAAAGGGCCGCGCCTGCTCGTACGGCGTTCCCGAGTTGAGCGGCACGCTGAGGTGCAGGCCCTTGGAGCCGGAGACCTTGACGAACGTCTCGAGGTTCCAGGCCTCCAGCATTTCCTTCAGGTGCAGTGCCACGCGGGCGCACTCGACCACGCCGGCCGGCTCGCCGGGATCGAGGTCGAAGACGATCGACGTCGGCTCGTTCAACCGCGGAGCCCGCGCGAGGATGACATGCTTTTCGATGTCGCCGAGATTCACGACCCACAGGAGCGTCGCCCGGTCATTGCAGAGGATGCGCGGGCTCGGGGCGCCGCCTTCCTCCCGCGGCACCGGAAAGCGCGGCACCCAGTCCGGCGTGTGGACGGGCGCATTCTTCTCATAGAAATGCTCGCCCGCCACGCCCTCCGGATACCGCTTCATCGTCAGCGGCCGGCCCTCGAGATGCGGCAGCAGGACCCCCGCCACGTGCAGGTAGAAGCCGAGCACTTCCCCTTTCGTGAACCCGCATTCCGGGAAGTAGACCTTGTCGAGATTCGACACCGCCAGCTCGCGTCCGTCGACGGTGAGAGTCTGCTTCGGTTTTTTCGGCATGGGGCAGGGGAGTAAGGAAGCGAGCGGCCCGCAACCATAAACCAATCGCGTGTTGAGAGCGGCTGACAAGTGCGCGCGTCTTCACGCAATGCAGGGTTGCAGCCACGGCCCGGTGGGCCGTTTGCATCGAACCGGAGGCTCGGGCGAAGGTAGCCCGATTTACCCCGCCGCCAGGCTCAGCACGCGTGGTTTGGCTTTTGCGAAGGCGTCATGCAGTTCGGGAATCTCCGGAAGCCGCGCGCGGCGGAAGGTTTCCTCCAGTTGCGCCCGCGTCACGGTATCAGCCTCGCCTCGTGATCGAGATAACGGTCAAACGTTGTGAGAATGATCGAAGCGTTATCCATGGGCGAGCGCCGGCTCAGGACGAATCCATTCGATGACCGTCTCTACGCCACGCCGCGTGAAGCCGGTCATGGCGACAAAACGGGTGGGATGCGGCAGCACTCCGGAAGGGACGACCCCGGTCGGCGGCAAGGCGGCAAGAATCTTCTCCCAAAAGTCATTTCCCGGCTCAAAACGCACGCCGCATTCGGCGACATAGCGCAGAACGATTTCGCTGCGTTCCAGGCGTGCCAGCCACACCAGACGCCAGGCGTCGTTCTGCACCCCCGAACTCATCGCCGCCCCGACTCGCAAGCCCTGCGGCGAATACGGCGCGGCGATGCTCAGGAGAGCCATCGCCAGTTCCTCGTCGCTCAACTGCTCGCGGGAAAGCGGGGGAACGGCCGGGAGGCTCTCGCCGCCGTAGTAGCGGAGTCCGCGTGCCACCGCGAGCGCCTCCCGGTGCTCGCCCGTCGGCAGACCCAGCCGCCGCGCCTTCACGAGCAGCGGCGAGATGTGCGGCGTGGTCCCGAGTTTCCGGGCGAGCGTGATCGGTTCCATGCCGGAGGTTAGTCCTCCAAGGCCGCGCCGCCAAAGCAATCTTTCCTGCCGACCCGTGACTCTGCGACCGCCAGGTGGAGGTGCCGCTCTGTCAGGAATTGCCTCCTGCCCCCCCAAATCTCTCACTGCCCCCGAAATTTCCCCCGGCGAGTGATTGCCGGCCCGCGCCTTGGGCTTGCGCTCGCGATCAGGCGCCCTCATCCTCGCCGGCGACCTGCGCTTCATTGCGAAAGATCAAACAGCTTTCATCCAAAAGTGAACCCCGACTTTTCGTGCCCGCAATCTTGCACCCTGCCGATCATTGAGCGAAGGCTCCCGCTCGCCGGCCAACGTTGCGCAACAAAGATGACTCTATGAGTTGGAGCCTCGATAAAGCGAACAAAGTCTGGAAATGCTCCCGCTACGACGATCTTAACCCGGGTTCCATCAATAACCTCGTGGAATATGGACAGCCTGTGGGTCCATATGAGCGGGGGTTCGATCAGGACTTCGACCCGGATTTCGGCAATGTGATTGTGGAAATGTCCCAGGCTGAGGTGATGAACAGCGGGTACGGCCGCATGATTACTCCGACCTGCTTCCCGATCGTTCAGCTCTTTTTGCAGGGTGCGGGAAACATTCCTGCCGGAAGTTACGATTTCGCCGGCCTGCATCGTTTCGGCCTCACCAGCAGCCGTCGCATCAATACCGATCTCTACGGCGACAACACTTACGGGATCACCTCCGGCACCATCGACGCAAGCAGTGCAGCCTATGTGCACGGCACGGTCGGATTTGCGCTCATGCGGGGCACCCGTTTCCTCGTTGCGCAACATCTCCGCCGGGTCGAGGCTGAGATCGGCGCGTTGGATGACAACTGGGATTTGGAATCTGGCAATTGGCTCGTTAACAGGGTGAACTTTCTGGTGGCCGTGCTCATCGCCCCGGACAATTACAACCTCACCGCCCCCATTCAAATTCGCTATCGCGGTCCAGGCAGGCGGCTTACGGATCGAGCGCAGGTTCCGGTATCCTCTGGATGGAGCCGCTATTTACCTTTCTGGCCCTAACGCGCACCGCTCTCGGTGCTCTGCTCGAAACTTTTCGCATCCTGCCTTTTAAACTCACGCTTGGGGACTGCGAATCGTGTGGATTGTTCCTTGAGGAATCTGCCGAAGGCGAGCGGTCCCGCTCCCGCCCGCTCCATGCCCACCGAAATCCCGCTCACCCTGCACAACCGCCAGCGCGCCGTCCCGCTGGACACGCGCTGGCTCCGCAGCTACGCGCGGCACATCCTGCCGGAGTGTCTCGCCGAGTCGGGCGACGGGCGGTTCGCTTTGCGCGACGTCGGGGAGATCGCGATCGCCATTGTTTCGGATCGCGCGATCGCGGCGGTGCATCAGCGGTTCATGCAAATGCCCGGCGCGACGGACGTGATCACGTTCGAGCACGGCGATGTCGTGGTCAGCGCGGAGACGGCGCGGGCGCGGGCGGCGGAGCTCGGGCATGGCGTCGAGAGCGAATTAGCCCTTTACATTGTGCATGCATTATTGCACCTGAATGGGTTCGACGACACCTCTCCGCGAGCCGCGGCCCGCATGCGCCGGGTTCAGGATCGCCTTTGGAGAGAAGGTCTCACGCAGCTCCCACCCCCGCCGGAAATATGATCCTCCACCCCCGCCTTCTGCTCACCACCGCCGCCGGCCTCGCCTGCGCGGCGACCGCCCTCGCCATCGAGGATACCGCGCCCATCGATGCCAAGCCCATTTTGGAGGCGCTCCGCACGATCAAGAACACGCAGGAGACCACGATCAAGACGACCAAGGCGCGCTTCATCCAGGAGGCCCAGGCCGCCGCGGCCAACCCCGCGAAAGCCGCCGAATACTGGGAGGAGGCGGTGCGCGCCACGCAGTTCCAGGGCGTGCCGAAGGAGAACGCGCAGTTCAAGGACTGGCGGGAGAAGGACGGCGAGGCGCTGCGGGATCCTGAGGTCAAGGTCGCCCTGCACCTCTATTTCAACTGGCTCGCGCTCACCTTGCAGCGCTCGGCGGGCGCGGAAGTGAAAACGCTCTTTCCCCAGGTGCTCCAGCACGCGCGCGAAGTCGCGAACGACCAGACGACGATGGAGGCGTTTGAAGAGGCCGCCAAGCTCGCGAAGGATGTCCCCGTCGTCCCGTCCAGCGTCAAGCGCCCCGTCACGGCGGCGCAAAAGGAGAAGAAGCAGGACAACCAGACCGTCAAGCGGGTGCACGACCAGATCCTCAAGAACTCCCTCGCGAGCAGCGCCTTTGTCCAGTGGATGCGCCTGAGCGACTACATCACCGACGTGGCTCCCCAGAAGGGGCGCGGCGGCGGCGGCAAGGGGAAGACGGCCGCCGCGCAGGCGGCGCTGCCCGACGACGCGCCGGCGCCGAGTTGGGAAGGGACGCCGGGCAACTTCGACGGCATCTACCAGAACATTCTCCTGCCGGAAATGCGGAACGTGAAGGACCTCCGGTTGCTCGAGTATTGGGACAACAAGATCAAGCGCGAGGGCGAAGCGGCGACCCGCAGCCAGAAGACCTTCGAGATCGAGAAATTCAACCAGGTCCGGCGCCCGTCCCTCATCTGGAGCCGCGACCAGGACCTCATCCGCGTCGGCCAGAAGAACCGCGGGATCGCCGACATGTTCGCGCAGATCAAGGCCTTCCCGACTCATCCCGAGGCCGCCGGGTGGATTGCCGAGCTCGAGGGGCTGCTCACGCCCACGCCCACCGTCTCGGCAGCGCCGGCTCCGGACACGACCGCCACGCTCGATCCGGCCCCGGCTCCCGCGCCCGCGGCTCCGGCGGCTCCGGTGGCGCCCGCGACGAAGTAAGACCGTTCTCGTGGGCATGAGCGGCACCTTCGTCGAAACCGAGACCGAGACGGAGGAAGCGATCGACGTTCCCTGGAATGTCGTCGTGCATAATGACCCGATCAATCTTACCACCTATGTGACGATGGTCTTCCAGCGGATCTTCGGCTACTCGCGGACCAAGGCGGAGAAGCACATGCTGGAGGTCCATCAACTCGGCCGCTCCATCCTCTGGAGCGGTGAGCGCGAGCGGGCGGAGTCGTACGTGCAGCAACTGCACGCCTACCTGCTCCTTTCCACGCTGGAAAAAAGCTCGTAGGCCCGGTACCTTCTTCGCGGATGCAACTCGCCCGGATCGACCCGCTCACCATCGCGCTGACGCAGCTCGATCCGTTCGTCTGCGACCTCCTCCGCCAGATCGTCCCCAGCGCGTCGCCGGGCGACCATCCCGCCGCGCACGCCCGCCTTTACAGCTCGCCCAGCGCCGGCGCCGAGCCCGAGTTGGACGCCGATTGGCGGGAGTTCGTGGAGCCCGATCTGCGCGAGCATTTCGAGGCGAGCCGCAGCCTCGTCGAGCGCGACCTCGCCACGCTCCAGCCCGCGGGGCCCGGCGAGGAAGACTCGTCGCTCCACATCCCCGTCGCCCATCTCGATTCCTGGATCAACGCGATGAACCAGGCCCGCCTCACACTCGCCGAGAAGCACGGGATCACCGAGCAGGACATGCGGCGGGAACTCACGCTCGGCGACGCCCGCAGCTTCGCGCTCTTCCAGATCGAATTCTACGGCGAGCTGCAGTTTTGCTTCATCCGCGAGGTGGAGCGGAAAGTCTGAGGCCGGGCTGGATTCACGCTCACGGCACGTGGAGGGCACCGCGCCGTCGGTGCGCGGTGGCTGCGGGGGCGCGGAGCCGGCGGCCCAGACCTGGCCTGCGGAAATCGAAGCAGAAAACCGCTTGCCAGCGGTCGCAGTTCCATGCACCGTAACCGCCCTTTCACGCAAGGGCTAGGTAGCTCAGTCGGTAGAGCAGAGGACTGAAAATCCTCGTGTCGGGGGTTCGATTCCCTCCCTAGCCACTCTTAAGTGCCTCAAAATGAGGCACTTAGCGTTTCGGAATGTCCGCTGTGGCGGGTTTTTTCCGCCACAAAATCGCCCTGTGGCGCCCTGTGGCGGTTTTTTGAGCTAAAAATGTCACCTTGTGTCACCTTGTGTCACCTGGGGAATCGATCCCCCGACACGAGGAGTATGAATCCTCCGCTTGCTTAGCGGTGCACACTTGGCAGAGTCGCAGAATGCTCAATTGGATTTACGATAACCGCGCATGGCTTTTCTCGGGAGTTCTCGTCGCGATACCCGTCTTCATCCTCACCTGGCTTCTTTCCAAGAGGTCCAAAGAAGGGTCTCAGAAGCAAAAGGGCGGGCATGGTTCGGCGAACATTCAAGTCGGGCGCGACCTGAGCATTCGCAAGAACGACCCCGAATGAGTGACCGAACTGACCAGCGTCAGCAGGGGGGAGACTCTTCCACGAATGTCCAGGCGGGCGCGGTCACGATCAACTCGCTTTCCTACCGGGATGTAAGGGACATCGCGCTCGATGTTTTTAGTGACAACTTCGAGAAGCTTTCCGCGAATGCAGCAAAGACAGCGATCGGCAGGGTGGAAGAATTCACTACGAAATTTCTTGAGAAGCTTGAGGCTTCCCGGCCAGAAGCCATCCAACAGGCCGAGGAGCCGGCGTTTCAGATGGCCCTTCTAACCGCTCAGAAAGAGTACGCCAGAACCGGAGAGAAGGAGCTAGGCGATATTCTGGTCGATTTGCTTATCGATCGTTCAGACTATGAAGCTGGCACACTTCAGGAAGTTGTCCTTCGAGAAGCGCTCGCAGTCGTCCCCAAGTTGAACGGTGACCAGCTCACGATCCTTGCCTTGATCTTTGGGCACAAGTACCTCCGCCACCCGAAACTCGGCTCACTGAAGGATTTTTGCGAGACCTTCGAGAAGGTTGCGCGCCTCGCGAAAGGGGTCGCGATCGGCAGCAACATTACTCACCTAAGCTTTTGCTCCTGCATTGAGACGCCGCCCTTTCAGAACCTCAACTTTGGAGATTTGCTCAGAGACCAATACCCCGCTCTGTTCACTCGCGGCTTCAACCCGAAGAATCCTGAAGACCATGCACTTCTGACAACAATTCCGAACGTAACCAACATGCTAATGCGTTCGATGCACGACCCCGAATTTCTTCAGTTCACCACTGAAGACTTTAATTCTTTAACCTCGCTTCTCGCGAGCCGTGGTGTCGCGCCCCAAGAAATCACCAAAATCGACGAACTCTGGAAGAGCCGAAGACTTTCAATGGAAGAAGTGGAGGCTTGGTTCGGACGCAATGTGAGCGGAGCGGACCAGTTTTTGACGCTATGGGGCGCGATAAGTCACTGTAATCTGACCAGCGTTGGGATCGCCTTAGGGCACGCTAAATTTGTCCACTTGTTCCCTTACGAAGGAACGAGCCTAGCGGGTTGGATCAAGTAACCCGGGCGGCGACTTGCCAGGACCAGCAATTGGCGCAATCGTCGCGACCGTATGAGATACCTCCTTATATTCCTTGCGGTAGCGACTTTGTGCGGGTGCTCGCGCGTCGGCAGATACCAGATCGTCAACGTCAAAGGGAGCGGCGGCAGCGGCACCATCAAAATCGACACCCAAACCGGGGAGACTTGGTATCTGCGCACCGGGAACGAGCATGCGTGGATTCCCCTCTCTCAGGGTCAGCCCTAATGCCGGGTGCTACGAGAAAGCGAAGGCGTTATGCATACTACCCTCGGCGGCTTGGTGGCCGTCCACCCGGCTGAGGCCGATAGTGCTCAACATCCGATCGTTTAAGGAATGTGTTCCCCGCAAGATTCAAGGTTGCCAGCTTTCCCTTGGCGACCAACTTCGCGATTGCCTGTCTGGAGACGCCCCGTACACGTGCCGCCTCGGCTTTCGTGATCCACTCGTCGGGAGTGAGAATGGGTTGACATTGTGAACCCGTTTGCTCAGTCTTGGTCTCCACCCCGGCTTTCTCCGCCGAGTCAGGCTTTCGCACACTGACCCGAAACTTTGGCATCGAACGCTTTCAGGAAACACTCCGAGGCACGCCCCGGCAACCGTCCATTCCACTTTGTGCGAGAAAGTCCAATCACCCCCACCGCCTCCACGAAGGCCGCATGGGTTGAACATCACGCTGTGAGCACTCGCGCAAAAAGATCGTACCTTCTGCTCACTCTCTCCGAGGTGGCGAAGAGACTTTCGGTGAGCAAGAGAACGGTGCAGCGACTGGTCCAGCGTGGAGAGTTGGCGGCGACGCGACGAGGGCCACGCTTCGTTCGAGTTCCCGAATGGGCGGTGGAATCGTGGGTCCGAAGTTTCACTACGAGAACGTAGCTTTCGCGCTCATGAGCCCAAGCGGAATGGAGAGGTTCCGGACTTCATCTTGCCCGGTTCCTCCGAAGCTGTGGCGCGGAAAAGCCGCCACAAAAAAAGGCTGTGGCGCTGTGTGGCGGATTTTCTGACCCTTGTGCCCCTTGTGGCCCTTGTGACCCTTATCTTACCCAGAGAGAGCCGGCTTGCTGAGGAGAATCGAAGGGACTGAAAATCCTCGTGTCGGCGGTTCGATTCCGCCCCTAGCCACCTTTCCCTGATAAGCACAGGGGAAACGCATTGCGAGAGTGGCGCAAATGCCGTTTTGCAAACGAAAGTGCAAACAACGCCATCGACATCCACGGGTGTCCGAGGTTGTCATCCTCTTGAAATTCTCGCTGAGTCCGGGGTACGGGACCTTGGGGTGCGCGGACAAAAGTCGTCATGACCGGCGATCGCCGCGCCCAACGATTCACGCACTCCCCACGCCGGTAGTGAGCGGCTCGTGGGCCGTGTTCTGGTAGGGCGTGCCGGACTCACCCGGCGTATAGCCCTTCGCCGTTTTCTCTTTCACCAGGCCGTCGTAGATCGACCTGGCCATGTGGTATTCGACCGGCACCGACGTTTTGGTCCCGGTCTGCAGGGTCGCTCCGCGCCGGCCGTACGCATACTGAACCGAGTACTGGTTGTCTGCCTCGGGTTGGATCGCGGCCTGGTACACCTTGTCGGATGAGCCAGCGCGGCAGTAGAGCGTGATTTGCTCCATATCGTTATCTCCTTTCGGTTTGTGGTTGCGGTTACTGCCCTCGAACCACTGCGCGTGTTTCATTCATGTGAAAGTGAAGTGGCCAGCTCCGACCGCTGCGGTAGAGCTGACCACTTTGGGTTTGCGGTTCCTGCGGAGGCCGACCGGCCGTTCCGTTATCCGGCTATTGCCAGGCCCGGCACTGATGGAAGTACTCGCAGGTCGAACATTGGAGGCCCGGTGAAGGCACGAAGTCCCGGCGCGCCAACCCTTCCACGAACGACTCCATGAGCGTGAACACCCGGCTCTCCTGGTGCTCGCTCATCGGCGGCAGCTCGGTCACGACAACCTTCGGGTTTTTCGGCTTCACGAGATGGTGCAGCTCAATCCCCTGCTCCTGCCGGCCGGTGTTGGCCCGGTAGAGCAGCGAGTAGATGCTCGTCTGCACTTCCGTCGTGTGGGCCACCCGCTCCGGGTTCGGCGTCTGGCCGCTCGTCTTGTAGTCGACGATCCTCCCCTCCTGGACGAGATCGAGGACACCGATGACGGTGGGCAGGCCATGCTCTTTCAAGTCGGCCTCCACCGGCACCTCCACCGCCTCCGGTTTGGGCGGAAACGGCTGAGAGGTGTCGAGCAGCCGCCAGGCGGTCGCCTGTTCGGCCACCTCTTCCCCGTCCCACTCCACCGGGTCTCCCTCGGTCTCCGCCCAGGCCGCCGTGAACTCCTGATGGATTTGCGTGAGGGTGAGGATCTCCCCACGCCAGCGCGCCTTATTCCAGGCTTTCAGGGTCGCGTGGACGGCGCTTCCGACATGGAGCGCCGGCGACTTCGGTTTCTTGAGCTTCACCACGTACCGGAAGAAGAACCGCAACCGGCAGGTGAGGTAGAGCGTCAGGCGGGATGCCGAGACGGTCTGCTGCAGCTCCCTGACGCGCTCCTCCATGTTCGGCTCCGAGGGAGCAGACTCCACGGGTTCAACGGTCGCGATCACCGCCGCACCCCCCTGTCCGTTTCCCCAGCGCCGGCTGCCCGGGGCTTCTTCCCGACTTTCTCGAGGAGATCCTCGATCAACTGGGAAGCCTGCATCTTGTCCATAACGGTCACCCCGCAGCCGAAAAGCTGCTGGGCCATCGCTTCCACGTCGTTCTTGTCGAGTTGGTGCTCGTGGACGAGGCGGAGGATGAGACCCTTCTGCCCCTCGGTGCAGTTCCAGCGGTCGGCTGCTGGCGAGGCATGATAACCGTTGCCGTTCCGGTAGCCATTGCTGCTGTTGCCGGAAGCGCCGTTCCGGGAAGCGCGGTCGGTCTCGGGTGGCATTGCCGTATCCGTCCGGTGGCACGTACCCGTAATTCTGCATTTGCTCATCGACGGCCTCCTGCAGCTGCTTGTAGAGCCGCTCGCTCGTGCCGGCGATGTCCTCGACTTGGGTCAGCTCGGTCTCCACCGAGATGCTGAACTGGCGACTGCTGTAGCCCGGCAGGCCGAGCTTCTTCGCGTAGTTGGCGATCAGTTTAACCCAAGTTCGCCAGCATTAGGAGCAAAAGCGTAAAAAGCCCTGCAAAGGCCGGGGTCAGGCCTGGTTTTTCTCCACTACATTTTGCACCACTTTGGGTGCGGTGGGGAGGTCGAGGCCGAGGCGATGGAGGAGCTCGGCCACGGGGCGGTCGGGACGAGCGACGATGCGCAGACGGACCTCGTGAGGCTCGGCGGTGGCCGGGTCGGGGCGCACGGGGAGCACGACGTCGAGGCTGTGGTGGCCACTTCCTTGCGGAGCTGGCGGGCACAGTGGCCCAGCCCTTTGCCGCGCATCCACATCTCCAGCGGGCGCCAGAGGGCGAGGCCCAAAAAGCAGACCAGGAGATGGGCTTCGACCCGCTCGGTTTTCTGGTGAAAGACGGGCCGCAGGCTCAGGTCGCTCTTGCTGATGCGGAAGGCTTCCTCGGCTTGGGTGAGCCGGATGTACCAATGCCAGAGCTGGGCAGGGTCGCGCTCGGTGCAGTTGGTGCGCAACAGGTAGGCGCCGTGAGCGTGGCGCGCCCAGTCGGCACGCTCGGGACGCTCCTGGATCTCCAGTCCGCAGGCGCGGCCGGCTTCGTCCTGCCGGATTTTGACTTCCACCAGGCGCTCGCCGGCGGGCGAGCGGCCCAGCCAGCGGCCGAGGCGGCGTTCGATCGGGCCCAGGTCTTTGGCGGGGCGGCGGCGCAGGCTGGCATCGATCTCGGCGAGTTTTTCCCGCAGCCGCTGGCGTTGCCGCTCGAGCATGGCGCGCTCTTTTTGCGCGCGCGCCTGCGAGCGGCAGAGCAGGTATTGCTCGTCCTCGGCGCCGTCGGGGTGCGCGACGATTTTAGCCTCCACGCCGGGCTGGACTTCCGTCCAATCGGCCTCCTCCAGCAGCCTGGCTTCGAAGCGTTTGAGCTGGCTCTTGGGCGTGCCGACAAGGTAGCGGGCGCCGCGCGCGCGCAGGAACTCGATGTTCTCTTCGCTGACCATGCCGCGGTCCATGACCCAGACGCGCTGGGCCTGGCCGTACTTCTTTTCCATCAGCTCGATCATCTCCTCGACGGTGGTCACGTCCGCGGTGTTGCCGGCGAAGATTTCGTAGCCGACGGGCAGCCCTTCCGGCGTGACGACCAAACCGAGGTTGACCTGTTTGCAATCCGGGCGCTGGTCGCGGCTGTACCCGCGCGCCGCCTTCTCATTGCGCTTGGCTTCGCCTTCAAAATAGGTGCTCGTCACATCGTACAGGAGGAACTCGAACTCGACGGCAAACAGACTGCGGTAGCGCTCCTGCAAGTGCCGGCAGAGCGCGTCCTTGTGGGCGTGCAAGACATCGAGCCCACGGTAGAGCCGCGCGTCGTTGATCTGCGCCCAGTCGACCCCCGGCGCGCGCCCCTCCAGCAGGTCGCCGATCTGCTCCCAGCCGTGGCGCACCCGACTCTCCAGCCCCGGCTCCTTGCCGAGCGAGGCGACCACTTCCTGCCGCGGCCCCTTGGCCGTGCGCACCAGGGTCCAATACTCGTAGGTCTCCCCGGCGACTCGGCGGCGGTTGCGGCGCA